>CAZGSP010000071.1:0-29163 GCA_964528565.1 uncultured Pseudomonadales bacterium | reverse complement strand
GTTCCCTTCGGCTCGTATGTACATGGTCCGTGCGGTTTGTTGGCTAGTCTTCTGCACGTCGTGAAGAAAAAATTGATCTTGATGTGGTTAAATGAAAGTATGGAAAAGCCGAAAATCTTTGTAACTCATGTGTTTCTGGGAAAGTTCGTTGAGAGGCTAAGAGATAAATACGACATAGTCGTCTGGCAAGGAAGAGATATCAGTAGAGAGGATTTGCTGGCCGGTGTTAAAGGGGCGACCGGAATTATTTCTCTTCTGACCGAAAAAATTGATGATGAGGTAATGGAGGCGGCAGGACCGCAACTCAGGGTAATAAGTAATTATGCGGTAGGTTTTGACAACATTGACGTACCGGCGGCCACCAAGAGAAAAATTTGTGTCACCAATACACCCGGCGTATTGACCGAGTCGGTGGCCGAAGAAGTCATCGCCTTTACCTTGGCTTTGTATAGAAGAGTGGTGGAGGGAGACAGACTAATCCGATCGGGGAAGTACAAAGGCTGGGAGCCGGACTTGCTTTTGGGGACCGGGGTGAAAGATAAGGTAATGGGGATAGTGGGACTTGGGCGGATCGGACGATGGACAGCCAGAATGGCGAGTGCGTTAGGTATGAAGGTCATTTATTTCAACCGACATAGAGACGAAGAGTTTGAGGAAGAGTATGGTGTGGCGCACCATACCTTTGACCAGCTGTTGGAACAGGCCGATGTAGTTAGTTTGTCGGTCCCGTTAACGAACGAAACGAGACATATGGTGGGAGAGAGAGAACTTAAGCTGATGAAACCAACAGCTCTACTAATAAATACGGCGAGAGGGCCGATCGTCGATCAAGTTGCGTTGATCAGGGCACTGAAAGAGAAATGGATCGCCGGAGCGGGACTGGACGTCTTTGAAGATGAAACACATATTCCGGAGGAATTGCGGTCGCTATCAAATACGATACTAACACCGCATACCGCATCGGCGACAATTGAAGCCCGTCTGGCAATGGCTAAAATTGTAGTGGACAATATTGCCGACGCTATTGAGAATAGGCAACCATCGTGTCTTGTTAATCCCGATGTTTGGCAACAAAAAATTGACTAATATGAACGACGAGGAAAGACTTTTGGAAGTACCGCAGGATGAAGACGAGAGTGTGGGTGAAGTACCCGGTAAAAATAGACCAAAAAGAAAAAAATCTAAAGGGGAGAGATCGGCCGATAGAAAAATGGTGTTTTGGACACTGTTAATAGTATTAGGTATCACGATCTTTTTTTGGATGTGGCCAAAGATCAAGGACTTTAAATTTGGATTACCGGTTTTTAACGTAGGCGTACCAAAGGTGGGTATCCCCAAGCCGGAGTGGAAAAATTACGTGGAATACAAGCTATAAAATTTGGGGCGCAGGGGAGTTTTGGGGTGATGGGGTGGAATGAAGGCGGCGTTCGATGTCTGCCGGATCACAAGCGATCTTTGGCTCGGTACCTTTGATGAAGTAGTCGGTTCTGGTCGGGCAGCCGGTGCAGGTGAGAGTGCCGGTAAGAATACAGATGGGAACTTTGATCAGATTTTCCGGTGGTGTGAGATTTGTGGGTTCCTGATTTGTTTTCAGGATCAGATTAAATATTTTTGCCCAAATCGGGGAGGCTCCGGTGATACCCGAGGCAATTTTGGACATAGGAGTGTTGTCATTATTCCCGACCCAAGTTGCTACAAGAAAGTTTGAAGTGTAGCCGATGGTCCAGTTATCTTTTAGATCGTTACTGGTACCGGTTTTGACGGCGACCTTGGCCGATTTGATATTCAGGACCGAGTTGGCGCCAAAAGCCGGACTTCTGGCCGAGTTGTCACTCAAAATATCGGAGATGAGATATGCCGTAGTCGGCGAAATTGTTTTTTGAGGAAGGCAAATGCCGTTTTCGGCGTTCGCGCCGGTACTGTCGGCAATTGTTTTGTTGTCGGAAGGACATCCCGAAAGCCGGATATTTTTTCCGTCCGGCTTCTCGACTCTCACGATAGTGTTCAGCGGAGTACTGATGCCTTGGTTGGCGAAAGCCGAGTAAGCCGTGGCCAAGTCAACCATTCGAACTTCCAGACTTCCCAGGGCCATAGAGAGACCGTAGCGAGACGGATCACCCCAAGAAGTAATACCCAGCTTTTTGGCGAAGACGGCGAAGTTTGCCGGACCATTACGCGCGAGTAAGAGTACGGAGGGAATGTTGTAAGAGCTGGCCAGGGCTTGTCTTAGGGTAATAGTCCCATGGAACCTTCCGTCATAATTTTTGGGTGTCCATGATTCCTGGCCGGAGATATGGATAGTAATCGGTTTGTCATCAATGATGGTTGCCGGACCATTCCCATTTTCGAAGTACAAAGCATAGTTCAAAGGCTTGATCGAACTTCCCGGTTGCCGGAGTGCCATGGTGAGATTGACTTGTCCATTTTGTTTGAGATTGAAATAATCGATGGATCCGACCATAGCCAGGATCTCACCGGTTTTGGGGTTGGTAATCAAAGCAGAGCCGTTACCGACATGTAAGGGCTTCAATTTTTCGATCTCGTCCGATACAATTTTTTGGGCTTGATCCTGAAGATTGGAGTCAAGAGTGGTATAAACCTTTAAGCCGCCTTGAGTAACAACATTTTCTCCAAGCCGGTCGATGAGGAGGCTCTTGACCAACATGACAAAATGAGGGGCTTTGATCTCGATTTTGGCGGATTGAAAGTCCAGTTTCTCTTCCAGAGACCGGTCAAAATCGATTTTGGATATTTGGCCGTTTTTGAGCATTTGACCCAAAACCAAGTGCTGTCTTTCTATTGCCATTTCCGGTTGATCTCCAAAAGGAGAGTATTTGCTGGGAGCCCGGGTGAGTCCGGCAAGATATGCCGCCTGAGCCAGATCCAAATCCTTAGCGTCGATATCAAAATACTGTCGAGCCGCTTCCTGAATTCCATATGCCGGTCCGCCAAAACCCACTTGATTTAAATACATTTCGAAAATTTTATCCTTGGGAAAAAGGCGTTCGGTCCTGATGGCCAGAATTATTTCCTTAACTTTTCTGGTAATAGTCTTTTCCGAAGTCAGAATGGTATTCTTTATCAGCTGTTGGGTAATAGTTGATCCTCCCTCCATTCGGTCATCAAAGATATTTTTATAGAGAGCTCTAAAAAGGCCGGGGAGTGAAAAGCCATTGTGGGCATAGAAATCTTTGTCTTCCGCGGACAGAAAGGCGTTCTTTACGTGAGGCGGGAGGGAGTCCAGTGATACCAGGGTTCGATTTTCATCTTTGTAAATTTTATATAACATCACCCCATTCCGGTCGAGGATCTGAGTAGTTAACTTTGACGGAAATTGGGAAAGGGTTTTTGGGCTGGGTAAATTATAAAAGATCTCGAAATAAACGAAAATGAATAAACAGAGCAGGGACACCAGAAAAGAGATAGTCCTGAAGTTTATCTTGGTTACCGGGAGACGGGGGACCTTGATATTTAGCCGGAATTTTGGGAAATGAAGACAAACGCGGGGAAGCCGGAGATGGGGAAGTTTTAACCGGGAAATATTTTCCAGGAGAAACAAGACAAAACCTACGAGAGAAATTAGTGAAATCAGTAAATTGAAGACAGGCCGACCTATAACTGTGAGGAAGTTATTTGATTTGGCTTCTTTCTTTTTTACCATGAATCGATGACGATTTGGTGGAAAATGGGGCAACCGAAACTAGCTCAATTGTAGATCCGAATAGTGAAAAAGACTAGGGGGTAGAAAGGTTTTTGATTGGAAGCCAAAGATCGTCATACGGCGTCTCGTAACCGAGGGCCCAAATGGCGATGCCACCGAGATTAGCCGATTTGACCAGTTTGATCTTTTGTTCCAAGGATTGGGCGTTTTCAAACTGGACCTGAAATATTTGATCATTTTTCTCATAGACCAGATAGGGACTTAAAGAAGTGCTCGACCACTTGGCCGAAAGTGAAGAGATCTCCGGATCGGAAAAAAGGGTTTGGATCCTGGCGTAAGTGGCTAAGGCCCCTGTCTTGGGATAGGTGCCGGCCAGATAATCTTTGGAGGCCGTTTGCCATTCGTAGCCATAGAAGGGGATACCAAGAAGAATTTTTTCCGAAGGAATTATTTTGGTGAACTGGGAAAGGTGAGTGATAATGTCCTGGTCAAGGCAGTCTCCGGCGGGTAGGAAACCGGGTTTGCATTTTCCCGTAAGCGGGGCAACCGGTCCGGCCTGGACAGAACTCTTCCGATAATAATCGTAAGCCATGATGACAAAGCGATCGACAACCTTGTTCAGGGCCGGGAGGTCCCACAAGCGGTATTTTTCTGCAGAATCGGCAAAAATATCGATATCAATATGACAATCCGGGTTTTCCAAGATGCAAGCACTTTTCAAATTTTTGACGAAGTCGGTATATCCGTTTCTGGTTGTTTCATTTGGTTCACCAACATATTCAAAATCAACGTTTAGATCGTCGAAGTCCTTTTCCCGATAGACGGACATAATGGACTCGATGGCCGCTTGTGAGTTTTGGGGATTTTCCAAGAGAGAGCTAATGGTTTCCGGATCCATCGCGGTAACAGTGAGGACACTTTTTTGACCAAGAAGTTTGGATTGATACAGGAGTTTCCCTAAAGATTTGGAGTTTAGTTTGTTCCAACCGGGTTCCTGCTCTTTCTTGGAATTGGCTTTATTTATGGTACCGTCAGGATTCAAATCAACTGCGAAGTAGGCAAAATGGGTTAGAGAGGTAATATTTAGTTCGTCGGCATATTTTAGATTCCAGTAAGGGAAAAATCCATAAACAACCCTTTTTGATTTTAATGCGGGGGCATGGCCGGTAAGAACTTCAACCATCACAATGGGGCTGATCAGTGGCAGATTATTTTTCCATACCGCGAAGGCGGTCAGACTACCTAAGACAATTATCGGGACTAAGAGAAAAAATTTAATTTTGCGGAGCATTTTCGATAGTAGGAGTCGGCATGTAATTGTATGGAGTGATAGTCCTTGATTGGAACCGGGAATAATCGACAATGGTTTGGGGCCACTGAATGTGCCCCTTGTCATCAACCGGATAAGTACAATCTAGACAAAAATCCTGAGTAAAAGGGTCGGAAACGACGATGTGTTCTTCAAGATCACGATCTACGGTCTCGTCCCCGGGAAGTACCGGATATTTATCCGATCGTCTGACCCAAACCTGCTTTTTGATAGAGTAATTGTTTTGACTTAAAGGTAGGACTTCATTGATAAAATATTCCGAGTGCGACTCGCATTGGTTTTCCTGTTGAGCCATGAAGCCGGTGAAGTTGCAGACTTGAAAATTGGTGACTCCTTCCGGTTTGGAGAGAGGTTTGTCTTTAACACCCTGTAAAACCTTTTTCATAATGGTATTCCAAATTGGGGAAGCTCCGGTAACTCCGGAAGCGACATAACTCATTGATGTGTTGTCATTATTCCCGACCCAAGTGGCGGCCAGGTAGTCGGGGGTATAGCCAATAGTCCAGTTGTCTTTAAGATCATTGGTAGTGCCCGTTTTTACCGAGACGGTATGACCGGGGACAACTAATTTGCTGGTGGAGCCAAAGGCGGCCGACCGAGCGCCGTTGTCCGCCAGAATGTCCGAAATGATAAAGGGAACTTCGAGCGGTAGAGTTACTTTGGGATCTGTTGACGCCGTGATAGTAGGCAACTGTTTTTGAGATTCCCAAAAATCATTCCACTTCAGAGGCATAACGGAAACTAAGTTCGCCATCTTTTCGGGTTGGAATTCTTCAAGAACCCGACCATCATATGTTTCGACCTTTAGAACCGATACGAGGGGGACTGTTACCCCCCTGTTCGCAAAAGTGCCAAAGGCTTTCGCCATGTCGTACATGGTGACTTCTCCGCCACCCAAAGTGAGAGACAGTCCGAATCGGCTTTGATCAGTCCAGGAGGAAATTCCCATGGCAGAGGCGGTGGCAATAAAAGAGTCGGCTCCGTTCAGGGCGAGCATCTTGACGGCGGGAATATTTAAAGAGTTCGCGAGAGATTGTCTCATAGAGACAGGGCCCCTGAAGGTACTGTCATAATTTTTGGGACAGTACTGCTTTTGGCCCGGGACATTAAAACAAGTGGGAACGTCGAGAAAGGTGGTGCTGGTTGGCCAGCCTCTGAGCAGGCCGGTGGCGTAGTTCAGGGGCTTGATCGAGGAGCCCGGCTGACGCAAAGAGGTCACGACATTTACCTGACCGTCAATAGTATCGTCGTAATAATCTTTGGAACCGATCAGGGCGATGATTTCTCCCGTATTTGGATGAGTTACGATCGCGGCTCCGTTGCTAATTTTCATTTTGGCGATTTTTTTCATTTCGGCGGACAAGGAAGCTTGAACATAGTTTTGGAGGTCAAGATCGAGGGTGGTGGTTACTATTAGACCTCCAAGATTGACTTTGTCTTCACCATATTTCTGAACCAAGTTGTCACGAACCATGAGGGCGAAATGGGGTGCGTTGATAGAAATATTTTTTTTGGCAAAAATTAATTTTTCGTTTTTGGCTGTTTCGGCCTGTTCTTTGGTGATATATCCGTCTTCCTGCATGCGGCGTAACACCTCGGCTTGCCGATTGAGAGCAAGTTCGGGGTTGGCTCCAAAAGGCGAGTAGCGTGTTGGTGACTGGGGGAGTCCGGCCAAAAGGGCGGACTCGGCCAGATCAAGATCTTTGGCACTTTTTCCGAAGTATGTTTTTGACGCGGACTCAATTCCATAGGCAGTTCCACCGTAGGGAGTGTAGTTCAGATAAAGTTCAAGAATCTGGTCCTTGGTGTAATAGAATTCGGTGGCGATTGAAAGAATCCCCTCCTTAACTTTTCTGGTAATCGTGCGTCTGGTGTCGGACAGCAGAGAGTTTTTGACGAGTTGCTGGGTAATGGTGGAACCGCCCGCGAGACGTTTACCCTTTGTCAGAGTGTTAAAGGCTGCCCGGATAATCCCTGTGATGTCGATGCCGTGATGAAAATAGAAGTTCTTATCTTCGATGGCCACGGTGGCTTTTTTGACATAGTCGGGAATATCTTTTGAGGCGATGGGCGTTCGACGATATTCGGAGTAAACTTCGTACAGTAATTTCCCGTTTCGATCAAGAATTTTGGTACTGACCGGAGCAGGTGTTCTTACCAGTTTGGCCGGACTGGGGACGCCTTTTAGTAGGAAAAACAAGGTAATCAAAAAGAAACCGGAAACGATGAGAACAATTTGCAGAAACGTAAACCTCCGTTTCCCCAGAAGTTTCCGATAACTTTTTTCGATCGATTTAAGAATTTCGCGGCGACTGACGGACATAGCCATTTCATTATACCTTGCCGGTAGTCAGGCAAGCTATTTATGATACGATGAGAAGGTGAGACGACTTTGGTATTACTATTTATATATATTGATCGTTTGGGGAAGCTTCCGTTATTTTGTGCGGCTTCCGGAAGTAATTGAGGAGCTTTGGTTTAAGCCGGTGATTTGGATAGTACCCCTTTTCTGGTGGCAACTTTCTTTGAAGGAAAGGGTGAAGATGTTTGGAAAAGGAGGGGTTGTCTCTTGCTTGCTGGGAATTGGCGTAGGATTGATGTACTTTTTTTTGATCAGACGTTTTAATATCGAGGGGCTGGGGTGGAAGACAGATCTGCTGGGTGTGGTCCTGGCAACGGCGGTGACGGAAGAACTGACTTTCAGTGGTTTTGTCGCAGGCTATTTGGAAAAAATTCAAAAAGGGAAGTGGATAAATTTGTTAATCGTGGGATTGATGGTGGCGGTCATAAGGCTTCCTATATTGTTGTTCGTGTACGAGTTGGGGGTAGGAGATTTGATAGGAGTAGTGCTATTTTCGGGTGCAAGCGGGGTGATAAATGCATGGATAAGGGTGGAAACGGGAAACGTAGCCGGTTCGATTTTGGCCAGGATGGGTCTGAATTTGGCCGTATTGGGGTAGAAAAAACTCTCCCGAGTGGGAGAGTTGACGGAACTATTCTTCGTCCGGGTAGAAACTACGTGTGGCGGAGGCAGGAACGTGCCAGTCGGCGACAGCCTTGAGGGTGACGGGCTCGTTTAACAAAGGGTATCGTTTTGAGATCAATCCGGTAATTTGATCGATAAGCCAATTTCTGAGTTGGCCGCTGTTCGGATTCTCCAGTCTTTGAGTCCAGTCGATCCGGTGGGATCGGCCGTCGGTGTGGGTTAAACTAAATACGGGATAGAGCCGGTTTCTTTTTCCCCGACAGATGGTGGCGATAATGGTGACCTCGTCCAAGCCGGTGCGGAATGAATACCTTAAACCCGATATCTCGAAACGTTGACGGAATCCGGCTTGACCGAGATGGTCAATAATCAGAGCCGGAGTATGACCTTCGATCTGTTCGCCGTCAAACGGGATCCCGTCTTTTGGCTTTCCGGTGGCATAGAATTTTGTTTGAAGCTCCAGAAGGACCTGTCTAACGACTTTATCAAAACTTGACCTTTTTAAGGCGGCCAGAATGGCCTCTTTGGTAGTTTCCAGGGCACGGGCTTCTTTGAGTTTTTCTTCTCTGTGGGTAACGATCCATTTCTCGACATACTTTTGTCGAGCCTCGTCCAGCATTCGACGGGCTTCTATCCGAGCCCTGTATTCGGCGTCGTAGTCCGGGGTAGGCATGAGAACCTCCAAATTTTAGAGTACGGATTTGTGTTGGGGGAATTGTAGCATAGAAGTACATTTGCTCAATTGAAGAAGATTTTGCGGAGATCGGCTTCGATGAGCCAATCTGATATTTTGTGTTCCAGTTGACATACCACCGGTGGCGTTTAATGATGATTGATAACGCTAAATATCGCGCCACTATGAACTGCCCATATTGCAACAATGAGGACACAAACGTGCTGGAAAGCAGAGGCCTTCCCGGAGCGGAAGGGGTAAGAAGAAGGAGACAGTGTAAAAAATGCGGAAAAAGGTTCACCACTCATGAGAAACTGGTCAATATCGATCTGAAGATAATCAAGAAGAATGGCAAGATCGAACAATATGACAGGGACAAACTCGCAAAAGGCATAATGAAGGCCTGTTATAAACGGAAGGTTTCCGGACGCCAGATCGAGAATTTGGTTGACGAGATCGAGAGTAAACTATTGACGCTAAACACAACCGTGGTAAGTGCCAGCGATATTGGCCGGATGGTCCTGACGAGACTTAAGGATGTAGATGAATTGGCATATATGAGATTCGCCAGCGTTTATATGGATTTTGAAAATGCCGAGGACTTTAAGAGGTTTATTTTGGATTCTCAAAAAGTTATTAATTTGAATGAAGAATTATGATAATTAAAAAGAAAAAAGTGGTTGAGATAAAGATCGAAGTCCCCAAGACAATCGTGAAAAGGGATGGCCGGGTTGTTCCATTTGAAATTAAGAAGATCGAGAAAGCAATCGAACTGTGTTTCCGTGATATTGGAAAGGAACCGTCGGTAACGGTAGAGGAGCTCGCCAAGAGAGTGGTCAATATAATCGGGGCCAAATACAGCAAACCAACGGTGGAACAAGTTCAGGATACGGTAGAGCTCGTGTTGCAGGCGGCGGGGGAGTTCGCGGCGGCCAAGAACTATATTATCTACCGAGCCGAACACGCGAAAGTCCGTGATGCCCGGCCGATCCCAAAGGAAGTGGCCAAAGCGTTCGCCGAAAGTGATGTCTATTTTGGGAATCAGATCCAAAAATTCCAGTTCTTCGATAAATATTCACGTTTTAATTATGATCTGGGTCGAAGAGAAACCTGGAAAGAAACGGTGGAAAGAGCAGTTGATTACCTGAAAGAGCTGTCCGGTGAAAAATTGGAGCCGGCGGTCTACAAGAGGATAAAGACGGCGATGCTTTCGATGAATGCGACTCCGTCGATGAGGCTACTCGCCATGGCGGGACCGGCGGCCAGGAGAAATAACATCAGCATCTATAACTGTTCCTACCAACCGATAGACAGCATCGATTCTTTTGTAGAGGCCTTGCTCATTTCCATGAACGGTTGCGGAGTCGGCTTTTCCGTGGAGAGTAAATATGTCGAAAATCTACCGAGGGTAAAAAGACAAAACGGGTCGGAAATTAAGCAAATGTTGATTGAAGATACGACCGAAGGCTGGGCGGATGCTTTAAGGACCGGTCTTACCACTTGGTTTGACGGAGGGGACATCAAGTTTGATTATTCGGGATTGAGGCCGGCAGGGGCGATCCTCAAGACAAAGGGCGGAAGGTCGTCCGGGCCGGAACCTTTCCGAAAAATGATGGAGTTTGTGAGGGAAAGGATCATCCTGCGACAGGGCAGTTTCCTCCGTCCGATCGATGCTCACGACATCATGTGTGAAGTGGGGAATGCCGCCGTTTCCGGTGGCATGAGAAGAACGGCCATGATCTCGTTATTTGATTTTGACGACAAGGAGATGTGGAGATGTAAGACGGGAGATTTTGAGAGAGACAATAGTCAAAGGTGGAATGCCAACAACAGTGCTGTCTGGCCACTTTCCGGCCTGACACAACTGGAAGTAACGGAACAAATGCTCGAAATGGTCAAGTCCGGAAGAGGCGAGCCAGGAATTTTTAACAGGCAGGCGGCGATCGATATGAGACCGGCCAGAAGACAGGCCGACGAGTTTGGGACCAATCCATGCGGGGAGATCATCCTGAGACCCTTTCAGTTCTGCAATCTATCGATAGCTATTGCGAGAAGGGAAGATACATACGAAACACTAAAGGATAAAGTAGAGGTGGCGGCGATAATAGGAACCATTCAATCACTGGCGACGAATTTTCCCGGACTGAGACCACAATGGAAGAAGAACTGTGAGGAAGAGAGACTGCTGGGAGTAGATATCAACGGTCAAATGGATAGTCCAGTGGCTCAGGATCCGGCCGTACAAAGCCGACTGAGGCAAGTGGCGATAGAAACGAACAGGCTGATGGCCATGAAGCTTGGTATCAATCAAGCCACGGCCGTTACTTGTGTCAAGCCATCGGGAAATTCTTCCCAACTATTTAATTGTGCGTCGGGTATCCATGCCCGATGGGCTCCTTACTATGTCAGGAATATCCGCGTCAGCACCCATTCTTCGATATACAAAGTATTGAAAGCCGAGAACGTTCCGATGGATCCGGAGAATGGTCAAATGATGGATACGGCCAATACATGGGTGATCCACTTTCCGGTGAAGTCTCCCGACGGTGCGATAACCAGAAAGAATTTTTCGGCAATACAACAATGTGAGTATTGGCTCCAGAATAAAATCAACTGGACGGAGCATAATCCGAGTGTGACCATTACTTATCACCCGGACGAAGTGATCGATCTCATTAAATGGGTCTGGGATCACAGAAATCTGATAGGGGGCATGTCCTTCCTACCGGCTTTTGACGCGGCATATTCCCAAATGCCATACCAGGAGATTGACAAAGAAGAGTACGAGAAATTGATCGGGAACTTCCCGTCGATAGATTTCAGTAAACTTTACCGTTTTGAAGAGGAAGATTACACCAAGGCGGCGCAGGAACTGGCGTGTGTGTCGGGGTGTGACTTCGACCCGACCGAAGGACGGGTAAAGTAACCTTCTGTGATATTATTCGTAGTGATATGATATTGTTTGAAGTGGTTTTGGTTAGGATTTGACAAGCACAAAGAAATGATATTAAATGATAGTAGGTAATTGTGATTACTATCAGTCTTTTGTTGATATTGCTAAGTGGGTGTTTGCGCGTAATTTTGGCTTGATATCGCGCTTTTTTTGTCTTTTCGGGTAGCTTTGACCGGTCCATTGTCCTGATATCCGATGACAATGGAGTAACTTTATAGTTTTTCTATATCCGGTTCGTTTGGCGACCGCTTTAGGACATAAATTTGGAGTCTTGAGTATTGATTAAGGAATTTGGCTTAAAAAATTGGTATAGTTAGATATGCCTGCTTTAGGTAAGGAAGTGGAACGCCAGCTAACACCGGACGAAATTGCCCTGAGAGAAATTCAGGGTTATATTGACAGAGCCGAACACCAAGCCGAAACCCAGCAACCCCAGATCAACAAACCTCAACAAACTGTATCCGTAGCACAGCCTCCCCAAGTCCAAAACGACAAGGGGACGACGGGCATCCTTCCGGTTACGGTCGTAAAGAATATTACCTTGCCAATGAACCAAGCCGAGTTGGAGAAGGGGCTTAAAAAGAGTATTGTTGATGGTGTCCGATGGCTATCCGAATGGTGCGTAATGATGATCAAAAAATATCCGGGCAGAGTTTTTTATATGCCACAAAGCACAAATAAATGATCGACTTAAATTTTTGGATCCAATACTTATTCGTGGTTTTTTTAGGGATAGCTTTTTTGGCCGCGACGATGGTGGCTACCTGGATGCTGTTTGTTATCTGGATCAGGAATCGTAATCGGGAAGAGGTGAGCTTAAATTTTGTCTTGTTGGAGATAGCGGTACCCAGAGACAACGAAGTCAAAGTCGACGCTGTGGAGCAGATGTTTTCGTCATTATTTTCATTAAAACGGGGAGGTTTTTGGCAAAAATTTGAGCCACAACAGCATTTGTCTTTGGAGATCGTGGGGAAGAAAGAAGATATAAGGTTCTATGTTTCCTGTCACCGTAAAAATGTTGAGCTGGTAGAGAAGTTGATCTCCGGAACGTATCCGGGAACTCATGTGAAGCAGGTGGACGAGTACAACATTTTTTATAAAGATGCCAAAATTGACTTCGCCGAACTGACTCTAAAAAATGAGAGTTTTAAACCGATAAAGAGTTTTAAGGAGTTGCCCGTGGATTCACTGTCTTCGATTACTTCGGCGATGGCTAAGTTTACCGATAATGAAGCGGCGGCCATCCAAATCGTAATCTCTCCGGCCGATTCCGGCTGGAGTAAGTCCGGGTTTGGCTATATTTCCAAACTGAAGAAAGAAGAGGCGGATCCGGAGAAGGCCAAGTTTAAGATGAATCCCCAGGACATGGAAGCAATTACCAATAAATGTTCCAAGGTAGGATTCTTGACCAGTATCAGGATCATCAGTGTCTCTCCTTCTTTGGATCAAGCGAAGGCTAACTTGAGCAACCTTAAGGGGACGTTCTCTCAGTTTGCCGGCAATCAAAATTCATTTTCCGGTTCCAAAATACGGTTCAAACAGTCTTTTATGCTGGATTTTCTATATCGGTATCAAAACATGTGGGGTTTGAACTCGATTTTGTCGGTGGATGAACTGGCTACCGTGTGGCACTTGCCCAATAAAACAATCGAAACGCCTCACATATATTGGTTGACCGCCAAAACATCTCCGGCTTCCGGAGAGTTCCCGGAGTCCGGATTGTGGCTTGGCCGCTCCATTTATAGAAGTCAGGAACGGAATATCTATATGGGGGAAACCGACAGAATGAAACACCTCTATATCATCGGCCGGACGGGTACCGGAAAGACGGAACTTTTGAAGTCCATGATCATTCAAGATATGAGAGCCGGCAGGGGACTGTGTTTTATGGAACCGCACGGAGATGGTATCGAGGAGCTTCTGGAACTGGTTCCCCCGGAGAGAGCCGAGGATGTGATCGTCTTCGATCCTTCGGACAAAGAAAGACCGGTGGGTATGAACATACTGGAAGTACAAAACTACGATGAGATGTATATCGTAGCTTCTTCGGTCATCAATCTAATGTATAAGCTGTACGATCCGCATAGGACAGGAATGGTAGGACCACGTTTTGAACACCAAGTCAGAAACGCTATGCTAACCGTTGCCGCCGTACCCGGGTCAACTTTTGTGGAGGTAAATAGAGCATTAACCGATACAAAATATGTTCAGGAGATATTGCCACTGGTAAAAGACCCAATCGTAAAACGTTTCTGGACCGACCAAATGGCACAAACCAGCGATTTCCATAAATCGGAGACTTTGGATTATATTGCGTCCAAATTTGGCCGGTTCGTAACCAATGAAATGATCAGAAATATTATTGGGCAGTCGAAGAGTACGCTTAACCTTAGGACGGCTATGGATGAAGGGAAAATTGTCTTTTTGAAACTGGCTAAAGGTTTGTTGGGGGAGGAAGACTCCAGCTTTTTAGGCAATTTGTTGGTGCCGAAAATACTGGCGGCCGCTCTTTCCCGTCAAAATATACCCAAAGAACAGAGACGGCCATTTTTTGTATATGTTGATGAGTTTCAGAATTTTGCCACACCGGACTTTGCTCAGATGCTTTCCGAAGTACGTAAATATGGAATTGGACTGGTGCTGGCCAACCAATTTGTCAGCCAGATCGATGAGCAGGTAAGAGATGCGATTTTTGGGAACTGCGGAACCTTGATGACCTACCGGGTGGGAGTTCAGGATGCGGCGATACTGGCAAAAGAATTCGAAGGAGTGTTCAACGAGACCGATCTGGCTAATATTCCGGCTCAAAATATATATGTAAAGACGGTGGTAAACGGGACTCCGGTACCACCATTTTCCATGAATGTAGGAAGAGACCTTAAGGCAGAGAAGGCTCAAGGTAGTCCCGAAATGTCCAGAATGGTAAAAGAATTATCGAGATTAAAATTTGGCCGTGATGTGGAAGAGGTTCGGGAAGAAATACAAAAAAGGTCTAACCTGTAAACGCAAAAAGACTAATTGACGTGTTTTTCTTTTAAATGGTAGAGAATGTGGAGAAACGGAATAATCCCTAAATTCCTGTCCCAGTATTTATGTGTGGAGACAACCGTATATCCATGCTCTTCAAAGAATTGCCTCCAGCCGTTATCGGTCTTGTAGGAGTTCCAAAACGCCTCTATTCTCAAATTTCCGATTGCGTCGGAAACAATGGTCAACAAACGATTAAAGGGGTCAGTATAGGAAGTTTCGATGACCACAACTTCTTTTGCAACTCTTTTCGCCTCCTTGAACACAACGCTGGGATCATTGGTGTGATGCATAACCATAAGTAGTAAAGCGCAATCATAAATCTTGTCTCTAAACGGCAATGTCCTTCCGTCATAAATAATTGTCTTAATCATTCTAGGTCCATGAAAATCGGCCACGTCAACAGGAGTAATCTTGAAGCCCTTTGACTGAAGTAACCATGCTACATCACCCGACCCAGAACCAATATCAATGATTTTGCTTGTTTCCTTAATATATGGCATGATTCGAGAAACAACAGTTTCTGACCGCCTACGAAATAATGGGACAAGGAAGTTATTGAACATCGTTCTTCTCAAAATACCTCTCTTTAATTTTAAGCCAAAGAGGGATAATGATGATCCATCCAATTAGTCCCAAGTACACGCTCTTTGTCTCGAACATAACACTCATTAAGTAGTAGCTAGGTATACCTAAAAGTATATGGGAACCGACTGCTCCAACGATAAACCTGCCGAAGTTAATCTTGAGAAGGCCCGCTGTATAGTAACTAAATTCTGTCATTATCAGACGGGATGTGACCGTCATCACGAAGCTAAACTCTGTTTGCCGATTCCCCTTAACCTTGATGGCAGTGATTTTCTCCATAGTTTTTTCATCAAAAATATTGTTCAGTAGCTTTCTTCCCCACCTTTTCGCAATTAAGTAACAGAATCCCGCTCCAACAATAGTACCAACTAGGTCTGTTAAGTATGCCAATTGCCAGCCCAAGAAAGGAATGACAGCCAAATTAAATATGCCCCCAGGGAGGGGTGGCCAAACTAATCCGATTACTTTAACTACCACGAGTATCCCGAGTAAAGAATATTTATGCGTCTGAGTGAACCCTCCCAATTGCTGTGAAAATGGCTGATTGATTAACCAAGAATATCCCAAAACAGTCAAGATACACACCAAAGTGATGAACAGTAAACTACGTTTGTGTATTTTTATCATTATCCAGAAAGTACCTCAGTTTCAAAATTATCAACATTGGTGATTGGTGGGCGACTCAGGACTCGAACCTGAAACCAAACGTGTATAAGACGTTCGCTCTACCATTGAGCTAGTCGCCCGCGCTATTCTTGGCTATTTTATCAGATTTAGCGGTTAATTTGCCTATATTATTGGAAATTGCTTTGAGTCCTAAAGTGACTTTTTCGGTTATGTCTCTATTGTGGACAATTATGTTGCATGTCCCATGATGAAACCCCCTATAAGTGAGTCCAGCTTGAGTGGTTTGTTTGACATATGGTCTAGTAAAATTACTTTTTGGTATTTTTGTTAATTTGCTCCAGAAATTAAGCTCACCTAGTTCATCCATATCTTGATAAATATGGATTTTTGCCCGTAACATATTCTTTGGAACTTTCAAGATCTTAGTTAACCATAGGACAAAAAACTTGATCATATCAGGATTTGAGTTACTTAAAACAGTTGAATACGGGGTGGTTTTATTGCCTTCACCCCAATACAAAAATAAACCGGCTAAATAAAGCTCTTTTTTTGTGAAAGGTAATAAATATTTTTCTTCTTGTTGAAAAATCAAGGCTTGTCGAGTTTCTTTTTTTATTCGCATGGTATTTCTGAATTTTTCGATTCTTTGTGAACTAAAATCCCTTAACTCTTTAATTCTTTGGGGAGATAGGGGATAGTCTTTTAGCCAGCCTGATAAAGTGCTTTTGCTGATTCCGGTTGTTTTTTTGATTTGGGAATAACTAGCTCCCTCTTGTCTCAATTCGATTGCAGCTGTCTTTTTACCGATAAGTCTTTTACCCATGTTTTTGAACCTTTGTTCTATAATTACCAAACTATAATTCAATAGTATCATTTATTCAAATGATGTCGGACTAAGCTGATATAATTGGGCAGGATGAAAACTAGTGCAAAGCAAGACAGGCTCTTGAGGGTATCCCAGTCAAAAAGCACCTCGGTAGATGACTACGTGGGGAATAACTGGCCTCAAGAAATGCTGATAACCGGGAATCTGGAGCTGGGAAAAAGCGGGAATCCGGTGACGGTATACCTGGAAGACGAGGTTACGGGTGAACAGCTCGAAGTGTCGGGGGTGAAAAATGCTTTTTTGATACTGGAGGACACCAGAAGGACATCTTCGGGATGGTTGGCTTTAGCCGTCGGATCGATAGAAAAGATGGGAGACGTGCTGGGATTCCTGTCTCAGTCGACTCTGGAGACCATAAGAAAACTGACCAAAAAGGATTAGAGGTCGACGATCTTGGGTTTGTCCTTGGCGGGTTTTTCGGAAATGAACTCCAAGTATTTTTCGGTAGTGGATAGTCTTTTGTGGCCCACGAGCTTACTGATGTAGACCAAAGGACTGCCCGAAGTCAGCTGTTGGGCAATAAAAGTGTGTCTAAGATCGTTAACCTTGGCGTTTTCGATACCGGCGATGTGGAAATATCGGTCCAGATTAGAACGAATGTTTCTGATCAGGAAGGCGTTACCGGTCTTGGTGATAAAAACGTTGTTGTTCGCGCTTTTGGGTCGAACAGCCAGGTATCTGTCCAGAGCTTCTCTGGCAGGCTGGTTCAGAGGAGTAACCCTCTCAGGATGAGATTCGTAGGCTCTGATGGTAGCCTGGTTGGTGTTTTTGTCGATATCCGAGATTTTGAGGTTAGCGAGTTCGGAAATGCGCATACCGGTTTGGAGAAGAATCTCGACAATGGCGGCCATTCTGACATCTTCGCGGCAGGCATCTCTAAGAGCCCGATACTCGATTTTGTTGAGGATACGAGGAGGTTTGATGTCGTATTTGGGGTGAGAGACACCAACCGAGGGGTTTTCGGTGATAAGACCGTTAGCCAGAACATAAGAGAAGAAAGACTTAATAGAGTTGATCTTTCTGGAAATTGACTTGGTGGTGTAGCTATTTTCGGCCAAATGAGCCTTAAAAGAGTCGATACTGTCCTTGGTCACCTCCTTGAGGTTTACAATGCCGGATTTGGCCACAAAATCAGCCAGTTGTTCAATGTCTTTTGAGTAGGCTAAGATAGTAGCAGAAGCCCTGCCTTGCTCGGCAAGGTGGGTTTTGAAAGCCGAAACGGCTTGTTTGATATTGAGTTCGTTTTGGTCCATTTTTTTATAATAAATATATTATGTCTCTAATTATAACACTCTAGGTTACAATAATGCAAGTAGGTAAAAGACATATAGGAAATCGGTTTGAGAGGGGGTGGTATCAGGCTGTCATACTGGCTATCGCGTGGCTATTGATACTGTCTTTGGCTAGAGACGTGTGGCAAATGAGAAAGGGATTCTCCAGAATAACCGAAGCGGGAAAGAGACTTTCGGCCGAAGAAGCCAGGAATTTGGCCTTGAAGAATAAAATGAGTCTGGTATTAACGGACGATTTTAAAGAAAAGTTGATCAGAGAGAAGCTAAATATGCAGAAGGAGGGTGAGATCTTGATCGTAATGCCCGAGGAATACACGGCTCAGAAGGCTACATCCGGTGAAAAAGAAGATCAAGTACCCAACTGGGAAAAGTGGTGGCTGTTGATAGCCATGTAACTTTGTTGCGGGTCTAGGGATCCGCCCCCTAATTAAGCAGGATTATGAGCCCTGCAAGATACTTACCTTCCACCCGCAAATGCGAACAACCATGATTATAGCACGCACAGGACCGGGTTTAGGACAGGCGGCTAAATCGAGGGTAAAATGGTAGAATAGATGAGCTTGGATAGCCTTTGTGTTAGCCACGGCTGATCGAGGCAGGGTAGCTCAGTGGTAGAGCAAGGTCTTCATAAGGCCGAGGTCACGGGTCCGACCCCCGTCCCTGCTACTTTAGGTAGTTAAATCAACAAAATGAAAAAAAGAATACTGACGGGAGATAGACCGAGCGGAAAGCTACATCTGGGGCACTACGTGGGCTCTCTGGCCAATAGGGTGAAGCTCCAGGACGAATATGACCAATTTGTCCTGATCGCCGACGTACAGGCTCTGACAGATAACTATGAACACCCGGAGATGGTGGTCAATTCCGTGCGGGAACTGGTGCTCGATTATGTGGCGGCCGGGATCGACCCCAAAAAATCCACCATTGTCCTCCAGTCCCAAATACCGGCGATCGCCGAAATGACCGTCTTTTTCCTTAATATGGTGAGCCTGAACAGGGTGTTGCGGAACCCGACGGTAAAGGCGGAGATCGAACAAAAAGGGTTCGCGGATACACTACCGGCAGGATTCGCCATGTATCCGGTGTCCCAAGCCGCCGACATCACGGCTTTTGAGGCAAACCTGGTCCCGGTGGGAGAAGACCAACTGCCCATGATCGAACAAACCAGAGAGATCGTGCGTAAATTTAACAATTTGTACGGAGAAACCCTGGTGGAGCCGGAGGCTTTGGTGGGGGAGTTCCCCAGACTGGTCGGGCTGGATGGCAAGGCTAAAATGAGCAAGAGTCTCGGCAACTGTATTTATCTGGCGGACTCGGTGGAAGAAGTGGATAAGAAGGTCAAATCTATGTTTACGGACCCGACCAGACTGAAGCCAACCGACCCGGGACACGTGGAAGGCAATCCGATATTCATTTATCACGATGCCTTTAATCCAAACAAAGCCGAGGTCGAAGAGCTGAAAACCAGATATAAAGCGGGACAGGTCGGAGATGTGGAGGTAAAGCAAAAATTGGCGGTGGCGATCAATACCCTCTTGGAACCAATGAGAAAACGGAGATCGGAGCTGGAGCGAGATCCGGAGAAGGTAAATGAAATTTTGAAGAATGGTATAGAAAAAGGCAGAGAGGTGTCCGGAGAAGTATTAAAGAAAATCAAACAGGCGATGAAGATCGACTACCAATTTTAACGACATGAAACCCGTCATCACCTACAGCGATTTTGAGAAATTGGATATCCGGGTGGGGAGAGTGGTTTTCGCCTCCGCCCCCGAATGGAGCGATAAACTACTCCGATATGAAGTGGATCTGGGAGAAGAAGTTGGGAAGAGAGTCCTTTTTTCGGGAATCAGAAAATGGTATACCCCCGAGGAGCTAATAGGTAAGAATATTCCGGTGGTAATAAACTTGGCACCAAAAAAGATGGGAGATGAGGAATCAGCCGGAATGTGCATTATGGCCGATACCGATGACGGGGCAATTTTGTTATTCTTGCCCGAGGATCTAAAACCGGGTTCGGTGATAAGATAGGGAGATCGACTATGCTGAAACCAAAACCTCAAACAACAAAGAAGATCGAGCTGAAGTTTAACCTTAATTTGAGGCGAATAATGATCTGGATATTAATATTATTTCTCTTTTTGCCGGGGCTACTAAAATTCGTCTTAGGGTCGACCGGGGTGGTGAAAGAGTTACCTTTGTCGACAGCGATCGCGGAGATCAAGGCCGGAAAGGTGGACGAAGTTCAAATCAGAGGTCAGGAATTGATTCTTCTATATCCAAAGGATGCTTCGGGTAACCAGACGTTGGGCATGTCCCGAAAAGAAGAAGGGGCCAGCTTTATGGACCAACTGCAAAAAGCGGGAGTAGACGAAAGCAAGGTAAAGGTGGAAGTGGTTTCTCAGGACTTTATCAACGGATTCTGGAACGTGATGTCTTTGGTATTACCCATAATTGGCTTCGGAGTATTAATGTATTACCTAATGAGGAGACAAGGGGGCGGAGCCGATGTCTTTGGTATCGGGAAAAGTAAAGCAAAACTTTTTGCCAAGGGAAAGCAAAATATTAAATTTTTGGACGTGGCCGGAGTCGACGAAGCCAAGAAAGAGTTGGAAGAAGTGGTGGATTTCCTTAAAAATCCCAAAAAATATCGTGACTTGGGAGCAAGAACTCCTAAAGGAGTACTTCTTACCGGTCCGGCCGGAGTGGGAAAAACCCTTCTGGCCAGGGCGGTAGCCGGTGAAGCAGGGGTGCCATTTTTCTCAATGGCAGGGTCCGAATTTATGGAAATGCTCGTTGGAGTGGGTGCAAGTAGAGTCCGGGATCTTTTTGAGACGGCGAAAAAAGCTTCTCCGTCGATAATCTTTATCGATGAAGTCGACGCTATTGGGCGAACACGGGGAGGCAGTGGAGGATTTGGGGGACATGATGAAAGAGAACAAACTCTGAACCAGATATTGGTAGAGATGGACGGGTTTACCCAGTCGGACAATGTAATAGTACTGGCGGCAACAAATAGACCGGACGTGTTGGATCCGGCTCTGATCCGACCCGGCCGTTTTGACCGCAGAGTAACTTTGGATCTGCCTGACATTGCGGGCAGAAAGGCGATTTTGGACATCCACAAAAAAGGCAAACCTTTTGTGAAAGAACTTAACTGGGCAAAGGTGGCCGAAAGAACAGTCGGTTTTTCCGGAGCAGATATCGAAAATATGTTAAATGAAGCGGCAATTCTGGCGGCGCGGGATAGTCAAAAGGCTATTGAGATGAAGGATATAGAAGAAGCGGCCATGAAAGTTAAAATGGGTCCGGAAAAGAAGCGGCTTCAGTCTAAATTGGAGAAGAAAATGACCGCTTACCACGAGGCAGGACACGCGGTGGTGGGACATTTATTAATGGGAACCGATCCAATTCACCGGATAAGTATTGTGTCCCGCGGTATGGCTTTGGGTTTTACCATGAGCAGACCCAAGACAGATAAGTACCAACAAACATTATCCGAGTTAAAAGATGAAATCTCCATGATGCTTGGTGGTCGGGCGGCCGAGAAAATTGTTTTTAATGAGTTAACGGCCGGAGCGGCCAACGATATCGAACGGGCGACAATACTCGCTAGAAGAATGGTAGTTGATTTCGGCATGAGTGAACTGGGACCGGTGTCTATGAACCAGACGATAGACACAAATGCTTGGGGGTATTCGGTCGGGGACAGCGTACGGTTGTCCGAAGCAACTCAAGCAAAAGTAGATTTGGAGATCAAGAGGTTTGTGGATGAGGGATATAAAATGGCCGAGGCTTTGGTAAAGAAAAACAGGAAAGTGCTTGATAAACTTGTTGATAGATTAATTGAGGTGGAGACAGTGGAACAAGAGGAGTTTGAAGAAATAGTCGGGATGGCAAAACCCACGACAATCGAAAAATGAGGAAATTGATCTTAATCGACGGAAATGCTTTGCTTCATAGAGCGTATCACGCTTATCCACCACTTTCGACACCCAAGGGAGAGCTGATCAACGCCGTTTATGGTTTCTCTTCCATGTTGCTTTCGGTCATAGATAAACTTTCTCCAACTCACGTGGCGGTAGCCTGGGATGTAAAAGGGGCTACTTTTAGGAAGCAAGAGTATGAGGAGTACAAAGCCAATAGAGGGCCTATGGACGAAGATCTGGCAACTCAGATTGACAGAACAAAGGAGGTAGTGGAGAAGTTGAATATTCCTCAGTATGGTATCGAAGGTTATGAGGCGGATGATATTATCGGGACTTTGTCGAAGATGGCATCCGCAAAAGAGGATACTCAGGTAGTGATCGTCACCGGGGACAGGGACGCACTTCAATTAATTAAAGATAAGGATGTAGTGGTTTATTTACCTATCCAGAACCATCATGCACAATCCGTGGTTTTTGATGAAGATAAAGTGAAAGAAGTTTATGGACTTTCGCCAAGGCAAATAATCGATCTGAAAAGCCTGATGGGGGATGCTTCGGATAATATACCCGGAGTAAAAGGGGTGGGTAAGGTGACCGCGACAAAATTGATCCAGGAAACCGGTGGACTGCACGAGATCTATAAAAACATTGATCGATTAAGTATTTCTCCGAGGATAAAGGAACTGTTGCTCGCCGATAAAGAAATGGCCGATAAGAGCTATCACTTGGCGGAGATCGACCGGAGCGTGCCGCTTGAGCTGAATTGGGATGATTGCCTGCTGACCAATTACGATAAGAAGGGAATAACGGCCTTGTTTGAGGAACTAAATTTTAAAAGTTTGCTCGGTAAATTACCAAAAGACGCCTGGGAGAAAGATGTCCAGGAGGCATTTATATGAAGATAGCGTTGGTACATGACTATATTAAGGAATTCGGAGGTGCCGAGAGGGTGTTGAGAGTCTTGGCTGATATGTTTCCAAAAGCGCCAATCTATACGGCCTTTAGAGTTTCCGGATCCAGTTGCGACAAGGAGTTTGCCGATAGAAAAATAGTGGAAAGTAAGTGGTCGTGGTTGATCAAGTATGGGAATCTGTACAGCCCACTCCGATTTTTGGCCCCTTTCATTTGGGGATCAATAGATCTGTCCGACTTTGACATGGTGATCACTTCCTGCTCGTCATATTTTGCCCGCGGCTTTAAAGTATCTCCAAAAACCAAAGTGATAGCCTATTGCCACACTCCTCCAAGATTTCTATATGGGTATGAAACAAGCATTGATTTACGCAGATATTGGATTGTAAGAGTCTATGCGGTGATAGTGAATCATTTTTTGAGAATATTTGATCTTAGGTCGGCCCAGAGAGTAAATATTTGGACAGTGAACTCCGAGAATACAAAAAAAAGAGTTTGGAAATTTTATAGAAAAGAAGCCGAAGTGATCTACCCGCCGGTGGAGGTGGAGCAATTTATCCGTAAGAGCGAAGGGATAATAAAGGAAAACTATTTCTTAATTGTTTCCAGATTGGTTGGGGCCAAAGGCTTGATCGAAGCGGCCGAGGCGGCAAAACATAGTGGGTTCAAGTTGAAAATCGTGGGTGAAGCGGTGGGTTTTTCTCAAGTCGAAAACCAACTCAAAGAGGTCGGTGGGGTGGAACTTCTTGGAAGAGTAAGTGAGTTGGAGTTGAGACGGCTTTATGCTAAAGCCAAGGGGTTTATTGCTCTCGCTAGAGATGAAGACTTCGGCATTACGGTGGTTGAGGCGATGGCCTCCGGCACGCCGGTAATCGCCTATAACGGCGGGGGCTTTAAAGAATCGGTCGTCGACGGGGTAACCGGATTACTGGTGGAGGATACGGACACGGAAACACTGGAAAAAGCGATCAGAAAATTTGAGGCAACCAAATGGAATAGAGCCGCCCTGGTCAAACAAGCCCGGAAATTTTCCAAGGGTAATTTTGAAATGAAGTTCAAGAAAATAATTGATAAGATAATGGTTGATGCGAAACAATTCGGCACTTAAAGTTTTATTTATAAGCAATTCCATTTATGTATTTGCGGCCTTGCTCTTAGGACCACTTTATGCCGTTTATGTTCAAAAGATTGGTGGCGGAGTGCTTTTGGTCAGTATTTCGTCTGCAGTTTTTTATGTATCATCAACCATTTTTCTTTTATTTATGGCGAGGTGGGGAGATAGGATCCGTGAAAAAGAAATGATGTTGCTAGCGAGTTATGTTATTCGTGGCTTGGCTTTTTTAAGTTTGATATTCATTGATAGTGCTTTGTCATTAATATCAATTCAAATTCTCTTTGGTCTTGCCGAGTCGTTGGGAACTCCGACGTTTGGAGCATTGTTCGCTAAACATGTAGATAGAAAAGAAGAAGTGTTAGAGTATTCAGATTGGGCAATTGTATCTAATCTGGTTATGGCTCTCGGTACCATTTTGGGAGGATTTATTGTCAGTAGTTTGGGTTTTAATTTCTTATTTGTTGCTATTTCTATGTTATGTTTTGTTTCTGCCGGTTGGGTTTTGTTTACTCCGAGAAAAATACTATAACATGCCCGAACTTCCCGAGGTCGAAACTATCGGAAGGCAACTGAATAAGGCCCTCAAGGGAAGAGAGATAGCGGAGGTAAAGGTTTTAAGAGAAAAGAGTTTTTCCGGGGATTCGAATAAGCTTAAAGGATGGAAGGTGGAATCGGTAAAGAGAAAATCAAAAGTGCTGGAGGTCCATTTTGATAATAAAGAGGAGATCGTGATCGTGCATTTGAAGATGACCGGACAGCTGATCTTCGTGGACGGAAAAAAAAGAATTCTAGGTGGTCACCCAAGTCCGGATTGGGTGAATGAACTGCCAAGTAAACATACGCGCGTGATCTGGATCTTCAAAGACGGCTCAAAGTTATTTTTCAATGATATGAGAGTCTTCGGATGGATGCGGATCGTATCGGGTGAGGAGTATGACAAAGAAAAAAGAAAGATGGTGCCGGATGTGGTGGATAAATCTTTTACGACGGATCATCTCTTTAATATATTAAAGAAGACCAAGAAAGCATTAAAGCTGGTTTTATTGGATCAGGACAAGATCGGTGGTTTGGGAAACATCTATGTCAACGACGCGCTATTTTTGGCGAGGATGCGGCCGGATAAGAAGGCCGATTCGCTAAGCGGAAGGGAAGCAGAGAAACTACACAAGTCGATAGTCGAGGTAATCAATCTGGGAATTAAGTATGGGGGCGCCAGTGCCAGCAACTATGTCCAGGTGTCCGGATTGGGCGGGACATATCAAGATCACTTCCTGGTCTATAAAAGAGAAGGACAAAAATGCCTCCGTTGTGGAGGAGTGATCAAGAAAATAAAATTGGGCGGAAGGGGAACTTACTTCTGTCCGGGGTGT
Organism: uncultured Pseudomonadales bacterium; assembly: GCA_964528565.1. Lineage (GTDB taxonomy): Bacteria > Patescibacteriota > Microgenomatia > UBA1400 > MFAQ01 > UBA10133. The sequence goes on along the minus strand of CAZGSP010000071.1, from coordinate 3,818 downwards.
CAAAAGTAAGATAGAATGTCAAAATGCCGATACCGTTTATTGTCAGGTCAGCAAAGGGTCTTCGATTTAACTCCATAAAGCGGGCTAACCTTTGGTCCAGAATTGTTCATGCCGTGATGACGCGAAAGGCGGGTGTTGTTTGGAAACACATTGGAAAATATATAAAGGGGAAGAAGGTGTTGGATATAGGGATGGGAAGTGGGTCGAACTCCTATTTGTTAAAAAAGAAAGGTTTTGACATTGCCGGAGTTGACGTGGCCAATTTGAGTATCTATGAAGATCTGAAACCGGTTATTTACGATGGGCACAAACTACCTTTTAAGGATAACCGGTTTGAGACGGCCGTAATTATCCATGTACTTCATCACTGCTATGACGGTTTGGAGGTTTTGAAAGAAGCCAAGAGGGTGGCAAAAAGAGTGGTATTTATTGAAGATACTTTTAGAAATTCTGGGGAATGGTTTTTTGATGCAGTCTTTGATTCGCTTGGGAATTTTGAATTTTGGTGGCATAAATACAGAAAGGTGTCGGAATGGAGGCAGATAATAACAAAAAACGGATGGAGAGTAGCCGCCTTTGAAGAATGGAGTGAAACGGGTATTGTCACCCCCTATGGCCGGTACTGTATGTTTGTGATTGAATAAATTATCCGCGGAGTACAATGTGGGTATAAATGTTAAGGAAAATTACGCTAAGTGATTTCAGGAACTATAAGGCGGCCGAGTATGAACTTTCCGATGGGGTGAGTTTGGTGGTGGGACAGAATGCCAAAGGGAAAACCAACCTCTTGGAAGCGATCTATCTTTTGGGAATTGGGGATAGCTTCAGAGCCAAAAGAACAGAAGAGATGGTGGCTTTTGGTCAAGAGTTGGGAAGAGTCAGTGGGGAGATCGAACTGCCGAAAAACGACAAATTGATGCTTGAAGTAATCGTTAATGGGGGTTTGGTAATGGGTAAGGTGGTCAATAAAAGAAAGTATCTGATCGATGGGGTTTCCAAAAGGAGGCAGGATATTTTGGGCATATTACCTCTGGTCCTGTTCCGACCCGAGGACGTAGAGCTTATCAGCGGGTCTCCGGATACCAGACGGAAATTTTTGGATCGCTTATTAATTCAGGTGGATAAAATTTATAGTAATAGCCAGATCGCTTACGAACAAGCCTTGAGAAGGAGGAACAAACTTCTGGATGCGATCAGAGAGGGTGGCGCCAGTCCATATGCACTGACTTTTTGGGATGGGCTTCTTTTGAAGCACGGTCAGATTATTCAGGATAAAAGGAGAGTCCTCATTGATTACATCAACGAACTTTTTGGGAAAAGTGATCTGTTTAAGGACTTGGTCGTCACTTATGACATGAGCGCGATGAGTGAGGCTCGTCTATCTCAGTATAAAGAGGCGGAAGTGGCGGTAGGCTATACCCTGGTGGGCCCACACAAAGATGATTTTCAGGTAAAAGCGGAGACAAGGGACCTGGCTATTTATGGATCAAGAGGAGAGCAGAGGATGGCGGTCTTGGCACTGAAAATGGGAGAGATATATTTTATGGAAGAAAAGGGAGACAAAAAAGTGATCTTGCTTCTCGATGATATTTTTTCCGAGCTGGACGAAATACACAAGAAAGAGGTGCTGAGGGTAATGTCCGGAAGACAGGTGGTGGTGACAACTGCCGATGAAGGGGACGCGAAGATGTTTAAAAAAGCCGTAACGATCAGGCTTCCTTAGTGCATACTTAAATAAATTATGAAAACAGAAACTTTTGATAAAGAATGGTTCAAAGATAGTAAAACTCTGCGTGGCAGTAGCAGTAAATATACCAAAGGAGTTACCGGTGGAGGAGTAACCATTGTTGGGGGCAGTAAACTGTTTCACGGTGCACCCTTGATCGCTCTGAAAGCAGCTTCCAGAATCGTCAGTATGGTTTACTTTGCCAGTCCCAGTGAAGACAAGTCGGTGGCAGATAAGATCAAGTCTTCGTTACTAAACTTTATCTGGGTACCCTACACCGATGTAGACAGATATGTGGCAAAATCGGAGGCGGCTCTTGTAGGGCCGGGAATGATGAGGAGTCATGTGAGCGAACATGGTTTTGTTTGTGATACGGAGGGAGAACAAACGAGAAAAATCAGTTTAGGTTTGTTCGAAAAAAATCCTGACCAAAAATGGGTGGTAGACGGTGGCACTCTGCAAGTAACTAAAGTAAGTGATTTGCCTGGAGGCGCGGTGGTTTCGCCAAATAAAAAGGAATTCACCATGCTTTTTGGTGAAGAAATGAGTAGCAATTTGGATGAAAGAGCGGAACAGATTTTTCGGTTGGCAAAACAGCATAATTTGGTGATTCTAACGAAGGATGAGGTGTCGATCGTTAGTGACGGAAAAAGGGTGGTAAAGATCACCGGAGGAAATGAGGGCTTGGTAAAGGGGTGTACCGGTGACTTGATCGCGGGAATCATAGTCGGGTTTCTCGCCAAAGACGATGGTCTTTTTGCGTCTGCTGCGGCTTCATATCTAACCAAGAAGGCGGCCGAGAAACTGGCGGAGAAAAGAGGATTTATGTTTAATGCGGATGATTTGACGGATATGGTACCGGAAATTTACGGAGAGGTGGTAGCCAACTTGTGATATTCCGCAGGGAATGCGATAATTGATTAATGTTTTCTCCTGTTTTTAAGATTACCAATAAGACTCTTTCGAATTTGATTCAGGTGGAGATAGCCGGAAAAGTGGTTCGGCTTGCCCAACTTCAGCCGGACTGGGAGTCCAGACTAAAACTGGAAACCGTGGTCAGAAGGATCTATAGTTTGGTCAAGTTTTCGGCCAACGAACTGAAGTTAGACGATGTGGCAAAAATCGTAAAAGATGAACCGGGGAGAGATGACAAAGCCCACCAGGTAGCTTTGAGAGCGGGGGTGGTGGGGAAAGAAAAAGATATTCAACAAGCATTGAACCTGTTGAACGTGAACAGGTTAATAGAACAGCTGGCTTTTTTGGCCGGAAAATTCCAACAGGGTGAGCCGGGTGAGAAGGAGTTATCCCAAATCAATACCCTATTGAGCGAAAGGTTGGTACTGCCAAACGAAACGGGCAGGTTCCGGGATAAAGAGATTGAAGGCTCAACCTCGGCTTCACCTTTGGCGGTAGAGGTACCATTCCAAATGGAAGATTTGTTCGCATGGTTCAAAAGCGTTAATAAAATTGAAGTTCATCCGATTAACAAAGCAGGGATCATGTTTTTTGAATTATTGAGGATTTGCCCCTATTCGGAAAACAATTTACTAACCGCCATAAGTTTTTTCCGGTTGACCTTGGCCTCCGAGGGTTATGGATTGAAAAAACTTTGGTCGATAGAAGAAGAAGTTTTGAAAAATGCGGATAATTTTTATCAGGCGGTATCTTCGGTGGAGAGAAATAGTGGGGAGTTAACTAATTGGCTGGAGTATTTGAGCAGATGTTTGTCGGAAGCGGCGGAAAAAACACAGACAAAGGTGATGAATTTGGTTGGTGAAACTCAGATATTTAAGTCGGAGGGAGGGAGAGTTATTTCTCTGACCGAGAGGCAAATCGCCATAATGGAAGAGATGAATTTAAAAAACGAGATGACAATTAAAGAAATAAGGAATGTACTGCCAATGGTCTCCGACGACACGATCTTGCGTGACTTGAAGGATTTGATCGACAAAAAATTGATCCGGAAGAAGGGTAAGACAAAAGGGGCACTGTATGTGATGGGGAAGGCAAGGAGCTATCGATAATAATTTTTTTACGGTTCGAAGTGCGCAAAATATCGTACTCGACCTCCGTCCCCCGCCATGGCGGGGCA
>CAZGSP010000070.1:0-17860 GCA_964528565.1 uncultured Pseudomonadales bacterium | reverse complement strand
TTATTTGCCACCTATTTTGAAGCAACGGGTCTCACGGCAATCAACATCAGTAACCCCAAGGTCTTTGTTGGTGTCCTGCTCGGCGGTTCACTTCCCTTCCTGTTCAGTTCGCGTTTGATCGGTTCGGTGGGACGCGCCGCTTTTGAGGTCGTCGAAGAAGTCAGGCGTCAATTCCGTACTATCAAAGGTATCATGGAGGGCAAGGCTCTTCCCGACTACTCCAAAGCAGTGGACATCGTTACCGCCGCTGCCCAAAGAGAGTTAATCGTCCCCGCGGCTATCGTCGTTATCTTCCCCATCCTGGTTAGTGTTCTCGGCGCCGAAGCTCTTGGAGGATTCCTGGGCGGAGTCGTTGTCGTCGGCCTGATGCTCGCACTATTTATGTGCAACACCGGAGGAGCTTGGGACAACGCCAAAAAATACATCGAGGACGGTAATATGGGAGGCAAGGGCTCGGATACCCACAAAGCCGCCGTTGTCGGTGACACCGTTGGGGACCCCTTGAAAGATACCGCCGGACCGGCCTTAAATCCGATGATGAAAATCGTCCAGATCGTCGCCTTACTAATCGCCCCTATGGTCATCACCTTTATCGGGAAATAACAATTTATCAAGACCTGCCACACTTTTGAGATAAATCTTTAACATGGAAGAAAACGAAACCAAAGACCGGGAGCAAGAAGTAACTGTCGAGACTCCCATAGCCGACGAACAAACCCAGTGGGGTTTGATCAAGTCGACACCGATTATTGAAGAAATGGAGCGGTCCTATCTGGACTATGCCATGTCCGTTATCGTCTCCCGGGCTCTTCCCGATATCCGCGATGGTTTGAAACCCGTTCACCGTCGTGTGCTTTATGCCATGAGGGATATGGGGATCACTCACAAAAGTGCTTACAAAAAATCCGCCCGTATCGTTGGTGAGGTCCTGGGTAAATACCATCCGCATGGTGATACGGCCGTTTATCAGACCATGGTTCGTCTGGCCCAAGACTTCTCTATGCGTTACCCTCTGGTGGATGGGCAGGGAAACTTCGGCTCTATCGATGGCGACTCGGCCGCCGCTATGCGTTATACCGAAGCCCGGCTGTCAAAGATCGCCAGTGAACTTCTCGAAGATATAGATAAAAACACCGTTGATTTTATCGACAACTTTGACGGCTCTCAGCAAGAACCCACGGTTCTTCCGGCCAAACTTCCGAATCTCTTGCTCATGGGATCCGATGGTATCGCTGTCGGTATGGCCACCAAAATTCCGCCCCACAACTTACTCGAAGTGGTCGATGCCATCAAAGCTCTTATCGACAAAAGCCACGTTACCATTTCCAAAGAGTATCAGGACAATGAGCTGGTCTCCGCCGACTATAAAACTTTAACCGGCACCCTGGAGTCACCCATCGAAATTGACGAACTTTGCCAACATATTAAAGGACCGGACTTTCCTACCTCGGGCATCATCTACGACACGAGCGAAATTAAAAAACTTTATGCTACCGGCAAAGCCAGTATTATTGTCCGCGGGGTAGCCGAGATCGTAGAAAAGAAAAATGGCCGCTTCCAAATTCTCATCTCCGAACTGCCTTATCAGGTAAACAAAGCCAAGTTGATCACCGACATCGCGGAACTCGTCAAAAAGAAAAAGATCGATGGCATTGCCGATCTTCGTGACGAGTCCGATCGCAAAGGTCTTACCGTCGCCGTTGATCTCAAGAAAGACGCCAAGCCCAAGAGTGTTTTAAACAATCTTTATAAATACACCGAGCTTCAGACCAGTTTCCCGGCCAACGTCGTAGCCCTTACCTCCGACGGGACACCCCACCTCTTGAATCTAAAACAGATCCTCATGGAATACACCGTTCACCGGCAAAGTGTCGTCGTGCGGCGTAGTCAGTTCGAACTTAAGACCGCTCAAGACCGCGCGCACATTCTCGAAGGCCTCCTGATCGCCCTGGCCAACATCGACGATGTTATCGAAACCATCAAAAAGAGTCCCGATAGTGAGACGGCCAAGAACAATTTGATGACCAAGTTCGGTCTCTCGGAAATTCAATCCATCGCTATCTTGGACATGCAACTTAGAAAACTGGCCGCCCTGGAAAGACAGAAGATCGAAGCGGAGTACCAGGAACTCAAAAAGCAGATCGAAAAACTGATCGCTATCCTCAAAGACCCCAAAGAGGTTCTTCAAATAATCAAAGATGAGATCACCAAGCTCGCCCTCGACTATCCGGAAAAACGAAGGACCAAGATCGTCGCCAACGCTCCCGGTACTTTCTCCGAAGAAGATCTTATTCCCGCGGAAGAAACCATTGTCGCCCTCACAAAGTCCGGCTACATCAAACGCATGCCTTTGGCCACTTTCAAAACCCAGAAGAGGGGAGGAAAGGGTGTCTCCGGCATGACCATCAAAGATACCGACGAAATTCACCTGCTGACCAACGCCAACACCCACGATCGTCTGCTGGTCTTCTCCAGCAAAGGAAAAGTTTTTTCTCTTAAGGTGTGGGAACTTCCGGAAGGCAGTCGTATCAGTAAAGGACAGGCGATCATCAATCTGATAAACATCGATACCGACGAAACCATTCAATCCATTCTGCCCTTGACCTCTCAGATAAACAAAAACGACGCTCTCTTCTTTACTACCAAGAAGGGCACAGTTAAGAGAACCGTCCTCAGCAAATACGAAAACATTAAGAGCAATGGCCTCATTGCCATCAAACTTACCGACGGAGACAGCTTGGTCTGGGTCAACAAAACCTCCGGAAGCGACCACATTCTCCTGGTTAGCCGGGACGGAAAATCGATCCGCTTTAAAGAAAACGATGTCCGTCCCACTGATAGGGACACCATGGGTGTCCGCGGGATCCTTCTCAAAGGCGACGACTACATTATTTCCATGGAGTCCTTTGGGGAAGCCGAGCCGGTCTCTACCGACAAAAGAGTCAAGCTCTTCAGAGATCTGCTGGTAGTGACCGAAAAGGGAATGGGCAAACGCACCCCGCTTCCCGAGTATCCGGTCCAGAACCGCTCCGGACAAGGACTCAAGGTAAGTGAAACGGCGGATAAGACGGGCAAAATTGCAGGTGCTCTGCTCGTCGACCAAGACTCGGAGGTCGTTCTGATCACGACCTCTCAAGGACAGGCCATCAAACTGCCGGTCAGAAATATCCCGAGACTAGGTCGGGCCACCCAAGGAGTAATTCTGATGCGCTTCGCCAAAGAGGGGGATAGTATTGTCGCCGTCACCGTCGTCTCCGAATCCGAAGAAGAATAACTTTGCCGTGAACATCAAGGAATACGAATCAACCTTAAAGGAGCCTCTCAGACAGGTAACTATTACCTTGCTTTTACGTGAGAATCAAATCTTACTGGCCATGAAGAAAAGGGGGTTTGGTGCTGGCAAATGGAATGGTGTCGGAGGAAAGGCGAACGATGGAGAAGATGTCGTTGATGCCGCCATTCGAGAAACCCATGAGGAGATTGGAGTAATACCCAATAACCTTGAACTCGTGGGAACAATAAATTTCTATCATCCATTTAATGCGGATGGCAAGGGCTTTAATCAACAAGTAAATGTTTACTTATCTCGTGACTGGGATGGAGAGCCAGTTGAGACAGACGAAATGAATCCCCAGTGGTTTGAAATAGACGAGATACCCTACAAAGAAATGTGGTGGGATGACGAAATATGGTTTCCGATTATTCTTAAAGGATCCAAAGTAAAAGCCAGTTTCATGTTTGATGAAAACGAAAAAATCATTGACCAAATTATCGAAGAGGTTCAAGATTTCGGGGGCAAAGACCAGAATAAATTGTAACAGAAAAAAAGATAGGTCTTGTTTTTACCGCTATGGCAGTCCATTATTTATAAATGAAATATATTTTCGTTTCCGGTGGGGTGGTTAGTGGCTTAGGGAAGGGGATTACCTCGGCGAGCATTGGTCTACTTTTAAAAAATCTGGGGATCCCGGTCACGAACGTCAAGATAGACATGTATTTAAACGTCGATGCCGGCACCATCCGTCCTCAGGAACATGGCGAAGTTTTTGTCACGGAAGACGGATTGGAAACCGACCAGGATCTGGGAAATTACGAGCGTTTTACCAATGAGTCCCTCAAGCGGGGTAACTATATTACCACCGGTCAGATCTATAAATCCGTCATCGACCGGGAAAGGGCCTTCGGCTATGGTGGTGAAGACGTCGAAGCGGTACCTCACGTCACCGACGAAATCATTAGCCGTCTCGAACTTGCCGGAAAGAACAATCACGTCAAAGTAGTTATCGTCGAGCTGGGTGGCACGGTAGGGGAGTATCAAAACGGCATCTTCTTTGAAGCCAGCCGGATCCTTAAACTGCGCCAGCCAAAAGATGTTCTGCAGATCCATGTGACCTATTTGCCGTTCCTAAAAAACATTGGTGAACTAAAAAGTAAACCTGCCCAACAATCTACCCACTTACTAAATGCCATGGGCATCCAGCCGGATTTTCTGGTAGCCAGAAGCGAAAAGGAGATCGATGCCAAACGAAAAGAAAAGCTGGCGATCTTTTGTAATCTTCGAGACGCCGACATCATCGGTGCCCCGGACCTCGCAAGTATTTATGATGTCCCCGCGTATATGGCCAAACAGAGTTTTGGAGAAAAGATCGCCCAAAAATTAAGATTAAAAACCAAAAAAGATCATCTGTTATCGGCCTGGCAAAAGTTTGCAGCTCTTAGTCATAAAACCAAAAAGGAAATTAGGATCGCCATGGTCGGCAAGTACTTCGCCACGGGAGACTACAAACTTTCGGACTCATATATCTCGGTCATCGAAGCCCTCAAACAAGCCGCTTGGACTCAGGGCATCAATCCGGTTTTGGAATGGATCGATAGTGAAAAGCTGGAAAACAAGCCGCTGGATTTATCAATCTACCAGGGGATCATTGTTCCCCAAGGATGGGGCAGTCGGGGAACCGAAGGCAAATTGCAGGCCGTCAAACAAGCCAGAGAAAAAAAGATCCCTTACTTAGGACTGTGCTTTGGGATGCAGATGGCTATTATCGAGTTCGGCCGGAATGTTGTCGGTCTGAAAAAAGCCAACTCCACCGAAGTGGACCCCAAAACCCCGCATCCGGTGATTCACGTCATGCCCGAACAAGCGCAGTATTTGGCCGAGAAACAATACGGAGGCACTATCAGGTTGGGATCCTGGCCCTGTGTCTTAAAACAGGGATCAAGGATTGAGGCCGCTTACCAAAAATATGGTTCTTCGGGAGAAGCACCTTGGTTAAAAGGTCATGATTTTGAAACCAAAAATATGGTCAATGAGAGGCACCGCCACCGCTACGAATTCAACAACGACTATCGTGAAGAATTCGAAAAACAAGGTCTGATTTTTGCCGGGCTTTCTCCGGACGGCCGGCTGGTGGAAGCCATCGAGCTTCCGGATCATCCTTTCTTTGTCGGCACTCAGTTCCATCCGGAGTATATAGCCCGCCCCTTTAACCCACACCCCTTATTTCTCGCCTTTATCTCCGCCACCGCCAAAAATAATTAACTCATACCCCTCATTTTAAGAATTTATCGTGTATCTGTTTTAGCTGGGGATTGGTGACATGAGTGTAAATCTGGGTGGTGGCGACGTTTTTATGACCCAACATCTCTTGGACACTCCGGAGATCCGCTCCTTGCTGAAGCATGGTGGTAGCAAAACTATGGCGAAGCACATGTGGGCTCACCTTTATCGGCAAACCGGCGGCTCGGCGGTATTTTTCCACGATTCTCTGTATGCCTCTGATCGAAAGCCTGGCCTTTTCATTGCCCATTGTCGGGTCCCAGTCTCCACTTTTGGGCACTCTCACCCACAAGGCTCTAAAAGGGTCCGTCCTGGCGGAAAGATATCTATCGAGCCAGGCTGTGGCTCTTTCGGACAAAAACACCAGGCGCATCCGACGGCCCTTACCCAGTATGCCAAACTCCCTCTCCCTCAGGTCGATCTTGTCGATGTCGAGCTTTGCAAGCTCCGATACCCGCAAACCGGTACTAAACAGTACCTCCAGGATAGTTCTGTCCCGCAGACCACTGATAGTAGATGTATTCGGGGAGATCAAAAGCCTTTCCACCTGCTCCCGGTCCAAAAACTTAATTTGATGCTCACCCGGCTTTGGCAGATCCACCTTTTCCGGAGACAGGGTCTTGATCCCTTTTCGACCACAATACTTCAGAAACGCCCTCAAAGAAATCACGTAATAACTTTGAGTAGTAGGGGAGAGTCGCTTGCCCTCTTTGGTCTCGTATCGGGCTAAAAACAATCTATACTTCCGTACCATCTCGCTTGTGAGTTTCTCAATGTATTCCTGCTCATAATGCTTCTCAAACCATTTCCGGAACATGCCGAGATAGTGGGAGTAGTTGCGGATGGTGAACTTGGAATAGTTCTTCTCTACTTCTATAAAGCTCAAATACCTCCTGATTAAGATCCTCAGACCCAGGTCATTTACCGTTTTTTTGGCCACAACTCATCATACCAAAATATTGTGCGACACAGCTACATCCCATAATCTTGACAGGCCGTGAATCCGGGCTATAATACCTCCAAGCTCTTTGATTCAATCTTTTTGGAGGCAAACATGAAAAACAGGCACGAAAAGGGTCAAGGGGTGATCGAATACTCCCTGATTCTGGTTCTGGTTGTCATTGCGATCATCGCCATTATCCAGACCTTATCACCACTGACTTTGGACTTTTGGGCACCCGTCCCGGCGGTAGCCATCCTCGTAATTCTGACCATTGCCGCCATCGCAGTCATCTTTTTCTATATAAACCTGGATTGCTCTTATCCGTCGGGTCCAAAGAAAGAAAAGGCGGCTAAATCCAAACCCGGCGAAAAAGGTCAGGGTCTTACCGAATATGCGCTTATGTTGGTGCTGGTGGCGATAATCGTCATCGCCATTTTAATGCTCATGGAACCCTTTTGGCAGGCGGTCGGTGTTTTCGTGGCATCCTTAAGCACTAATACCATCTTTTGGATCATTGCCCTTCCGATCCTGATCATCATGATCGTGGTTGAATGGAAACGACATCACCCCAATCGCAATTAAGTCTCAAAACCCTCTCCGGCGAGAGGGTTTTTTTACATCTTCCGACAACGGTTTATAAGAGATAATTCATTGTTCGAAAAGGCATATTAAATTTGATACATACTCTTAATAAATCTTACGTAATATGCATAATGTACGGCATATTAAGACCTTCAATCATGACTTACCCTACAGCGGTTGTATAATACTCCGGTACCTTAATTTTAGGAGGCAAAATGACTCTAGTCGAAATCTTGCTTTTGACTCTAGTCTCAACGATCGTCTTGTTTTTGTTGATCTGGCTGGTCATAGATTTTATCCATAAAACACTATCAAAGAACGACTAAGAAATCGGAGGACAAATGCTTGAATTTCTGTTACGGTATAAGTTACCCGAAGAAGCTTGTACGGCTAAAGAAATTGAGAACGTCGTACTTCAGGCCCAAAAAATGGCCGATCGGATCCAAACCCTGCTCAGCACCATTTTCTCTGGCTTGGATGTTTGTTTCGAGATCCGGGAGTTTGGTGATACCAAGGGAATGCCGGATTTCTACATCACCGTCTGGGTAACCGATAAATTCGACCTTTATAAAGGTCTTGCCAAAGAAGCCGAGGTGGGAATTTTGGCCGCCATGATCCAGCTTGCCCCAAAAGACAAAAGCGTGGGTGTCTGGTTCCAACGGGTCAAAAGTGGGTTGTTGGTTCACAAAGGCTTCGGAGGGAAAACCAATGAAGCTAAATAAGTTAAAGGCGGCACTGACAAGAGCCTGGTGCGCCGAAACCGCCAAGGGGGCCTGGACCCCCGACTGTCCATCGCTTAATCAATGCGCCGTCACCGCTCTTGTCGTCCAGGACTTTTATGGCGGGCAGCTGCTTCGCTGTTTAACGGACTCCGGTGACAGCCACTACTGGAATCGCCTTCCCGATGGCCGGATCATCGATCTGACCGAAGCCCAATTTGCCTGCTCTCACGACTGGCCCAACAAAAATAGCTTTGTCATTCGGGCTCGCGAATACGTCTTATCCTTTCCGGATACCCTTGCTCGCTACGAACTACTCAAAAAAAGGGTGGACGATCAATTATCTCCGCCCTAAATATTCTCAATTCTCTAGCCCTCAATCTCTGAGGGCTATTTTTATGGGCTAGCATCGGATAGGGGAGAGGGTTAGGGCACTGTTGACAAAATAGATTTATCCTATATAATGGTTAATTAATCTGAACTTTTCCAAAGGAGAAAAAATGTCTCTTACCCTTAATCAGGTAGCCAATATTATCATCGAAGCATCCCAAACAAAAATTCCTCCCCAAGAGGATCCCGAAAGCGTAGACTTCAAAAGTCGGAATCTGATTTTTGCCTTGAGGTCTCACCAAGATCTTTTTGACCCAAACGCAATAAGTTTTAGTTTGATTGCGGATTTAATGGGTATAGATTTCTACAACAAAGAAAACGCCCGCAAACTAATCGAAATCATCAAATCCAAACTTCTTCAGTCTCAGCTAAACCCCGCCCACTAGGCGGGGTTTTTGCTGTCAAATGACCTTAAACATCCCGCCCGTAGAATGCCCCTAAAACGGCTTCTGGAACTTTTTGTGACTAGTTATTCATTGATTAAAATAAGCGATACATCGGTCTAAACGATAAAACCAATAATTCACCTTGAAAGATTCGGGTTTATCTACAAATAGGCACGATCCGAGGCTACCGGACTCAAAGACAAAAGAATCGGCCGTGAAGAGAGGCCGGGGAACAGATCGTGGCAAAGTTTCGGGATTATCTACACAAACGGATGGAATATAAAACCATCTTCCTTCACAGCTATGTTTACGAGATACGTCGCAAAAGTATTATTGTGCGACGTATCATAAACCATTCTCTATCACTCTATCTTTTCCGGTAAATAGGGAACAGTGGGGGTGACGTCCTTTACTTCTATCCCCGGAATGCACCAACCCAAAAGATTTTCCTTAAGTCAATATTTCAAATAATAATTAATCTCCTTATCCCTCCGCGCTCATCTCGCCTGCCAAACGCGTGCCGCCCAACTGACTATATCAATCCCTATCACCTGGCAGTTATCCACATTATCTGATAGATTTCGTGAAAACTATGGGTTTTCGTGAAAACTATTATAGGTCCTATAACATTCCCCGATTATTATGGGATAGTATTATGGGCCCTCTCCCCTTCCTACCCATCCGAGTATTTTTTCTATCCGAGATCTGAAATCTGAGAACTAAAATCTATCAACCCACCCACGATGTCGTCAGAAAGCCGATGACAAAAATGATGATTACCGTCACCCCGTACTCCAGGAGGCTTTCCAGGTATACCCTACTGGATAATCTTTGTTCCAAAATCCCCAGTAATGAATAAAGAAATGAAGTGAGCATCAATCCTCCCATGAATGGCTTCACCGGCCAAAAAGACAAAGCCGCTCCGGCCATCGCAATGACCCAGCTGACCACCAAAGAATATCTACCGGCGTCGTGCAGAATGTCACCTTTCAAATCCACGCTCCAAAAACTCGGAAAAGAAAGGATCGCGGACACCACAAACACCATCGGTGCTACCCACCAGAAAGGCAACCTTAGGCTCAAAGCCACCGTATAGAAAAATAGCGAAGCTACCAGTGTCAGAATAAAGTTTACGGAACGCGCCGCTCTAAAAAGCTGGATCGTCCGGATGGACGCCACCGAAAAGATATTCTCAATCAAAAGAATTCCGTACATCGCTACCGTATAAAGGATAAAGTACACGATCTTCAATAACCCGGCCAGTAACATTGAAGTCTCCAGCTGAAAGGATCTACCAAACATTCTGGGAATAGCGGCCGGTAAAAAATTGGCAAATAATCCACAGCCCAAAGTAAACATCACCGGCAAGACCATTAGGGTCAGCCATTCAATACCCTTCAGGTCGTCAAACAAAACCCAGACAGACAAGACATATGATAAAGCCGACACTGCCAGATACAGTCCGAAGCGGTAGTCCACCGGTGCCGTAGTCGTCAACCACAAACACAATGCTATTACCCCACTGATCAAAATAAATCGTGTTCTTTTGGACATTTTATTCTAGATTGCTCCACACCTCCACCACATCGTCAAGTTCCGACAGAAGCGAAATAAGATCAATAACTTGCTGTTTGTCTGCTTCGAGAATACTAATTTTGGGGATAGGAGAAATAGATTTCATGTAGGAGACGGAGCCCGGTCCGCCGAGTTTGGCGTTGTGTTTATCCAGCACATTTTTTACTTCACCGGACGTCCGGTTTCTGTTGTCGGTAACGGTGGTGATCAAGATACCCACTCCATATGGTCCATACGCTTCATAGACTATCTCCTCCGCCGCCGAACCTTCTCCCGCACCGGAAGCTTTGTCTATGGCTCTTTTGATATTATCCATCGGCATATTTACCGATCTGGCTTCGTCGACACAAGCCCGCAGATACGGATTGGCGTTTATGTCACCGGAACCGCCCTTTTTTACTGCTATATGGATCTTTTTTGCTATTTTAGTAAAAACCGAACTTCTCTTATTGTCCTCAATCGCTTTCTGGTGTTTGATCGTAGACCATTTTGAATGCCCTGACATAACTTGAATTCTATCAGGCAAATACTATCAAAACAACTTGACAAGGGAGACCAAACTCTTTATCATTTCTCAGCATGAACAATGACAATGTAAACGATCTTCAACAAGAATCCATTAAGTCCGCCATCGCCAAAAAATGGCCCGAAGCCATCTCTCTCAACGAAAAGATCCTCGAACTTACCCCCAACGATCTTCCGACGCTGAACCGCTTGGGTATCGCCTACTCCATGGATAGTAAAAACAAAAAAGCCATGGGTTGCTTTCAAAGTGTATTGGAGATCGATCCTCACAATCAAATCGCCAAAAATAATCTGGCTCGTCTCAAAGCCAACAAGAAACAGGGCTTGGCCAACCCCTACTTCCAGACAGTCAGTTTTATCGAAGAGCCGGGAAAATCCAAGGTTGTCCCCCTTGTCAGCCAAGGAGAACCAAAAATATTTTCGACCTTAAATATTGGTGAACCGGTAGAGCTTTCCCTTTCCAAACACAAGGTGAAGGTGACGAGAGATAAGGATTTTATCGGCTACTTACCGGACAATCTCTCCCACCGCCTGATGAAGTTGATAAACGCCGGCTACAAATACAAAACGATTATGAAATCGGTGAACTCCAAAAATCCTCAAGTCTTTATTTTGGAAGCCAAGTCATCCAAACGACTGAGAGGTATTCCCTCGTTTCCCCTTGACGACATGGAGCACTTACCGTCCCTCTCCGCCGGAGAATCGAGCGAGACTCCGCCTCTAGAGATCTACGATCCGCTTTTGGGAGACGAAGCCTAATCCACTTACTTTAGCCACATCTCAACCCCTCCCTGTTGGCTCGCCAAAGAGTCCGGGCGGCGCTGTTCGCAACCCAGCTGCTGGACAAGAAACTTCTCCGAATTTGGATAACTTCCTCCGGAAACAAAAATACACCCCTTTCCACCCAGATCCCTATTCGGGTCGGTCTTTACCTCCACCACCCTAATTCCGGCCGCCTCCAACTGTTTCGATACCGATATTCCCAGTCCATCCTGGCCGGACAAATTGTTTATTGAGACATCCGCATTTTCATTTAATATTGATTCCAACAAAAACTTATTTTTTGTCCAAAGGGAGATAATGTTGTTAAATACCAGAAACTCCTTGCCGTCCGGCTCGATAACTGTGTCCAATGTATTGGCGGGAATATCCATCTCCAAAACCTTTTTTGAAGCTACCGCGTCTACCAGGTACCGGCGGATAAAAAATCTATCCTTAAGGCTTAAGTCGGTCTTCAAATTGATCTTGTGCAGACTGGCCAGTACCTCTTCGATCGAAGCCTTACCCTGAACCTTTATCACCCTTGATACCACAACCCCCATCGACCGTCCGAGTGATTTTTCAAAAATTTCATAAGGGTTCTTTTCCGAAATACCGTAATCCCAAAGCGACCCGATCGGATACTGGGCTTGAGAATTAAAAATTTTGACCTTCAACTTATCCGGTAAGTTTACCCAGCCCAAAATATCCTCATCCGGCCGAAGGATCATGATGGCCGAATCCGAGCCCCCGACGACGGCCAAATTGATTCCCAGTTTATCGGACAAAATTCCTTCTTTGAGCACGCGGAAAACCACAAAACCACACAGGATGACAAGAAATATTATCCCCACCGTCCTGGTCCATTTATTACTGTTACTAGAACTCTCCTTCATAGATCTCCTTTAATGTTTCGTTCTGTCTCTGTCGGTACTTTTTCAAAGCGTCCGCATCTTTCTCAAACTTCTTCATGACCAGTCCAAGGTGCAAACCGCTTACAAAATGAGGAAAGATTACATACGAAGCACCCGCCTCATAAAGCATAGCCGCCTGGGCCGCCGTTTCGGCATCAACTATCGTGGGTACGGCAATCCCCTTTTGCTTGAGAAGAAGGAGTAGTGATAGCGAATCGTCAACATCCTTTATAGTTGAAATTATCATTTTGGCGTCTGTCATGTTCGCAATATCGGCGATATCCGGATCGGACGCGTCGGCAAAGATAGCCTCTTCTCCCCTACTGTGTAGATGATTAACAATGTCGGGGTTAAAATCAACCACCAACACCTTTTCTCCGATTTTTTTCATCGAAGACAAGATACTTCTTCCCGTTCTATCGCCACCAAGCAGTACCACATGCCCCCTCATGGAAACAAGCGAGCCTTTATGTAAGCCGTCGAATTTAAAAATTTTTGGGGAATGCTCCGATAAAAATTTGTACAACTGAGACGAACGTAATATAAAGATCGTGGACACAACCATAGATATCAGACCGGCCATGGTCACCGCGGTGACCAGCTCATTGTCCCAAAAACCGGACACCAAACCAAAAGATAAAACAATTAAGCTGAATTCGGAAAACTGTGTCATGTTGACACTTAAGGAAAAAGCCACCTTTCCGGAAAGACCGCTCCAGTAACAGCTCAGCTCGGCAACCACGAACTTGATCACTAGTGCCAGAAAAACCAGCTCAAAAACCAAAAGCCAGTTCACACTTCCTGTTCCGATTTCCAAACCCAGAAGAACAAAAAACACCGTCAAAAATATATCCCTCAGAGTCTTTACCTTGCTTACAATTTGAAAGTGTCCCCAGGTCGTCGACAAAGAAATGCCTGCCAAAATACCGCCAATTTCGGGTGTCAAACCCAGTACGTTGACCGAAAAGTAAACTGCCAGAGAAAACCAAACCAGACTAATGAGGACCAAGTCCTCCGTCGTCTTGATCAAATACTTTTCGATCTGGGATATCAAGAAATGGCCAAAGATGTTAATGGTCAGAAACAAGACCAATATCTTGATACTCAAAGCCCCCAAAGCGGAAAGATCAAAACCATGACTGAATCCGGGAATTAATGCCAGGACAAAAATAGCTACCAGATCCTGAAGTAAAAGGATCCCCAAACTTAGCTTGCCGGAAAAACTGCCCAGATCCCGCTTTTCGGATAAAGTCTTAACCACCACAATGGTACTGCTAAAGGTCAGGGCGATCGCTAACAGTATGGATGATACGATGTTTAGCTTCAATAATAAGCCGGAAAAGATAAAAAACAACAATCCAAGCAAGACGGTCTGGATCAGAAATATTTTTATTACTGTCTTACCCGTATTTTTTATCTCTCGCAGGTTCATTTCCAAACCAACGAGAAATAGAAGAAGGGTGACCCCCAGAGATCCCAATAAACGCATACTTTCTATACTCTGACTGCCCAGTAAGCCCGAAAGTCCGATGACAAATCCCGCCAGAACCTGACCGACCACCGAGGGCAGGCCAATGTATCTAAAAATGATCCCAAAAAAAACCGCTACCGAAAAAACGATCATTAAGTTCACCAAAAAAACATCCATAAATCATTCTAGCGAAGAAAGAAACTTTTCACAATCCTCCGGCAAAGGGGCTTCCGCAACGACCTTGTTCCCGGCATAAGCACTAAATTCGATTCCGGCCGCATGGAGAAAATGATGGGAAAGATACTTCCTGTCTTCCTTTGAAAATTTCCGGTTCAGATATTTATAATCCGAAAAAATCGGCCAACCCAAAAAGGACATGTGTACCCTTATCTGGTGAGTCCTTCCGGTCTTTAAGTTTAGTTTAAGAAGAGTGAGGGCGTTCCGCCAATGTTCATGACCCGGATAATCAAATCTCTTGACCACCCGCCAGGCCGTGACTGCCCTTTTCCCCTCATAGTGTACCTGCCACTTCTCTCTATCGAACAGGCTTCTTTTTAGGGGCAGGATCGTTTCCCCCTGATCCGGCTCTACCCTACCGTGCACTAATGCAATGTAGGTCTTAACAATTTTCCTATTCTTAAATAAGTCCAGATAGTATCTCAGAGCTTCCGGCGTTTTGGCGATCACCAAGCAACCACTGGTCTCCTTATCCAGTCTGTGGCATACCCCACTCCTCTGCTTGAATAATACGTCCTCAACCTCTTGAGTTCTTTTAAACCACTCTTGTTCCTCGATCCAGTCCTGAACCGTCTTGCCCTTTATCGATTGAGCTCTGTTCACAACCAAGTCTACCGGCTTGTTGATGACCAGGGTGTCTTCGTCCTCATACAGAATCGGAATTTCCATCACCCCTAAGTATATACGAGACCAGGCCGGCCATGATCATTAAATCCGAGATATTGAACCAAAACGGCAGTAGAGGTACCCGGATATAGTCCCACACGCCGCTCCAAAACAGTCTGGGAAAAAGGTTGCCCAAACCCCCGGCCGCCAACAACCAAATAGCTAAGTCTATCCGGGTCGGTGTGGTAGAGGTGCGCCTCTTCAAGCCGAGAAATACCACCAAGGCCAAGTAAACGGCAATGGCTATCACCTGCCCCATTCCCGGTAGTAGTCCAAAAGACACTCCCCGATTCAAAACACCAAAATCAATATTCCTAAAATATCTTTGCAAAAACAAATCCAGTATAACCAACATTACGAGCAAAAATCCGATATTTGAGAACCAAGATCTCAGTCTCTTTATCACCCCTGTTTTTTCTCTTTACTGGTCTCACAGGCCACACAGTACTCTGCCGTAGGGTTGACTGCCAGTCTATCGGTGTCGATCATTTTTCCACAACCGGCACAAATGCCATACTTACCAAGCTTAATCCTCGTCAGTGTCTTTCGGATGGCAATTATTGATTTGTTGACTTGAGTTCTCATGGCGAAAGATCTGTCGTGCTCGACATTTTCGGCCACGTCCGAATCCACCGAGTTATCGTCATCTCTGTTTCCCACGATAAACGGGTCTACTTTTTTGAGTTCCTTCTTGGTCTCTTTCAATCTCTTCTTCTCTCCTTTCAAATACGAGATCAGGGGTCCAAGCACTGAGGTGGGAAATTTTATAGGTTTATTTTCTTCCATGTTTAAGAATGATTTTTATATCTTCCGTCGCTGTCCTGCCAGACCTAATATACACTAAAACAATACCCGCGACAAACAAGAAAGAGCACCACAAACCAGTTTCCGGAGAGAATTGCCGGTTAATCAACTTCTCAACCAAGTAGAAAAGCCCCCATGATGATATCGAAAAACCGGTTATCAAACCGGATCTGGACGATGTCTTATTACTTTTATACCAGCTATATGTTCGGTACGAATCCTCTGCCCTCCAAGCGATAATAAAGGCAATCAAATAGATGAAACCCATCACGCCATACTGCCAAGAATAGGCCAACCAAGAAAGTCCGGCAAAAAAGACGGCGGTACCCGATAGAACTCCCAAAGAAACAATGTCGAACCAGTCCAAAGTCTTTGCTTTTACCCTTCTGACCGTCCAGAATATCCCCAAATACACGCCAACAATTACTCCCCAGCGATCAATTCCCGGGAAATCGGCCAGCAAAAAGACCCTTGAGAAGTGATTCCAGAACGTGGAAAAATTCAAAATTACATAGGCCAACCTTCCCACTATAAAGGACCAAAACGCCGCCATGACCACTCCATCCAAGACATGAAACTCTTCGAGGTGAGACTCAATCGCTTTCTTGAAAAAGACAAATGACCCCCAAAAAAAAGAGAGAGTCGCCAACAGTCCAAATCCGTAAATCGAAACTTCACCAAATCTGTAAATAGCATCGTTCATGGTATATAGAGTATACTAAAAAAACACATGCTTTCGATAGCTCATGGATCAACCGGCGCCCTGATCGCCT
This sequence comes from uncultured Pseudomonadales bacterium, assembly GCA_964528565.1. GTDB lineage: Bacteria > Patescibacteriota > Microgenomatia > UBA1400 > MFAQ01 > UBA10133. The sequence continues at coordinate 1,559 of CAZGSP010000070.1, read as the reverse complement.
CCAAAATCCCCAATCCTTTTATCAGTATCCCGTTGATATTAGCTTCACATTTCTTGGAAGACCGTATCCCCCACTGGGATGTCGGGCAGGGTTTGACTAGTCGAAAGAAGTGCAAGCGCGCGGCTTTTCTGCAAGAATTATTTTTTGACTTTCCCCTCTCTATCCTGGTCGTTTATCTACTCTTTCAAGTGGGACGCCCCTTCGACTGGCGGCCGTGGTTTGGATGGTTCATCAGTCTGGTTCCCGACTTTTTGGAGTTTCCTTATCTTTTTTTGGAGAACCGTTCCGGGATCATCAGTAAATTTGCCGCCTTCCATACCTGGGCACATCGCTCAACTCCAAATAAATTTTGGGGTCTTCTTCCCCAAGTTCTCGTTCTGCTTCTGATCTTGCTTGTACGGTAGTCGGTTGACATCACCGTAAATTAAACATATATTTATTCCAGATGGCAAATTTGAGAAAGGTGCTGCATATAACAGTTTTGTTTTTCCTAATCTTTTCATTCTTCGGAGCAATTAGTCCGGTCCAAGCGATCCTTGGGTGTAAAGACTACTTCACACCAAAAGACTGTAACGCCAATTGCTCGCCTGTCAAAGCCAGCGGCAATAGATTTGTCTGCAAGTGGAATTATTCACAAGGTTCATGCATAGAGTCTTCTGCTCTTTGTTCACCGTCTACTACCCCCGGACCGGTAAATCTTGGCGATTGTCCCGCCACTATTGTCAATAACTGTGTCAGACTTGATAACGGAGCCAGATCGAACGCTTCACACTTTTTTTGTCCAAATATGACCTCCGGGAACTTGGCCTCTGCCGGGTGTAGCCTGAATGAAAAAAGGTTATCCAACGTCAACGAGGTCTGTTTCCAGCGTACTTGCGGCACCGAACAAATAGATTTTGATAATGTCAACGGTGTTAAGTGCTTCGAATCAAGAGTGTCGGACAAAGCATGTGGCAGTGTCACCGCCACCCCGACATCGTCACCCACCGTCACCCCTACTCCTACTCCCACCGTTATTCCCATGGTCTGTCAGCAGATGAGGGTCTTTTTGAACGGTGTGAATATCACAACCAATTTAGGAGTCATCAAGTACGGCAGTGTCGTTACCTATCGAGCTATTGCCAACAAATCCGGCCGAGCGGTCAAAAGCTTTACTTTCCGGGTCACCCTCAATGGAGCAATTGTAGAAACCGTAGTGGTACCGGCCACCTTATCTAACGGTAGCTGGATCGCCAACCTGAAGCGCACGGTCAATAAATACGGCACCTATCGAGTCAGAGTCATCGCCGTAACACCCAAATAATATGAATCAAAAATTGTCTTCTACTTCAAAATATTCATCAAAAAGGCAACTCAAGACTGTTGGCGCTCTGGGGTTTGTCTTTTTAATTATCGTCACCGTCGTTATGGCGATGATGATCAATCGACAAAAGGATTTAACAGCTCAAAAATCTCAAGCCGCCGAAATGATTCCCTGCGATGTACAGTTCACCATTCGCCGTCCCACTCCGACTCCCACCGTCACCACTACACCAACAATTTCTGCCACCCCCACCGTC
>CAZGSP010000069.1:0-30681 GCA_964528565.1 uncultured Pseudomonadales bacterium | reverse complement strand
CTACCTCACAAACCGAGTATGTTCCGGGTCCAAGATTGGATAAAGAATAACCGGATGCATCCGTAATTGTAAAAGTCTCACCTTCGTCCCAAAGACCGTCTCCATTTTCGTCAATAAATATTTTCCAACCGGAGAGATATCCATCTTCATCATTTATTACTCCGTTACCATTCTTATCCTCAAATTTTACGCCGAAGATGCTGCCATTAAGGAAATTGCCAAAGTCACTGTCTGAAATATTGTCTCCATAGTCTAAGGTGACATCTGCAGGTGAGTAGATAGGTGTGTAATCAGACCTGGTTTCTTCCGATAGAGCATATATTCCGTGCAGTAGATTCGAAAATATGAAGTAACCATTACTGTCCGTAGTAGTTGATACCGTTGTGGTTCCTTGAGTTAAGTAGATCGTCCAACCGGAGATGGGTCCTGCAAGTGAACTGTTTGCATTCACTTGGTATTTGTGGCCGCTAATGGAACCATACTTTTCGTTGGTTATGGTACATTCTTTGGTTTCACCCAATTTAACTTCAATTCCATTACAAGTATTGAGTGTTTCCTTCCACCCGGGAGTTTCCGATTCTGTCACCGAGTAAGTTCCGGGGGTCACCTCGAATGTTTTATCTGCAACATCAGTGATTTTTCCAACACCGGCGTCCGAAACAGTTCCGGTTCCTGAAGCCAAGATTGAAAATTCGGTAGTGTCACCAACGGGATAGGTAGTTTTGTGGACAACTAGATGACTGGCGTTGTCGTCATTGGTGATGGTACAAGTGACCGATTGACCTTCGTTAAGAGTTAAAGGATGTGAAACCTGAAGGCCGGTACCATCATCAATACAACTCCAAGAACCTTCGGTATATCCGCTAAAATCAGATTCGGAAAGGGTGTAAACGGTATTGGCGAGAACGGTTGGGGTGGAAGAGTAAGCTGTGGTTGATCCGGCGGGAACTCCTGCTCCAAAAGTTAAACCGATATCATTGAATTTTATTCCAAAATCTCCGACATTTGCCGAACCGCCATTGTCGTTAACTACATTCTTGACGACTGTAAGCTGAGGGGCATTGTCATCATTTATGACGGTACAAGTTGCGGTGTCACCAAGCCCAAGGGTGATGGAACTGCCTGTAACCGGAGCTAAAGTATTCTTGACACAGCTCCAGGAACCGGGGGTGTATCCGGATGGACCGGCGGATTCGGATAAAGTGTATGTACCGGCACTAAAGGTGGATCCACTAGCAACTCCGCCTGTGCCTGAAATGGTAGTAGGTCCGGTTGCGGTGAGAGTCCAATCGGTGGCGGCAGCATTACCGTTGTTATCGTTGTTGACAGATTTTATTAAGGTAAGTGAGGGAACATTGTCGTCGTTGGTGATGGTACAAGAAACGTTGTCACCAGGCTCCAAGGAAATCGATCCACCTAAAATACTCGGGCATTTTGCGTCCCCGGTAATGGAAACAAAAGAGTAACCGGCAAGTCCCACCTCGTTTATAGCGTATGAAGTGTTTGGAGAAAGAGTTTTGGTTTCTCCCGAATTGACCGCAACCACACCGATAGTCAGTCCAAAATCATTAACTCCAGCCGTTCCTCCATTGTTTTTGGTAACAGATTTGGATAGCGTTATCGAGGCGTTTTTGGTATTGGTGATCAAACATGAGGCGGTTCCTGCAGCAGCAACTACTACATTGGTACAAGTATTGCTTGTCTCGACCCAGCCTAGAGGTGCGGATTCGGTGACCGAATATGTTCCGGCGGTAACGGTATAAATATGGTCGTTCGCATCGGTAACCGATCCTGCTCCACCACCGGTGATTGTGCCACCGGTACTTGAGGTAGCGCTAATTGGAAAAGAGGTGGTATCTCCGGAAGGATAGGTAGTTTTTTGAACCGTAAGGGTGCCCGTACCGGGATTCACAACCACCTGAGCAGTGGCCGAACCCAAAAGATCCGAACTTACATATCCTGATGCTGTATTGGTAAAGGTTGTTTGTGAACTCACCGATGGAGTTGTGGCTCTGAATGTTAACGAAATCGACCCTCCTGCATTAACAGTGAATGGTCCCGCCCAAGTAAGTGTTTGAGAAGAAATCGTTGGATTACCGGTGGTGACTCCCGAACTGGATCCTGTTACATATATAAAACCTGCCGGTAAAGTATCAACTATCGATACGTTTGTTAAATTGGCATTTCCCGTATTGGTTAATGTAACCTTGAAATATACGTCTGTACCGGCGGTGACAGTTTGAGAAGAGGCAAAACCGGTTCCATCAGTTGAGACGGATTTTGTGATTCCGAAAATAAAGCCCGAGAATCCCATCCAGTCTTTTTGTAGAGGATCGGTGTTTGATGCCGAAGTACTGTAGAACAGATTGGCGGCAATAGCATCATCTATTGCAGAGCCGAATTCACTTTTTGGAATTGCAAAATCGAGATAATATTGGTCATCTGCAGAAGAAGCAGTACCATATGTTTCCAAGACTTGTCTTACATAGCCGGACGTTTCCGCACTGGTGATCAAAAATGATGTGGCATCAGTTGTTGGATCGTAAGTGTTGACGTCTGTATCGTTGAAATAAAGTCCAAAAGTATTGGCATTGTGATCCAGGTCAATCACATATTCTTTGTATCCATCATGGTCTGTATCCAATAGTATGTCCCAGTGTCTAGAGGCCCCCCCTGATGTCAAAGGTTCAGCCGCTAGTCTCATTCTGTAAAATAAGTATGTTGCGTCACTTGTCAGATACTGCACCGAGGGTTGATTTCCCGGGTCGGTACCCGCATAAATTGATCCGGAGGCAATATCAATTGACGAAGGAGATACGCCTGTACCGCCATTAGAAGGATCATCATTACTTCCATGCTTTTCATCATCGAAGATTGGTAATCCGTTTACCAAATAGTTATTCCATGTAGTTGGCCAAGTCACACTTACGGGATCTGTAAATTTAACCGATGCAACTATCTTGCCGGAGGCGTCTAAAGCATCGATGGTGTAGTTGGGGCGGTAGTGGCCGTCCAGCTGGTAGGCATAAGAAAGACTTCCATTTTCGTCGGTTGTTACCTCAACTTTGTACGATACAAAGGGCATATCGGAAGAGGTGATGTGTAAGGTGTAAGTGGTATTGGCGAGGAAGCCGGTGCCGGAAATGTGGACAATTTCGGTGGGGAAATAGTCGGATTTGTCGGTGGAGAGTGTCGGTTCGGGAGTTAAGGCTTGTTCAAGATTGGAAGCGATAGTTATTGATTCGGGAACGGTGGTTGTAGTGGTTTCAGGGGCGGAATTACTTGGCTGATCAGCCGGAGGGGCTTGTGAGTCCGTGTTGGATGAGGGTTCGGGAGTTACTTCGGGCTCGGTGGTGGGGGTTATCTCTATAGTAGGAGTGACTTCAATGGTAGGTGTGGGGGTTTCTTCCGGAGTGATGACTGGAGTTGGTTCCGAGGTCGGGGTCGGGGTGACTTCTTCGGTTGGTGTAGGGATAATCTCTTCAGTAGGAGTTGGAGTAACTTCCGGTGTGAGTTCGGCTGTCGGGGTGGGAGTGACTTCTTCGGTGGGAGTAGGGGTGATCTCTTCTGTGGGAGTTGGGGTGGCTTCGGGGGTGACGTCGGGAGTGGGAGAAGCAACGATGGTTTCGGCGGAAGGAGTTGAATCGGTGGCGTAGACGGGAGTGATTATGAATGGAACGAAACTTTGAAGCAGCAGATTAAAAGAAAGCACAAAAGATAACCCTTTTTTAAGCACCTTTTTATATGTTTTCATATTCTGGCGTATATTGTCATCCCAAAAACTCTATAAGTCAATACTCTGTTAGAGGGAGATGGTAGAGACAACTCTTTCCGGGTGTGAAGAGGTGGAAGTGTGTCCCGAGGTTTCACCAATGCCTACAAGACCGTCTCTTACCTGTGTCCAGGATGAACCAGAATTACTCTTTATATATAGGGCGGCGGCACCGGCAACATGAGGAGTGGCCATACTGGTACCACTAATAGTGTTGTAGCCATCCCCTTTCCAGGTGGAAAGAATATTTACCCCGGGAGCGCCAAGATCCACAATGGTCGGGCTGTAGTTGCTGAAAGACGCAAAAGTATCGTCCGCGCCATAGGTGGTAGAACTTCCCAGCCCACCCGATATTCCGTCGGTATCCACCAGAGCGGAAACGGTGATGACGGCGTCGTTGTAGGCGGCGGGGACGTGGTTGGTGGCATCGTCATACTCATTGCCGGCGGCAACAACATAGGTAACTCCGGCTTTGGCCGAGTTACAAATGGCTTGATGCAGGGCGTCTCCGTCGGTGTTGCCACAATCATTATCACTACTGCCGGTGCCACCAAGACTCATATTGGCGACTTTGATGGTGGCCACATTGGCGGTGACCCAATTGATACCACAAATGACCGAAGACCAGGTACCACTGCCTCTTTTATCCAGGACTTTGACGGCATAAAGATCGGCGCCCGGTGCTACCCCGACAACGCCAATGGCATTATTTTCCGCGGCGATGGTGCCGGCAACGTGAGTTCCGTGACCGTTGTCATCGTTTCCGGTGCTGGTGCGCGTGACACAGGTGGTGTCACCCTTGATATTGTTCGCCAAATCAGGGTGATCCAAATCGATACCGGTATCGATAACGGCGACACCGATACCTTCCCCGGTATTGGTACTAGTTAGAGTTCGGCCGATACGCAAAACACCGAAAGGTACCAGCTGATCCGGTTGAGGAACCGGTTTGGGAGTCGGCTTGGCGGACGGTCGGACATCGACGCTAACATATTTATCCTGACTGACGAATTTCACCGAAGGATCATTTTTGATTTTCTCGAGACGGGCGGCGGGAATAACTGCCGAAAAACCTTTGAGGGCGTGGCTGTAAGTGTAAGCAAGAGATAGTCCGTGTTGTCTGGCCATGTCACCGGCATGTGCCACCGGATTGGTGACACTATCTTTAAAAACGACGATATAGCTATCGGGAACATGGGCATTTTTGGGTATTCCTTGAGCATGGATGCTCTTGGTGGTGAAAGATGTTAGGAACAACACAAACGCCAGCGCGAATACGGAAAGAATTGTTTTGGTCATTACTTTCAGAATACAAGGAAATAAACCGGTGGTCAAATTATTTTTGGGTGATGCCCGGGGGAGAAGAATAGACGGGTTCGACGGGGTGTTTTTGACCGTTGACCGGAACGCCGAGGGCAAAGCCGAGGGCGTTCGCTATCGTGACACCGATACGGGTGCCGGTAAATGAGCCCGGGCCACAGTTGACTTCGACTTCGGTAATATCTTCTTGTTTAAAGCCTTCTTTTTCGAGGCAGGAAAGTAAAAAGCCAAAGACGTCCTGGTTTCTGGGCGAGTCCACCCGGTTAACAAATTCTTTGCCGTCCAGGCGGATAATGACGCGGGTATTGTCGGTGGAGTCGAGGTAGAGTTTCATGAGTTGTCGATGATTTTTATTTCGCGCTCGTTGTCGGCGGTGGCTTTGAAAAAGATATCGACTCTCTTGGCGGGGAGAATGTCGGTAAATTTCTCCGGCCACTCGATGACCAAAAGGTTGTCGGGATCGGACCAGATCTCCTCGACATCAAAAGCTTTGATATCTTCCACCGAGTCAAGGCGATAGAGATCCAAGTGGAAAAAAGTTTTGATGACCGGATGGGAGGCCACCGGATACTGACGCATGATGATAAAGGTCGGAGAGACCAGACGGGGAATGCCAAAAAAAGACGCCAGTCCCTGAGTGAAAGTGGTTTTCCCCGCGGCCAAACTACCATAAAGACATATCGTAGTCCCCTTCTCCAAATTGGAAGCTAGGCGGACGGCTATTTCTTGGGTCTCTTCTGAGGATGAACTAACAAATAGCTGTTCCATAGCCTGAGTTTGATAATAAAAATTGCGCTTATGATCAAACCGATAGAGTCGATGCCGACATCGCGAAGTTTACCGGTACGGGTGGGGATAAATAATTGATGAATTTCGTCCGTAAAAGCAAAAACCAGTGAGTAAAGAAAGGCTTTGGCCGGACTTTTCTCGCCTACCGCCCTAAACATTAAAAACATCAGAATGGTGTATTCAAAAATGTGGGCTAATTTTTTCGACAAAAAATCTTCGGAAACCGTGCCGTTTACCGGCAGATCAGCCTTTGAAGAGATGAGGAAAATCAGAGTCATCCACAAGACAACCGGAACGTATCTAAGAATAATCTTCTTCATAGTAGATATTCTAGCCTTTCCGGTGTCTAAAATACAGGAGACTTCCGGACGCCGAGGCTACTAAGGCGCCAAAGATGAAGGTGTACTTTAGAACCGAGTTATCGGAAGCCGGCCGGAAATCATTTGTCTGAAGCGAGGAAGGTGTAGCCGTAATAATAAGACCGGAAAAGGTGGAAATACCGAGGATGGAGGAGGGAGAAGAGATATCAGATCTCAGATTTCGGATTTCAGATGTGAGTTTCACGCTTGGGGTTGGGGTGTGGGTTTTGGTGACGGTGGAAGTCGGAGCGGAGGTTTTTTGAAGAGACGGCGTGGGGGTCGGGGTGGGAGTTTGAGTGGAGGAAGTGATGGGACCGGATGTCGGGATGAGGCTAAGTATGGGGCTGATCTCGTAGTCTTCACCCGGAGAAAAATGGTGTGACTGTGACCAGTCCGAGTAACCGGCCTTGGTTAGCTTGGTCGTGTGCTCCCCCGTCTCACAAGGGACCTGTTTGTCGTTGTCGCAAAAACAGCCGGGGCAAAACTCCAGAGTTTCCCCGTCTTCGTGATGGGTATACAAATTGTCAATATATATTTTTACTCCGGTAAGTAGCTGATTGTTTCCGTCTTTCGCGGGATTGATCCGGTAAATAGATTTGGCCGGTGTGGGTGAAGGTGTCGGAGTAGAGGTCGGTGACTCGGTAACTGTGGGAGAGACCGTCGGAGTTGGGGTGGAGGACGCCGTGGGAGCTTGACAATATTCGGTAATTATTTCACCGTTCGTCGCCCCTTTGGTGTGAGCCGATAAACGATCGTAGGTGTTTCCCCCGTCCGGAATCCTGGCGATGGATCCGTCCGTCCCGGGGAGACAAACTTCGCCTTCATAACCATAACGGATAGTATTGATCGTGTTCCCAAGATTATCTTTTAGATAGATCGTGTCTTTGTCGTTATTTAATCTTTGATACTTGGAAAGGACGTAATAGATGCCCGACCCGAGAGCGGTTCCCGGCGGAATGGTAAAAAAATCACCGGCTTCGTCCGCTAGAATCCAGTCCGAGATATCAATAACTTCGGGAGAGTACAACTCAAGCCAGTCATATTTATCCGGGGGGTTAACGGAAAACTCGTTGATGACTACTTGAGCAAAAATCGTTTGGGGAAAGGCTAGATATAGCAAAAAAAGAAACAACACGGGCAGGATTTGTTTCACTAAATACCAATATAACAGAAACAAAGGGAGGGTCTAAAAAGAAAAAGAACCTCTTGCGAGGCCTTTTTCCGATTTACTATTGCTAGTATCTCTGATCGAAAACTTGCGTTCTCGACTTCATATACTTTAAAACACATTTTATTATTTGTCAAGGGGGTAATTACCGGTGGGTCTTACTGAACGTGAAGGTAGAAGCTGACGACGTTGTCCGGATGTTCGATATAGACGATGTTGATGGTGCTGGAACCGCAGGCCTGCGATGATTTGAAGAGAGTTCCGTCGGCCGGGGCGTAGATGACGTCACTGCCGGTGGAAACCATATCGTAACCGGTGTGAATACCACCGGAGTATTTGTATCTCCAGGAATAAGGGGTGTGTCCATAAAATTGGGTGAGACGGATGGTGTCGTTTAGCGGCCAGGACCAACTGCCGGAACCCAGACTGACATCTCCCCGATTGTCCTGTTCGTCTTTGACCGTTTTGGATGAGAGATACGGGCCTGGATCTACCCACTTGCCATCTTTTCTGATTTCGAAGTGAAGGTGTTTCCCGGTGGAACAGCTTGGGTAGCCGGAGTTGCCGGTGAGAGCAATCGGGTCCCCTTTCTTTATCGGACCGACCTTAACACCCGAAACCAGAGCTCTTTCAATGGCCGCCTTTTCGGCCAGGGCTTGCTCTAGTAACTGTTGATATTTTTTTTCATTATTTTGAGTGTCTGCCAGCATGACCTGTTTTTCTTTAAGTAACTGGTTTTGAGATTTTTTTTGAGTCTCCAACTTGGCTTTTAGTTTCTCGACTTCCAGTTGTTTGGTAACCTTATCCTGTTTTCTGAGGTCGTAATCAATCCGGGATTTTTCCAGTTCGAAAAGTATCAATTGGTCTTTGGCTTTTAAGGCGTTGAGGTACTTTAATTTGGTGAAGTAATCTCCAAATGTGTTGCTGGAGAAGATCAAGTCGATAGGAGTAATCCTTGACCGCCGATAGCTCTCCTGAACCCGGGCTTGGTAGATGACGGTTAGCTGAGCCATAGAGTCGTTCACCGTATCCAGGACGCCACTTAAGACCGTGATATCTTTTTCCAAAGAGGCTATTTGGGAAATGGTTTGGTTTATCTGACCTTGAATCAGATTTATTTTGGTGTTGTAAACGGCGATGGCCTGTTTGTGAGTAGACTCCTCCAGGTATAAAGATTTTAATTTCTCGGTACAGGCATCAATCGACGCGGCCGTACCGTCGCACTCAGCCGCGTTCAGAGGTCCTTTTAGACAAAAGAAGAATATGGCGGCGAATACCAGTAAGGGTTTTTTCATCTTGATCTCTTGACAAATCTAGCGGCCGCAAAAAGGCTAGAAGTAAGAGACAAAATAAGACCGAAAGCCAGTAGAAAACCCAGTAAAGCGAGAACTAGGAGATTGGAAATTGGGAAAGAGATCACTCCCCCTAAACGAGGCGCCAAAAATGGTGTGGAATACAAAAGGGCGATCCAGCTAAAGACCCAGCCCAAAAACGCTCCCAAGAATCCATAGATCAATGATTCGGTGATGTATGGCTTGATGATGTACAAGTTTTGCGCGCCCAGAAGTTTGAGGGTGCTGATCTCGGTCCGCCGACCGGTGATCTTCATGGAAATGATCATCATGACGGTAAGAATACAAACCACGGTCAGAGCGATGATGAGCACCAAGCCCGCACCACGAATGGCATTGGTCCACTTGGTCAGCTCGGAAATTACATCCTGAGGAAAATCGATCTCCTTCTTTCCCTGGGGGGTGGTACTCACGATATCCGATTTTTCCAGTATGGAAACGATGGTGCTGAAGGCACCGGGTTCGGAAGCGGTAATTTCGACGCTTGCAGGAAGGATATCGGCAGTGACGATACCCCAGTCCGTAACCGTGCCCAACAAAACCGGATCGTTACCGACACTTTTTTTGTAAATTTCCAAGGCTTCCTGTTTACTAATATAGACGGCATTTTTTACTCCCTGAGTGGAAGTCATGGTGCTGATTAGTCTGGCTACTTGATCCGTGGTGTGACCGTCTTTGAGATAGGCAATGATCTGAGGTTTGGTTTCGAAGTCGAGAAGGATAGTGTGAGAAGCCAGGGTGACCAAGGTGAAGATACCGACGACAAAAAGGGTCAGGCTGATGATAAACACGGCCGATAAAGCCTGAAAGGGTGAACGACGAATATTTTTTAGGGCGGTGCTCATGAATCTTTTTTGGTTTTAGTGTTGTGCTCCTCTTTTTCTTCGGATGGCTTGTGATGGCTTGACTGTTTGCCGGCAGGTCGGCCATCCTTATCTGAGACTATCTTACCCTTTTCCAGATGAATGTTGCGATCCGGGTTCAAGTCTATTAGAGTTACGTCGTGAGTGGCCAGAATAACGGTGGTGCCTCCCTCATTTATTTTCTGCAACAGTTTAAATATTTCCACCGAGGTCTCTTTGTCCAGATTACCCGTCGGCTCATCGGCAAAAAGGATAGCGGGCTCACAAGCGATGGCTCTGGCTATCGCGGCGCGCTGAACTTCGCCACCGGATAATTGTCCGGGAAACAAGTCCCCTTTCCCGGGAATACCGACCATTTCCAGAAGTCTGATAATTTTCCCCGGTATCTTTTTTTGAGTATAGCCACCTATTTCCAAGGCGACGGCAATATTTTCGCCAACTGTTTTGTCCGGAATAATTTTGTAATCCTGAAAAACAAAGCCTACCTTCCGCCGAATTAATGAGATGTTTTTGGACTTGATCTTGGTCAGATCTTCGCCATCGATAACAATTTTTCCCTTCGTGGGAACGAGATCGTGAATCAGTAGTCTCCCCAACGTGGTTTTGCCGGCGCCAGACTTGCCGGTGATAATAACGAACTCTCCGGGTGAGACGGAAAAATTTACATCGTCCAGGACTACATCACCATTGGGATATGACTTGGTGACATGAGAAAAATCAATCAACGTTTACAATTATTTTGGTAATGGCATGTTCAGATTCTCAACCTTTACGCGGCCAACGTCCATAAGCCAGCCGGCTTTTTGGCCTTTGAAAGTTTCTCCCCAAACAGTGATCTGATGACCAACCAAAGTATCCAGATCGATAACCGAGCTCGTCATATAAACTGTTTGAGAAAGACCACCGGGACGGACCAATTTGTGGGTACCTTCGCCGTTCAGACCACCTTTATCAAGAACACCGGTAGCGGTAGTATTGAAAGCTTTTTCATCAGCAGAACCATAGATATCTCCTACCTTGACACCGGCTTCGGGAACATCGGCTTGAATGTTCTTGAGATCTCCCGAGATGCCTCCGCCCAGTTTTCCGGAAGCGGAAGTTTTGAAAAGAGCTCCGGAGTAAAAACCAAGCATGGCAACGAGAATAAAAATAACGGCGGTAACAATATTGGGCTTGGTCATGATGCTTTTGTTGATTATTTTTGGCTGAGAGAATTGGGTGTCTTCAACTCTTGGGGTAACCGGATCCGTCCTGTCCAGGTCGATTGTCTTTATTTCCATACATATAGTGTACCAAATTATCGTGAAGAGGCGAAGTACTTTAATTCCGATTCGATGAAACCGTCCAGGTTGCCATCCAGAACCGAGTCCGGATTGGTCTCTTCGTATTCGGTGCGCAGATCCTTGACCAATTTATATGGATGAAGCACATAGGATCTGATTTGATGACCCCAACTGGCTATGGTAGCTCCACCCTTGATCTTGTTGAGTTCTTCGCGGCGTTTTGATTCTTGAATTTCCCAGAGTTTGGACTTCAGGATCTGCATGGCGATCTTCCGGTTCGCATCCTGGTAGCGCTGGGTCTGACACTCGACCACGATCCCCGTGGGCAGATGCTTAATGCGGACGGCGGTGCTGACCTTGTTGACGTTTTGGCCTCCGGCGCCACTACTGCGACTGGCTTCAAACTCAATATCCTCATCCCGGATCTCCACTTCGGCTTCTTCGGGAAGGAGCGGGGTGACCTCGACTCCGGCAAAAGAGGTCTGACGGAGCTTGTCGGCATTGAAGGGAGACTGCCGAACCAAACGGTGGGTGCCTTTTTCGTTTTTGAGATAGCCATAGGCGTAGCGTCCATGAACGATGTAAATAACGGACTTGATCCCCGCCTCTTCCCCGGGCGAGTACTCAACCGTTTCGTGACTCCAGCCCCGTTTCTCAAAAAATCGGGTATACATCCGGCTGAGCATGCCGGCCCAGTCCATGGCTTCGGTTCCACCCTGCCCGGCTTTGATAGCAAACACGGCATCGGAGGAGTCATAGGTTCCGGACAAAAAAGTCACCAGCTCCATCCGGTCAACATTTTTCAAGATGGTTTCATAAAGGATCAATATTTCCTTGTCCAGACTATCGTCTCCGGAGTTCTGGGACATCTCGGTCAGTTCTTCAAGATTTTTTAGATCGGAAAGGAGTTTTTCGGCAAAGTTGATCGAATCTCTCACCGCACTCATGCCGGACATGACTTCTTTGGCGTGATCTTCATCCGTCCAAAGATCGGGCTGACCGGATTCGTAAGTAAGTTTTTCCAGCTCAAGGCGCAGGGAGGGTAGGTCCAGTTTGGCGACGATGTCGCCGGCGCGTTTTTGGAGAGGAGCCAAGTTGATTTGAGAATCGGAGATCATGAAGATATTCTATCCTATGTGCACACCTCTCACAGACACAAAGAAGCTCTGGCTGGTAATTGTGATCGAGATTAGTTAAAATGAACTGATGAAGTTCGTGAAACGTTTTTGGTGGATTTTTCTTCTCGGCCTGCTGGCCGGCGGGGGTTTTATGTTGTGGAAAAATGCCAGAGACAATAAATTGAAGTCGATTACTTATGTCGTCAAAAAACAAGATCTGACCGAGACCCTGTCACTGTCCGGAGAGATAGACGCCAAAGAAAAAGCCGATATCAAGTTCCAAACTTCCGGACTGTTAACCTGGGTCGGAGTAAAAGAGGGTGACACCGTAAAAAAATACCAGGCGATCGCGTCTCTTGATAAAAGAGAACTCACCAATAGTCTCAATCAATATATGAACTTATTTTTGAAGGAAAGATGGGACTTTGAACAAGGGGTGGACGATAACAAAGATTGGCAAACCAGAGGAATGACGGATGCCGCCCGCGATATTGTCAAAAGAACTTTGGATAAAAATCAGTTTGATCTGAATAACGCCGTACTGGCCTTTGAAGCCAAAAATCTCGCCATGAAGTTTGCCACCATCTATTCTCCCTTCGCGGGGATCGTCACCAAGGTAGATGTACCCCAACCGGGAACCAATATCACGCCGGCCGGTGCCACCTTTAGTATTGTGAATCCTTCGACTTTGTTTTTCTCCGCCACGGCGGACCAAACGGAAGTTCCGTCTTTCAGCCAAGGGATGCAGGGAAAGATATTCCTCGACTCTTTCCCCGACGAAGAATACCTCGCTACGGTGGAAAGTATCGGTTTTGTGCCCAAAGAAGGTGAAAGCGGGACAGTTTATGAAGTTAAAATAAATTTTGATCCGGGCTTATCGGCCGAAAAAATCAAGATGGGAATGACGGGCGATGTTAATTTTGTTCTGAAAGAGAACAAAGATGTACTGACCATACCGGAAGCTTATCTCAAGAAAACCGATGGTAAATTTTTTGTCACCATGATGGTAAATGGAGTATGGAAAAAAGTTGAAGTGGTGACGGGAGATAGTGTAGAAGGCATGGTAGAAATAAAGGAAGGACTAAATGAAAACGACGTCATCTATAATCAGCCTTAGGGATATTTATAAGGAGTATCTGCTGGGAGACGGGACGACCTTTACGGCTCTGAGGAATATTAATCTTTCCATTCAAGAAGGTGAGTTCTCGGCTATTATCGGACCATCGGGATCCGGAAAATCAACCTTGATGCATGTGATAGGGCTGCTCGATAAACCGACCCGCGGAGAGATCATCATCAACGGCAAAGACGTCGCCAAAATAGACGATAACCAAACTTCGGTGCTGAGAAATTCTTATGTCGGTTTTGTTTTTCAACAGTTCAATTTATTAAACAAACTAACGATCAAAGAAAATATTTTGCTACCGGCCACTTACTGTAAGGCAAGAATGGATTTTGACGCCGAGGAAAGAGCAGAGATGTTGATGGAGAAGTTTGGCATTATTTCCAAGAAAGATTCCTTTCCGAATAAGATCTCCGGTGGACAACAGCAGAGGGTGGCCGTCGCCAGAGCCCTCCTGATGAAGCCCCAGCTGATACTGGCCGACGAACCAACGGGGAATCTCGACCATAAAACCGGTAATGAGATCATCGA
This sequence comes from uncultured Pseudomonadales bacterium, assembly GCA_964528565.1. GTDB lineage: Bacteria > Patescibacteriota > Microgenomatia > UBA1400 > MFAQ01 > UBA10133. The sequence goes on along the minus strand of CAZGSP010000069.1, from coordinate 17,003 downwards.
TCTTTTTGAAGAACTGAATAAATCCGAAAATATAACCATCGTCATGGTGACCCATGAAATGGAAATCGCCGAAAGAGCCAGAAGACGGATCCGGATCCTCGACGGAGAAGTAGTCAGTGACAAAAAATGAAAATAACCACCGAAATATCATTGTTACTAAAATCGGCCTGGGGGGACTTCCGGCGGGATAAAGTCAGGACGGCTTTAACTTCTCTTGGCATTACCATCGGTGTACTATCGGTAGTCCTGCTGATCGCTCTGGGGCTGGGACTGAAAAATTATATCGAGCAGACCTTTGAGGGGTTGGGGGCAAATCTGGTTATGATCATGCCCGGTTCCGGCATCAGCAGCGGTGGACCCGCAGGGATGATGGGAGCGGGGGCGGAGTTTGACGAGAAGGATGTCAATAGTGTCCGCAAGATCCCGAATTTGAAATATGTGGTACCGGTCTTCTTCCGCTCGATCGCCATATCGACGGCCGATACCGAAAAGATCGGCTATCTCATGGGGGCGAACGAGGAATTTTTTCCCCTGATGGATGCAAAGATCACTGCAGGCAAACTTTGGGACAAAACAGATGTAGGCAAAAAAGCTAAAGTAGTCGTTTTGGGATATTCGATGGCGGATGATCTATTTGATAGGCCGGATGATGCGCTCGGAAAAACTATCCGGATCGAAAGTCTCCGGCTAAAAGTGGTGGGGGTCGTCGAAAAAACCGGTGACCGGGAAACGGACGGCTCGGCCATGATCCCCTATACGGCCACCTTTGGTTCACTGAATCCGAACAAGACTTTTTGGTCTATTTATCTGGGTGTACCGGATGAGGAGATGGTGGCCGGGGTAAAGGACGAAGCCGAGAGAATTCTTCTTAAACGTTATGACAAAGATGAGTTCTCGGTGACCGAACAGTCGGAGATCCTAAAAACAGTTAATCAAATTTTCGGGATCATCAACCTGATCCTGGTCGCGATCGGATCGATCTCTCTTCTTGTCGGAGGAGTAGGCATTATGAATATCATGTATGCCACGGTGACCGAAAGGACGAGAGAGGTGGGTATCAGGCGCGCCTTGGGAGCGACCAAAAGAGATATCTTACTTCAGTTCCTGACCGAGTCGGTGGTGCTTTCGGTTTTCGGAGGGCTGGTGGGTTTATTGCTTGCTACCATCATCGTGATCATTGTCCGATTTTGGTTCCCGGTAGCCTTGAATCTGCTGGCAGTGATCTTGGCAATTGGTGTCTCCAGCGGCATCGGAATTTTCTTTGGAGTTTTCCCGGCCAAGAAAGCGGCGGACCTCTCCCCCATGGAAGCGATCAGATACGAATAAATATGATATATTCTCGGTATGACAGAAATACTAAGGATAAAATGCGACGAGTTATCGGAAGGGACAGCGGAAAGTATTAGACTGATCCAGACAGAAATTGAGAAGATCGTTTCCGAAGATATCAAAGAGTTTACTTATCTCGCCTTCGCGGAAGTGGATCCAAAATTTTGGACCAGTGCGGCCAGCTCTTCCGGGAAGTATCACCCACCGGAAGATAACGGTGAGGGCGGTCTCGTCCGTCACGTGGTCAAAGGAGTGGCGGTAGTGGAGGAGTTCGGCCGGAGAGCCAAGTTCAGTCCGCGGGAAATGGATATGGCGATCAGTGCTTTCTTATTACACGACGTGTGCAAAGACGGAGTTGTTTGGACTTCGGGGAAAACCGACTATACCCATGGACTGATCGCGGCCAAGTGGCTCACGAAATTTGAGCTGGCCGACGTCATGGCGAAGGAGCAGATATTGAATGCGGTCCGCTACCATATGGCACCCTGGTGCTATGCCGTGAGTCCTTTTGAAGACAGGCAGTATACGAAAGACGAAATGAATCTGAATCTTTCCGAGTTAACCCGCGCCATGTATCCGAGCAGAATTGAGAAAGCCATTCAGGAAGCCGACTACTGGTCTTCCCGACAGTCGATGTCTTACTTCCCCGGAGTCGCGGTGGAGATACGTCACGACCGCCCCGACGAGATTAAATAGTCAGGCCTTTGGCGGTGGTGATGTTTTGAAGGTTGGGGCCTTGCTTGTTGTCCCCCGGAACTTCAAGGATGAGAGGCAGACCGGTTAATTCTTTTTGGTTCACGAATAACTTCAACCCCGGCAGACCGATCTTGCCTTCACCCAGGTTGGCGTGTAAGTCGCGATGAGATCCCAGGTCGGAAGCACAATCATTAATGTGGAGGCAGACCAGACAGTTTAATAAATTAAATTCTTTCAGATCGGTAATTAATTTCTTTACCGACTCCGGACTCCGCAAATCTATTCCCGAGGCAAATAAGTGGGCCGTGTCGAGACAGATCTTCAGACGGGGATTGGCCACTGCATTTATTAAAAAGGAAAGTTCGGTAAGCGACCCAATTTTGCCGTTTTGACCGGCGGCGTTTTCCAAAATCAGATCACAATTCTCGGTCAGGGCCAGTACCCTTTGGATAGCGGCCACCAGTTGATCCTTGACGGATTCGAAACCGGCTCCGAGGTGTGAACCGATGTGGATGATGACGCCGGCGGAGTGTATCCGGGCACCGTTTTGAATATCCATAATTAGAGAGTTGAGAGACTTCTCAAAAAGGACCGGATCCCCGGAGGCTAAGTTTAGTAAATAGAGAGCGTGAATAAACACCGGTCCAAGATGATTTTCCCGGATACCCGACAAAAAGGCGCTCACTTCCGCATCGGAAAATGGTTTACGGAACCAAAGCCGGGGTGAGCCGGCAAATATTTGCATACCGGTGCCCTCTATTTTGAGGGTGTTGGAGATAGCATTTGGTAGTCCCCCCGCGATAGAAACATGACCACCGATGGAGCGCATTACTTTTCGACGATGTCGATGCTACTTATGGTGATGTCCGTCGCCGGCTTGTCGTCGGTCGATATCGGAGTGGTAGCTATTTTATCCAGTACCGCAAGACTAGCCGAGTCGGAGGCATCGATACGACCGAAGATGGTATAGAGTTTGGGCAAGGGATAATCTTGATGGACGATAAAGAATTGACTGCCATTCGTATTCTTACCGGCATTGGCCATAGCCAGAGTGCCTCTTAGATATTCGTCCGTGACGGGTTCGTCGGCAAAAGTGTATCCGGGCCCTCCCCTACCGGTACCGAGAGGATCTCCTCCCTGGATCATAAAATCCTCAATAACCCGGTGAAAAATAACATTTTGATAGAGTGGTTTTCCACTGACCAATTTACCGGTTTTGGGATCTGTCCAATCTTTGGTACCTTTTGCCAGGCCGATAAAATTGGCGACGGTGTTGGGTGCTTTGTCCGGAAATAAATTAATTTTCATGTCTCCGACGGAGGTGTGAAGGGTGGCGACGATTTTTTGGGGCATAGGTGTTGGGGTTAGCATTGGAGTATTAATAATGGTTGGTGACGGAGTAACGATGGATATTTTGGGATCCGATAATTGAATGGAGGTCGGTGCCGGTTTGGCCCATGGATTTAATTGGCAGCCGGAAAGAAATAGCGACAATAATAAAAGTGGAATTAGTTTCTTCATAGTGACTTATTATATCGAAAAATCGGTGAGGCCGAAGTTGATCTTTTCGATGATTTTTTCCGCTTGACGTTTCCTGATGGGAAGATTGTGATAAACGGAAATTTTCAGAGACTGATCCGCATGGTCCAAAGCCATATCCTTTTTACCCTCGAGGGCATAGATCTTGGCCAAACCATTGAGCGCCCCTGTCTCCCAGGTGCGGATGATAGAGCTTTTCATGTCCCCGGTACGGATGTCGGCCAGGGCTTCGTTGATCGTAGCGATACCTTTTTGCTTTTCGCCCAACAAATATTGAATGCCTCCGATGTGCGCTTTGAGCCGGCCTTTTTCGGGAGCTTCCGCCGTAGATACGGCCAGAGATTTTTCAAAATATGGTAAGGCTTCTCCCGTTTCCCCATTGGTAAGAAGAGCATCTCCATAAACGCTGTAAGCGATGGAGATGGTCCGGCCGTCCAATTTTTCTTTGTGGGCTTCGGCGATTTCCAGAGCTTCTTTGGCGAAAGAGACAACAAAATAGTGGTAGACGGGACTGTCAATTGTCGTCAGGAGATTTTTGTAAATAAGACTTTGACCCCCGAGACAATGGATAAGACCCACCGGATCATCGGAGCGGACGAGGTCTATGAGGCACTCCGTATAGGCCTTCGCCGACTCACCGTATTTTTCGGCCTCTCTTAAATCGTTTGCGACAGCCAGTCTTTTTTCCATGGTGACGTCCATGAGTCTATGATAACATGGGACTAGTATGCAGATGCCTATCGCAGTTGGGGTGATCGTTGCAATAATTTTTTTGGTCGCTTTTTCGGAGTGGTTCTATCATATGGTGCAAGGGTGGGGGCAGATTGTGATCGATGACGTTTATTTTAAATATCGAATTGCCGGAGTGACTGTTTTTTCGTTCGTGATCATCAGTATGACTTTCTTTGGCATGGCTTTGGTCACCGAGTGTCCGAACGAACAAAGAGAAGGGGTTTTTGCCGGACTGAGATGCGAAGAATATCTAAAGATAAAGGCGGGAACCGACAAAATATTCGAGAGTAAGACACCTGACACTCTAGAGCTACCCGTCGACGAGCCGGACGTCGAAACGGAAGAAATTTAGGACCCTAGTTATTTTTTCGTAAGGAGTTTTTCCAGAGTACGAAGGGCACTGTCCACCCATTTTTCGAGAAAGAACCGGTTATCTTTACGAAGTGCCGGGTGGCCGTATATTGGATTCCACCAGGCCGAGGTGATGATCCAATCACCTCCCTGACGTTTGACGGCGGCGGTGATCCGATATCCTCGAATTACCTTGATGTGTTTTTGGGAATTGGTGGTGGAGCTTGCCTGAACTTCGTCAGGAAACCTAACCGCCTTATCAACCCAGTCCGGATTTAGACCACGCTCCCGGATTCTTTCTCTCAAGTGCGTAGTCCAGATAACCTTGGCCATTGGCTATTTATTTAGCCTGACGGTATCCGGGTCTTCAGACAGAGGGTTTGCGGGGGATGACGGAGGTAGCTCCACTTGAATAGATGGAGTCGCCGAAGGAGTAGGTGGAGTCGCCGAAAGAGTAGGTGGAGTCATCGGTGGAGTAGCCGGTAAAGTTTCCGTGGGAATTGCAGGAGCCGATTGAGGGACTACATCGACAAGATGTGTGCCGCCGGGGGTAATATCGATGGTCCCCGGAGTAGCGGCCGCCGGTTCCGGAGTAAGAGGCTCGACCTCCGGAGGAGAAACGGGGGCAGGCGTAACGTACGAAGAAGAGCCGGAGTCGTGTGGAGTAATATCTTCGATCTTTGAGGGATGGGTATCTTCCGCACCGGAGACTCCGGGAGTGATATCAATGGTACTTGGAACGGTGGAAGGCGCAGAAAGAGGCTGGGGGGCTTGAGGGACTCCTGTTTGGGGAGTGATCATGTCCGGATTAATATCCAGAGTTATTTGAGGTGAACCGCTGTCGTCCATATTTGTTGGGTTATTGATATTTTTAATGCCGATGTCCGGAAAAAGAGTATCCGAAGATAAGTTTATAACATATTCTATAACAGAAGCGATCTCACCGGGGTCCAGAGCGTGGTTTAAGTCCCTGACTGCCCCTTGTTTTTCAAAAAGACCGGTTTTCAAAAGCCCGGGATAAATACCGGTGACGCCGATATGGTCTCCCGACAGCTCGACTTGCAGACATTTGGTAAAGCCGGTAATAGCCCATTTGGAGGCCGAGTAGACACTCCGGATATTTTTGGCGTGAAGTCCGTCTTGGGAGATGATGTTGATGATCCGGCCGGTTTTTGCCGACTTCATCTCAGGTAAGACCGCCCTGGTCAGATAGATGGTTCCCAGAGTATTTACCCGAATTACTTCCTCGATTTTTTTCGGATCATTGTCCTCCAGCTTACCTTCGGTCCAAATTCCGGCGTTATTGATCAAGACGTCTATTTTTTGGTACTTGCCCAGGACTTTTTCCACCGCCGTGTTTACGGAAGAATAATCGGTAATCTCGGCCTCGACAAAATCACAGTTGATTTCTTTGGAGACCGCTTCCAACTTTTCCCGGTTGTGAGAGAGAATCACGACTTGGTGGTTGGGGGAGAGTTTGGTGGCGATCGATTTGCCTAAGCCGTCGCTTCCGCCCGAGATGAGGATTACTTTTGACATAATTAAAAAGTTTGAATCGGTTGAGAGGAAAGAGGTCCCCTGGGAGGGAGGATCACCGGAGCCCGCCTTCTTTTGGAGTCGATGTAATTACTAATACCCAAGACAATAATCATCAAGACAGAGAAGGTCATCGTCCCGCCCGACAGATTGATATAAAGTTTTCTTTGAGTTCTGGTTAACTTTGGCGTCTTGTCCTCGACGGTGCCGAGCTTTGAGCCGGTTTCACCAATATATTGCTTTGCCGTAGGATGCTCCGGATAGACCGTGGAGACTTTTTCAAAATCATCATTGGCGTACTTGAAGTAAGAAAGCCAGTAGTTATTCAGACCACTTTTCCAGATATTGTATGTGTCGCCGATTTCTTCGGTGACATTATTTTTGACCATCAGCTCTTTTAAGTCGGCAATGTCCCGGAGAAAATTATAATTTCCGCCACCCTCTTCGGGAGTCAGGCCGTAAGTGGCCAACCCCACCACCTTTCCTTCCGACGAAACTGCCGGTCCGCCACTATTGCCATGATTGATGGAGGCGTCGGTTTGGATCAGATTTTTTTTGTTGCCTTTGGCTTGTTTGAAAGCACTGACGACGCCTTTGGTGAAAGTTGGCTCGGCATTCGCCGAAGTATCGAGCAGCAGACTGTTGCTCCCCATTGCCACGCCGGGGAAACCCACGAGCAAGACTCCGGAACCGACACCAACATCTTTGATGTTCCCCAAGGGAAGAGCCGGGAAGTTGGTCCCGTTTATTTTGAGTAGCGCGACGTCCGAAGTGGTAAACCCAAGTACCGGATCCGGATCGGCATAGTCGGCGGCGATGAAGGTGGCGGGGACGATATCGGGGCCGGTGTTCACACCGGTTTTGGATAATTGGATGGGAGTATTACCGAGCTGAACATAATAATGATTAATGGGAGACTCGAGTTTGATGAAATTTTTCTTGTACATATCCCCTATCAAAGCGGCCATCTGATAAATAGTTTCTTTACTGGCATGGGCTTCTTTTATTTTCGCTTCAAGAACCGCTCGGTCGACCGGAGCACCGGTAAGAACGGTGAAGTATGCCTGAAGAGAGTCGATCAATAAATTGTCGAGCCCTCCCGTGGTCACTCCATAAAAAAGAGCTGTCTCCGGAAGATTGCTGACGACGTGACCGTTGGTAGCGATATAGCCATCCTTGTTGACGAAGAATCCGCTCCCCGACTGAGCCAGACAAAAAGGATATACAGCCGCATCCAGCCTGGCTTGAGCACAATAATTATTTAAGATCATCACCACGGATGGGCGAACCGCCGCCGCGAGCCGGGCCGAGTCGTCCGGAGTGGAGGCGCCTTTGACTTCCGGTACATCCACCAGGGAAACGACTTGAGAAACAAGATCTTCGACATCCCTCCGGTTAGTGAGGTCAGGCATAACCGCCAAAAGGGTGATCCCCTCCGAATTTGTCCAGAGATCAACTATTTTTTCGGCGCCAAAAAATTTATAAGAAAAACTTTTCAGAGACCACCCTTCGACCTCGGACATTAAACCGGGAATGGGCTTGGGGGTGGTAAAGTCCGGTCCCAGAACTTTGGCCAACTTGACGGAGTCGAGACTTTCCGAGGTCACTCTAACCGTGACCAACTGATTTTGATGATAAAAGAGAGGGGCGTCGCTTTGGGGCGGAAGCCAGACGGAGGGATTGTAGGTGATCTTCGCGGGGATACTCTGAGACCGGCCATCCCAAACGGGATTATTCTCGATAAAATTGCCTTCCGGCAGAGCGGGCTGAAGATTACTAATAAGACCCAGGTCGGCACGGCTTGATAAATCTTTTTGGTCATCCAGAACCAAGAGGGCCAGGCCTATGGTGGAAAGAAAAAAAGTCAGGACAAATAAACCAATCAATCCCTTTTTCGGACTCATACATTCAGTATACTTCAGGAAAGGGTGTCTCTAATAGTTGAGATTGAGTTCTGCCGAAGTAGTGGCAGACGGAGACGCCAAAGGAGCCTCGGTAGGATAGGTCGTGAGGGTGGGAGTGGCTTCCGGGAAGTCAAAGTTTTTCCGGGTATCTTTTGAACCGGTCCAGAAATTCGCGATGGCTAACCAAAGTAAAGCGATCAGAATCAGAACGATCCAAATTATTTTTCTCATATATAAAAAAGTATACTAGAACCTTTTAACCCAGTTTGGGGTAGTGGCAGTTTTTCCATTTTTTGCCACTGCCGCACCAACATGGATCGTTGCGGCCAAGCTTGGAGGTATTTTTTATCGAAGTCTGAGCGGGAGTACCTCCCGGCAATAACGAATCCGGAGAAGAGTTGGCCGAAGATCTTTCGATAGACCGGCGCCGGACAGGCTGAGGAACATTGATCTGGACTCTAAAAATGCGGTGGGCGACGGTGGAGTCGATCCGGGAGAGTAAACTTTCGAACATGGAGAAAGATTCCTGTTTGTACTCCACCAAAGGATCTTTTTGGGCATAGCCTCGAAGGCCGATACCGTCACGAAGATTGTCGATGGCATCCAGGTGATTCATCCACAGTTCGTCGTAGGTTTCCAATAGGACGTATCGCTCTACCTGAGGCAGAACCTCTTTCCCGAAATGGTCTTTTTGGGCGGATCTGGCTTGAAGAATAATTTTCCAGAGCATCTCTTTGACTTCTTCTCCGGTTTTTCCCGAAAGATTTTTTTCGAGTGAGTCGGCCGAACGGGGATCCAGAGGCAAAATACTTTGAAAGTCTTTACCTATTTGGTCCGCTTCGGTCTTGTTGATGCCGGAGGCGGCGTATATGTTTGAGAGATAATCGATTTCTTTTTCCAGAGCCTGATCGACCTGGGCAGTGACGGCTTCCGGTCCCCCGGTCAAGAGACTGTGGCGTCTGGCATAAAAAATTTGACGCTGTTTGTTCATTACGTCGTCGTAGTCCACCAGATGTTTTCGCTGATCAAAATAGAAGGACTCGACTTTGGTCTGCGCCGTCTCGATAGCTCTCGTCACCATGCCGGCTTCCAGAGGTTGATCGTCGGGAACTTTGAGAAAGTCCATGAGTTTACTGACCTGCTCACCGCCAAAGATGCGCATGATATCGTCTTCGAGAGAGATATAGAAACGGGTAGATCCGGGATCTCCCTGACGACCGGCGCGGCCTCTGAGCTGATTATCAATGCGACGGCTTTCGTGACGAACGGCACCAATGATGTGCAGACCACCCATTTCTTTGACTTTATCGGCTTCCTTATTCCACTCCTTGGGATCTCTCCCCTGTGGATCTCCTCCGAGCATAATATCGACACCTCGACCGGCGATGTTGGTGGCTACCGTAACGGCGCCGAGGCGACCGGCTTCCGAGATGATCAGAGCTTCGTTTTCGTGGTTTTTGGCATTTAAGACTTGGTGGGCAATATGTTTCTTCTTGAGATACTGGCCGACAACATCGTTTTGCTCGATGGACTTGGTACCAATGAGAACCGGTTGGCCTTTGGCATGAAGCTCCTGAATTTCGGCGACCAACGCACCGTACTTGGCCCGCTGAGTTTTGTAAATAATGTCGGAGTAGTCTTCACGGACATTGGGTTTGTTGGTCGGGATGATCAAGACGTCCAAGTTGTATATCTTTTTGAATTCCTCGGCCTCCGTCGCCGCCGTACCGGTCATGCCGGAAAGCTTCTTGTAAAGCCTGAAGTAGTTTTGTAAAGAAATTGTCGCCATGGTCCGACTCTCTTGCTGGATCTTGACTCCTTCCTTGGCTTCGATGGCCTGGTGCAAGCCATCCGAGTAGCGACGGCCAAACATAAGGCGGCCGGTGTGATCATCGACAATAATCACCTGATCATCCTTAACGACATAATCTCTATCTTTGATAAAAAGTGTTTGGGCTTTGAGAGCTTGTTCCAGATGATGAAGCGACTGATAATCTTGCTGATAAAGATTTTCCACATTTAAGATTTTCTCCAGCTTTCTTAGACCATGATCCGTGAGATTGGCGGTTCTTTGTTTTTCGTCCACCTCAAAATCGGTATCGGCAGAAAGTCCTCGGATCAGCTCCGAAAAGCGGACATATTGGTCGGTGGCCTCGGAGTCCGGAGCGGAAATAATGAGGGGGGTACGCGCCTCGTCGATAAGGATGGAGTCGACTTCGTCGACAATAGCGAAGTGATGAGGGCGCTGTACAAGCTGTTCGGGAGACTTGGCCATGTTGTCACGGAGGTAGTCAAAACCAAATTCGTTGTTTGTGCCATAAGTAATATCGCAGGCGTATGCTTCGGTCCTCGAGACCGGTTTGAGATGATGAAGCCGGTGATCGGAGTGTGAAGAATCTACATAATCCCGGTCGTACTTGACTGCCGGCTGATCCCCCTGACCGGAGTAAATACAGCCGACGGTGAGACCAAGAAAATCGTAAATTTGACCCATCCAGCCGGCATGGAGTCTCGCCAGATAATCGTTGACGGTGACGAGGTGTGCGCCTTCCCCGGTAAGAGCGTTAAGAACCAGAGCCGGTACGGCCGATAACGTTTTTCCTTCTCCGGTCCTTTGCTCGGCCACTCTCCCCTGATGAAAGGCGATACCGGCCATAAGCTGAACATCAAAAGGACGCTGACCGATGGTTCTCATGGCGGCTTCGCGAGTGAGTGCGAACACCTGAGGCAAGACATCATCAAGGGTTTTTTCTCCCTTCAGCTCCTCTTTTATCTGAGCTATCTCCGGCTTGAAATCATCATCCTTCAGATCCTTCGCCCAGTCCTCCAGAGAGTTAATGGAGCTAACAATTTTTTTGATCTTGTCGATCTCGATTTTGTTTGGATTTAGAATTGGGTCTAGAAAAGAAAACATACCAGCTTGATTATACTGTCTAAACAAGGGAAATGATGAGATTGGAGAGGGTTCTTGCGGTGACAAAAACAAAACGGGTAGAAAGAGACCTCATGAAGTCTACTGTTGGCCGGTGATGATCGTACCAATGGATCCGGTTTATCAGGGTGTAACGGGAGTGATCTTTGAGGCTTTGTAAAAAGTCCAGATCTTCAAGCTTTTTGGGAATATATTTGCCTTCAAAACAGTCGACCAGAATTAGATCATAGATCTCAGTTCTCAGACCATGCCTGCCGGCAGGCAGGTCTCGGGCAAAGTCTAGAGCATCGGCTACCACGATGTGCAAATTTTTAACTTTCTTTAGACCAAAATATTTTTGGCCGATCTCGACCATTAGAGGATCTATCTCCACGGCGGTGATCCGGGCTTGGGGATAAAGGCGACTGACTAGAAGAGTGTTCGACCCACCGCCAAGTCCCAAAATCAGAATACTCCGGGGAGTGAAGTACCGGGGAACCAGTTTTTTGATACCGGTTTTCCAGATGTGGGTCAGAATGTCACCGGACTCGATCAAACCGTCCACATAAAGAGTGGGCTGAAGAAAGTAGCGGCGCAAAGAAATCCGGTGATTGAATTTGGTATCGGGAAACTTGATGGTTTGGGGAAAAAATATATGTCTAAAGGACATTTTAGTTACCTCCTTGGGCTGCTTTTATTTCACTGCGGATCTTTCTCGCCAGATCCCCCCAAACTTGATAATGACGATTTAACATCAGGGTGGAGACCCGGACGGCCGGTAAACCCTTCGTCATAAAGGCGGCGTCCAGAAGATCCGCGGCAGCCCGGTCTCTTTCCAAGTAAGATCCGGTTCCGGAAACGATTGCCACCATCGAGAGATGATCTCGCTCGGCTGTTACAATCGTGGAGTAACCGGCGTCCTCGGTATAGGCAATCTTCAGACCGGTAACGCCGGGATAAACTCCCAAGAGCCCGTTCCAGTTGGGCAAGTAGTACCGGCCGTGGGTGGGTGTTTGTTCGATGTCCTGATTGTCCGATTTGCCGGCCGCAACTATTTCCGGATAATTTTTTTGAACATTATTGACAAGCTTGGCTATGTCTTCCAAAGTTGAGTACTGATTTTGATCATCCAGTCCGTCGGGATTGACGAAATGGGAATGAACCATGTCCAACATCTCGGCTTTTTTATTCATATAGTAGATAAACTCGGAAGGGAAGATGCCGGAGATCTTGGCGGCTCCGTCGGCCAGTGCTTGAGCCGAGTCGTTCGCGCTCGTCGCAATAGCCCCGCGGAGAAGATCGGAGGCGGGAAATACTTCGCCCGACTTTAATCCCAGAATGGTAGGAACTTTGTCGATCGATTTTTCGGAAACGGTAATTTCTTTATCCAGCGGGATCAAGTCGATGGCTACCTGAGAAGATAGGAGCTTGGAAAAAGAAGCCGGTGACATTTTTACACCCGTACCCTTGCTGTAGTAGACCAGTCCTGTTTCGGAGTTGTAGACGACATAGCGGGGTACTGCTTCCAGAGTGGAGAGTTCTTTTGATTTGGAAAAATCCAGATTGAACCGACTAATTTTTTGAGAAATTTTTCCGGTTTGGTCGTTACCGATGAACAACGGCGAGATCAGCGGCAAAGATCCCCCTCCAAAAACAAACAGAGAAACAGCTCCCACCAAAATGAGGATAATGATGACAATGATCGGTAATTTTTTAGCCACGCTTAATGACGTCCTTCCCCATGTATGGCACCAAGACCGAAGGGATCTTTATCGATCCATCTTCTTGTTGATAGTTTTCCAAGATGGCTACCAACCAACGGGGTGAGTTGCTCGCCGTATTGTTTAACATGTGGACATATTTCATTTCGTTTTGACCGTCACGGTAACGGATGTTGGCTCTTCGCGATTGGAAGTCCGTCACGATAGAATCGGAAGCGAGTTCTCCCCAGTTATCTCTGCCGGGCATCCAGGCTTCAAGATCGTATTTTTTGGTCTGTGGTTCGCCCATATCTCCGGTACACATCAGGAGGATGCGATAAGGCAGGCCGAGTTCTTGAGCGATCTCTTCGGTGTAGGACATCATCTCGTCATGTAGACGGCGGGATTCATCGACATCATTTTTACAGATCACCACCTGCTCGGTCTTGACGAACTCATGGACGCGGTAAGCGCCCTTGGTGTCTTTACCGTAACTACCGGCTTCTTTGCGGTAACAAGGTGAGAAACCAATCATCTTGATCGGGAGATCTTTTTCGTTTAGGACTTCGTCCTGGTAATAAGAGACCAAGGGTACCTCGGCTGTACCGGTGAGGAAGTATTCGTCTTCTCCTTCTTCCGTCACAAATTTGTACACATCCTGCTCGCTCCAAGGAAAATGCGCACTATTCACGAAGCCTCGTCTTTTGAGAATGACCGGGGGAACAAATGGCGTGTAGCCTTTGGAAATAAATTTTTGCAGGGTGTAGTGCATGAGAGCAAACTGCAGCATGACAGCGTCTCCTTTGAGGAAATAACCCCGAAAGCCGGCCACCTTGGATCCCCGATCAAAATCGATCAGGTCCAGATCTTCGGCCAGTTCCACATGAGATTTGGGAGCAAAAGAAAATTTCGGTATGTCTCCCCAAGTTCTGATCGTTTTGTTGTCCGATTCGTCTTTACCTACCGGAACTTCATCAAAAGGAACATTGGGGATCTGAAGCATCAGGTCGTCAAAGGTTTTTTCGACTTCACGTAGCTGTGGCTCCAGATCCTGGAGCTGTGACTTGAGTTCGGTGGACTTGGCGATCAGGGCATCGGTGCGGCCTTTTTTGAGCTCGTCGTTTAGTTTGTTCCGTTCGGAACGGATACCTTCGATAGTGGTGATCAGACGGCGTCTTTCGAGATCGACGGCCAAGACCCGATCCACCGCATCGGCGTTGCGATTTTTATTTTTGGCCGCCTGTTTGACTTTGTCTGTATTCTCGCGGATGTAATTTATGTCTAGCATAGGCTCTATTATATCCCCAGGTCGAGCGCAATATCTTGCGCATCCCTATTCTATGTAAAAGTAAAATCAGCTAGATGCACAGCGTTTTTTTCATGAAGAGCTTTTATCGTTGTCTCCACACCCGCACTAAGAAACCATTCCTTAGGACAAACCCGTGCCTTGTGAGCAAACTCGGGGTAGAAACCCGGGTCCTCGTATCCTATTAGTGCCGGCTGAACGACAATCACTTTATCACCCACATTAATTTCCCCTTGAAACGTATCATATTCATCATATATATCGGGATCGTAGGTAACTGGACTACCTAACTCCTCAAAGCTTTCATGGGCTATCCCAATCGATTGGCTTTTGGCGAAGACGCGTTCGGTTCTACGTAATAATATTGCGGCGAACTCTGCTAGTTTTTTGGTATCTTTGTTAGTTTTGGAAAAATTGGCAATGTGTCTTAGCACTGCAATTTTGAAGTTGATTTTTTCCGTTGCATGGATAAATTCATTAACCTGTTGTTCTCTACGACTTGTTCTCTCTTCGAATTGATTGGGCAATCCAACCTCTAGTCTTTGATTGATCGGGTTATTTTCTTGTTCCATGGTTATATTATACTCACAGACCGAGCTTGTCCGCTTCTTTTTGCATTGAGGTGAGGCAGATCTCGATGAATTTTTCCAGAGGCAGTCCCAGACCTTCGGGCTTTTCACACATGGCGACTTCGTCTCGGCGGGTGCCGGAGGCAAACTTGGGCTCTTTGAGAAATCTTTTCAGGACGGAGCTAACTTTGACATCGGCCAGTTTGCGGCTGGGGTAAACATAGGCTACGGCCATGATGAGACCGGTAAGCGAGTCGGCACAAAAAATAGACCAGTCGGCTTTGGTGACCGGGGTGACACCTGTCAGCTCAGGGGCGTGGGCGAGAATCAGGTGATGAACCGGGTCGGAAATTTCCAAACCGTACTTGGCGAGAGCTTCTTTGGTGTGATTGGGGTGACCTTCTTTGAAGGGCTCGGAGTAATCAATATCATGGATCAGTCCGGCCAGGAGCCAGTCTTCTTTGGGAGGTTCTTCCGGACCGAGGAGATCGTTTGCGGAGAAATATTCATAAAGACCACTCATACAAGCTTGCAAGGCCAACGAATGGGTATAGATTTTTTCATCCAGCTGAGTTTTGACGGCTTGTCGATATTCTTGGTTCATTAAGGGAATTATAAGGCGCTTCCTCTTATAATCGCTTGTAACTTCGTTACAATGCTCGATTATACTAGTCTTATGAAGAGACTAATACTTTCCGGTTTGTTCTTTTTATTGTCAGCTGGTTTGGTTCGGGGCGCCGAGACGATACCGGTAGCCGGTAGCATCGAAGAAATTACCCGCTTTGAGTCACATATCACCATCAATCAGGACACCTCGCTCTCAATCGAGGAAACGATCAATTACTTTACCCCGGTAGATAAGCATGGCATTTACCGCTACATTCCCGAGAAATACAGGCAAGAAGGCCGGGTCACCTCTAATCCGGTGAAGGTTTTGACGGTCAATTATGCCAATGGAAAAAACGTGCCCTATCAACTTACCAGAGAAAACGGCAATGTGGTGATAAAAATAGGGGACCCCGAAGTGACATTTACCGGAGCAAGAATTTATGTAATCACTTATACCGTGGCTAACGCAGTAAAGCATCAGACAGGCTTTGACGAACTCTACTGGGACATTACCGGGGAGGGTTGGCCGTTCCCGGTTCTTTCCTCGAGTGTGACGATAAACTCACCATTTGCCACTACCGGAGAGACGGTCTGTTTTGTCGGACCGGTGGGAAGTGTCTCGTCCGACTGCACGATAACCCGGGAGGATAATCTGCTGAAACTTGCCACCGGTGAAGACATTGGTTATGGGGATAACTTTACCATTGCGGTCAAACTTGATCCAAACAACAGTTTGGTATTCCCCTCTCCGGCGGAAAATATTTTTTCGGCGATCAAGAATAATTTACCTCTGGGACTGTCGCTACTCCCGGGACTAATCATGTTTTATATTTGGTACAAAAAGGGACGCGACTTCCGCTTTGACTCCCCCAACGCTTTTAATATGGACCCGGGCCAACCACAGCGATTACGGCCCTTATTTGAACCGATAAATATTCCCATGGTTTATGAACCACTGAAAGACCTGACTCCGGGAGAAGCAGGGATCATGCTGGATGAAAAAGTGGACAATCAGGACGTGATCGCCGAGATCATTGAACTGGCTCGAAAAAAATATCTCAAAATTGAAAAGGTCAAAAAGACCGGATTTTTACAGTTCGGCCATGATTACCTTTTTACCAAATTCGTAGAAGATGAAGACAAATTACCCGCTCATCAAAAATACCTGATGAAACATATTTTTAATGGTAAAGGGGAGGTCAAACTCGGAGAACTGAAGGGAACATTTTACACTCACATGGCAAAGGTCAAAGAGATGATGAACGAAAGGCTAAAAGAGAGAAAACTGTTCACCGCAAATCCCGACTACGCCCGAGGGGGTTGGATGGTAGCCGCGGTCATAATTGGCGGCGCGGTCTTTGCCATGACGATAAGCACCATGATTTTACTGCAGGCGGCCTGGCCGGTGATGATTTTTTTAGTTTCTTCCGTGGCGGCCATTTGGTTTGCCTGGAATATGCCCCAAAAGACAGCCATCGGTACCAATCTGGCACTGCAGGTCAAAGGACTCCGCGAGACGATCCGTCTCGGGAAGTGGAGGGAAGAGATAAAAGAAAAACACCTCTTCATTGAAGAGGTGCTTCCGTTTGCCATCTCTCTGGGGGTCATCGGAAAACTGGCAAAGGATATGGCGGATCTGAACATCACTCCACCAAAATATTTGTCGGGTGGGTTTGGGAATAATAGTCTGGCTTGGTCCGGCTTTGTATCCGACTTTAGTCACTCGGCCGCTTCGGGGCTTTCTTACAATCCATCATCTTCCTCGTCGGGAGGTTCCGGATTTTCCGGAGGATCATCGGGAGGGGGCGGAGGCGGAGGGGG
>CAZGSP010000068.1:0-4679 GCA_964528565.1 uncultured Pseudomonadales bacterium | reverse complement strand
CAAAACCCGCCGGTCCACAATAGGACCCGGTCAGCTGTTTGGCTCTGGAAAGTCGGATTTTGCTACTCATCAAGCTATTTTACACCCGGGGTTTACCCCAGCTGCCTGGCATACTTGGACAGGAGGGCGGCCAGGATCTCGTCAAAGCTGACTCCGTGCATAGCCAGCACCTCCGTCATGGGCAGTCCCATGTCCGGACCAAAGGCCGTGTTCGGATTTGAGTCGGTAAAATAGGGAATGTTGGTATCGTCATCCACCCGGACATCGAACTTGGCATAGTCCTTGTGCTGTAAACCGGTAAAGGCCCGGACGGCGAGCTGAGAGATCTTGGAGGCCAAAGGTTCCTCCACATGTTTGTACGTATATGCCCTCTCGTCGTCATAAGACTCAAAGCTGGTGAAAAAGTGTTTGCCGTCCGCTTTCTTTCTAAAGACTTTCTGTCCCATGTACACTCTCTTTCTGGTACCGTCATCAAAGACGACGACAGTAACCTCGGGACCGTCAATAAACTGTTCCACGATCACCGGGATCTTGTAAGTGGTGATCATGTTGTTTACCTTCCTCTGGGCGTCCTTGATTGTTTCCTTGACCGCTTTGTTATCGATTCCTACACTGCCACCACTCTCGTTTAATTTGACTATCAAGGGCAGTCCCAAGTCCTCATTGACCGCGGTTCCCGCCCGGCGGATAAATTGAAATGCCGGAGTCGGAATACCATAGGCCATCAAAAGTCTTTTGGTCAGATTCCGGTTGTTCCCGATCACCAGCCCCTCCATCCCTGCTCCCGTGTACAAAACATTGGATAGTTCCAAAGCGGCGGGCACCGATGTCTGGAGTTTGTCTTTTCCTCTTAGAGTGTCGACCAGATTGATCACCACATCCGGCTTGTCCACCAAAAGGTTCGTCAAAAAGTACTGGTCTCCCGTCAAAGCCTTTACCGGGATCCCGAGAGACTTGACTCTTTCTACCACTTCGGCAGCTCTTTCCTCGACCTCAACCTCGGCTTCATACGACTCTCTGGTCGGAAAAAAGTCTCTCTCAACATGGGAATAAGCCACAATTACCAGATTAAGATTCTTCAATGCCGCCTTATCAACTCTGACCCTGGTATTTTTACGGATTTTCGGCACCCGGGCCACCGGCTCGGCTTTTTCGTCTTTGACCGGAGCGGCCACCGGGGAAGCTTGTTTCTCCTCTGCCTTGACCTGATCGGCTTTGGTTTCGACGACGGCATCTTTCTTCTTTTTTAATCCAAGCAGTTCTTTAATTCCCATATATATTCAGAATAACATTTTTATGCCTTCCAAGACAATAGCAAGTTTGCTCTGTCTGGTTGACTTAACATGGCGTTTAACCTATAATCCCACCTGTTCACTCAAATTCAACTTGTGGAGGATCAAATGCCTGATATTAAGACACCTGTAGTATACGCATCCGGTAAGGCACCAGAATGGTACACATGTGCAAAATGCGGAGCAAAGAATGTAAAGCTATGGCGAGAATATCAAACTTTTCAGCCACAGCTATTATGCGTTCACTGTGCTTCAGTTGACCAGGATAAAACCAATGTCCCCAACGTAATCGACAAAGACGGTCTGCACACATCATCTTTTGGATCAACTGACCAAATTGGTTGGTATATTCCTGCAGTACCAGATGAAAAAGGGGTCGGTTTCTGGGGTTACGCTTCAGTTCCGGGAGCCGGACTCGCTTGGTGGAGGCAACTGCCGACACCGGTCAAAGGATAGTTCATCTACGTGTAACGTGTAACGGCTCCTTATTCGGGGCCGTTTTTTTATCTAAACCTTCTCCCAGTCCAAAGTCCAGATACCGTTGCCGTACCGGTCAAAGTCTCTCGTCTTGGTAAACCCCGCTTTTTCAATCGCCACGATCGAAGGCTGGTTGCCTCTTTCGATCTCGGCAATGATCCTTGGCTCTCTCTGCATCATCTGTTTGACAATCCCATACGCCACTTTCAAAGCCGGAGTAATGAGACCGCCTGGAGCGCCGGGCCTCTTCGCGTAGCTCACTTCCAAAGCTCCAAGAGTTAGTTCGGAAGGGTAGATATAGACAAAACCATGAACCCGCTGGATCTCGGGCCGGTCGGCATCGGTTCCGGCAATGGCAAACAGAAAGTTGTACCCCTCCCCTTTTTCATTCATCCACTTGCCATAGTGCTTGTGACTCATGTTCCGTACGCTGGTCATCCACGACTGCACCCCGGGGCTCTGGACTATCTCCCGCAGATCCCTGAGATCAAAAAACGAGCTCGCATCAAAAAATCTGACTTCAAAAGTCTGCCCGTTCTTTTCAAATGTATTTCCCGTCCCATCCATACTTTAAATATATATCAATTACCCTACCAATTGCTGTATTATGAATTATGACTCCAAATGACCTTTCCCAAATCAGAACCGTCTTCAAAGAAGAAATCCATCAGGAGGTCAAGAAGGTAGTCGAAGATGTCCTCGAACAGAAATTAGAGCCCATCAGGAAAGAGCTAAAAACCGTAAACAAAAAACTGATCCAACTTCACAAGGATGATGAGACGATTATCGGATTCCTTGATCGCGAGATCACAGACACCAAAAAGAGAGTCGATCGTATCGAGAACCATCTCCACCTCCCCTCTCCGACCCTCTAGCTCAAACTTCTCCCCGGTCTGCTAAAATTAGCCATACCTAGGGGTGTAGTTCAATGGTAGAACCCGGGTCTCCAAAACCTGTAATGGGGGTTCGATTCCCTCCACCCCTGCATAATCAAAGTATAATTCCCCCATGTCGGAATATATTTCGCCTCCCGAAGCCGCTTCCCGGTCCAAAAACGAGATCGAACTTAAGGGTTTCAAACCATACGAAATCCTGGAAATTAAGGCCGAGAATCTCATTTCCGCTTATGAACAAATAGGCAAAGTGACTGCCCGTTACGCCAAACAGTCTCTTGAAGGGTACAAAAGTAAAGACAAATACCCGGAAACTCACGCCCGGGCAACCAAGTCCCTTGATCTCCTCGGAGAACTTGCCCAAACGGATATATTTACCACCTCGGATGGTCTAAACCATCTCGACCGCTATCTCCAAACACTGGCCGGGTTCGCCACCGGCACCGGTCTTACACCGCAGGAAGTGGCTCTCTTACAAATAGAAGACACCGCCGGCTGTCAAACTCTATGCGTCTCCAATACAAAAAGCGGCGAGATCGTCGCTATCCATACCGAGGAAGACTCCGATCAGTACGCCGCAAGCGAAAACGCCGCCAATGCCAAACGATGGGTCAAGCTAATTCTCCCCGACGAGCAAGTGGAATACTGCGCCTACGGCAGTCTATGCGGATATGGTTTTGCCTCAGGGATCATTGACAGACGGAGACAAACTATGTTCCAATGTGCCGACATCCTGGGCCCCACCGAACTCGGACCGATCTGGGCGAATGCCATGGCCTTTATGATGATGGATGCCGGGAGCATCAACTATTCCAACGAATTGAATGCTAAGGTTTCCACCGCTTTCCCGAACCAACCGCTTTTCAACGGTGGTTACGTTATCCATCAAATTGAGTCCGGTCGGCCTCCGAAAATGCAGTCTCTGGAATTTGGTGGGGATCGGATCGTCCTCTTGGAACCAAAGGAATCGGCCGGCCGTGAGTTCCAGTTTGGTGTCAACTATCCCCAAGACGCCCGGCTTCTGGCAATTGATGGATACACTCTCTCCGCAGATGACGGCGACCGGGAAGTAAAACGTATGATGCAACGCCGTCAGCGCCGGCTCGAGCTGATCGCCCGCCTGGCCGGTCGAACTCAAGACACTTTCTCTCATTGGGGTGAACAACCGGCTTTAGAGTTCCTTCACAAGATCCTCCAAAAAGGCCGGGGTGATGTCTTAGACGGCTGGTTCACCGGCTTGTCCAACGACTTGGTCGCCCAAAACATCTCCGTCTATGCCTCGCCGGAAGGTAAATTACATCTCATCGTCCGAAGCGGATTCTCAAAAGCCCAACGCAAAATGCATCACACCTAGCCCTACCTGCCCAAGAACAAGGTCTTGAGCTATAATTCCTTAGCTCATTCACAAGGAGAGATCGATGGCCGAAAAAAAGAAAAGGCTTACCTTTACCAAAATCTTTCACTACCCGGCAGAAGACCCTGACTGCAACGGAGACTACTGTGACATTGAACTGCAGGATTCAAACAAGAAAGTTATCGCCACCTTCGGCAGTTATTACGATGACAAGGGCGAAGATAAATTGGCCGGCTTTATCGAAGGCGTAGAATATGCTCTGAATGTAACCGTTAAAGTTGTCACCAAAAATATCTCCGATCGATAATATTCATCATCCCCCTCTAGCAGGGGGATTTTTTTACCCCCCACCTCTCTTTTGTGACAGTTTCTCGTACCCGGACGGGGCACAGTTCGTACACGTCAAGGCCACAAAGTTCTGACCCAAGTGATCTCTCGTATGCTGAATAAACTTGGCATTTTGCCCGCAAAAATCACACTTCAGAGAGCTTTCCGCACTTCGCGTAATCTCATAAACGATCTCGCTGTGCCCCATCTCGGTCACCGCTTCAATAAACTGCAGTTTTTCCTGAGAAAGAATCTTACTCGTATCGTATGAATTTAATATTTCTCTTGGCATCTTTATTCACCTCCTTTCGGCAATAAAAAAGCCCCCCCCCCCCG
>CAZGSP010000067.1:0-20808 GCA_964528565.1 uncultured Pseudomonadales bacterium | reverse complement strand
GTGTGTTGCGCAGAGTTTTAGAAAGAAGGAAGGGAAAAAAAAAAAGAAACCCCCCCCCCCGGGGGGGGGGGGTTTTGAGTTAAAATCTATCGTATGGCGTTGATAATTATATTTCTGTTCGTACTGGGTCTGGTCTGGGGAAGTTTTTTGAACGTGGTTATTTGGCGGATGTCCCACGGTAGCTCTCCCCTATCGGGACGATCCATTTGCCCCAAGTGTAAACATGTGATTCCCTGGTACATGAACATTCCGGTTCTATCCTTTATTTTCCTTGGAGGCAGATGCGCTTTCTGTCATAAGAAAATTTCTATCCGCTATCCCCTGATCGAGTTGATGACGGGAGTGTTCTTTGTTTGGTGGTTTGTGGTTGGTTTTAACTTCTTTAAGCTGGTTGGGAGTCCCTGGAGCTTTATTCAGCCTGTCTTTTGGCTGGTCACCGGTCTTACGATGTTTGCCATTCTGGTGATCGATCTACTATATATGGTAATTCCTTTTGGTCTGAACCTGACCCTCTTTTCTCTGGCTTTGGCTTACAGAATAGGTTTGACGAGCTTTGGCATTATGAACCCCACCGATCTTTTCCGGGCTTTGGCCGCCGGAGCCGGTGTCTGTCTTCTATTTGTAATACTCCAGCTTGCTACCAAAGCGGTGAAGAAGGTAGATGGTTTTGGTTTGGGGGATATTTATCTGGCCCCTTCTCTCGGGTTGTTACTTGGCTGGCCTAAGATACTGCCCGGTATGTTTGCGGCCTTTGTTCTCGGTTCGGTTGTAGGGCTTTCGCTGATCGCCTTGAAAAAGAAAAAAATGTCTCAGTACCTACCCTTCGGACCGTTCCTGATCATCGGGACGGCGATCTCTCTTCTTTGGGGAGGGGCTATCTGGAGCTGGTACTTGAGTTTCCTTGTTTGACTTTTGTTTTAATTTCCAGCAGAATGAAGATGTGAACAAGACGCGTGGATTTACACTGATCGAGCTTCTGTTGGTGATGGCCTTGATAATGATCTTATCGGCGGTAGGCATCGGGTCGTATATTCTAGCAACAGTCAAGTCCAAGGACACCCAAAGAAAAAGTGATCTGAATCAAATGGCGAAGGCGGTGGAGTCTTTTAACAGTGATGTGGGGAGATATCCCTGGTCCGACACCGAACACAATATCCTTTGCGCCACAAAAGAAAACGGTGTTATCACGGAATCCGATTCGCCGTGTAGCGGGAAAATCCAAACGTTTAACACCAATGGCGCCCCTTCTATTTATATGGCCATTCCCAAAGATCCCGTCACCTTAAATAACTATCCATATATTTCCCAAAATGGCGCCGATTTTGCCTTTTACGCGGCTTTGGAAAACAGTCAGGATAAGGATATAGTGGTGAATACAGGAACCACAACAAAAACCGACTGGGATGACGAGGCCGATTGTGGAGCATCTCCTTGTAACTATAAAATTACGGAAACAGGATTAATAAAAGATAGAGAACCAAAAGTACTATGAGACAAAAAGGTTTTACCCTGATCGAACTACTGGTAGCCATGGGAATTGTGGCGGTACTAACTGCACTGGCCGCCTTTAATTTTAATCAGTCTAGGATAAGGTCCAGGGATGTCCAGCGAAAAAGTGATCTGAACCAGCTTCAAAAAGCCTTGGAGCTTTACCGGAATGATCATAATGGCTATCCTGATGCCGCTAATTATCAGACTAGTCTGTCGAACCCGGTAGCATACATCAAAACTACATTTACCGACGTACGGGCTTCGGAATGGGAGGATTACCGGTATATTCCCGGAGCCAACAATAAAACATACTATCTGACCGCTTGCCTCGAGAACCCAGCCGATTCAACCAAGGCCACTGCCACGCAGTGTACTGCGGCTGGTGTCAGTTGTGCTTGCGGAACCGGAACTCCTCCGGCGGGAGTGTTATATATTATTACTCAACCATGAAAAATAAAGGGTTTACCTTGCTCGAGTTATTGGTGGTGATCGGTATTATCGGAGTATTAGTGGCTTTGGCCACAGTCGCCTACTCTACCGCACAGCAAAGTAGCCGAAACGCCAGACGTAAACAGGATCTGGTGGCCGTTCAAAATGCTCTGGAGCAGTACTACTCCGACAATAGCTTCAAGTATCCTACCGATGGTACATGCCAAGCGGCAATCGCCAATATGAAGAGTTCGTGGCCGGTAGACCCCAATACGGAAGAAGATTATCTTTTGAAAGACGGAAGTTGTGGTATCGATGGGGCAACGTACTGTATCTGTGCCAATTTGGAACCGACCGGAGCGGCAACGTCGGGAAACTCCGGAGCAGACTGTGCATGGACCGCATTAGCTAAAACCCATTACTGTGTTGGATCTTTACAATGAGACGTTCAAAAACAAAGGGATTCACTTTTGTCGAACTGCTGGTGGTTATCTCCATTATCGGCATCATTTTTGCCGCGGGGGTAGTTTCTTTTACCTCGCTTACCGTGAGATCCAGAGACACCAGAAGAAAAGCCGACCTGGAGGTGATACGGCAGGCCTTGGAAATGTGCCGGTCGCTCACCGGTTCATATCCGGGTTCCATTTATGATGACGTTTCGTGTAGCCTTACGGGTCCGGTGCTATTAAAGAGTTCGCCTCACGACCCAAAACCTTGTATTGATCAAATCGGGGAATATACATATAGCCCTGTTGGTGCTACAACTTATACCCTGAGTGCTCCATGTATGGAATTACCCGAAAATGAAGGTTATCTAGTGACAAATCCGTGAAAAATTACTCGATTCCTTTCGGCTTTACCTTGATCGAGCTAATGATTACGATAGTACTGGTGGTTTTACTTTCGGGTGGAGCACTGGCCGCATACTTGAATTTTAATAAATCACAGACAATGCAAAACGACGCCAGACAAGTGCTGTCGGAGCTTAATAAAGCCCGCACCATGGCGACCAGCCAACAATATCCGGCGGGCTGTACCTCCCTTCAAGGAGTGAAAGTAGCAGGCGATGCGAACGAGACAGACATTACCGTTACTACGCTGTGCGGTTCGGGAAATCCTCCCGGAAATGAGATCAAAGTCTTGACGAATTCAACTTTTATGACGGCAGTTGATATTACTTTTTTGCCGGGATCGGGGTATGTGTCCGACGGAGCCGGTAAAGAGATTGTGATCCGCGATGACGTTAGTCCGACAGTGACAAAAACGGTGTCGGTAGAGGCCAATGGTTTAGCCAGTATTTTATGACAAAGACTTTACACAACCCTAAAGGACAGATGTTGATCGAAATAGTGGTAGCTGTGGGCATTATAGCTCTGGTTCTTGTCGGAATATCGGACCTCATGACCCGGTCGTCAAGAGTGGTCACCTTTCAAAAGCAAAAAGATGAAGCGGTCGCCGTGGCTCAGAAATGTCTTAATGAGTATCGAACCCAGAGGGATAGTAACCCCACGGAATTTTATACTGATGCGAAAAATGGACAGCTGGCTACGTGTAGTGTATCGGAAACTTACACAGGAAGTATTACACTTAGTACCGATGTGCTTACCGACTCTGTTCTCGTTACGGTGAAGGTGGGGTGGACCGATGGTCCGAATAATTTTTCGGTTAGTTTGTCCCAGTCTTTAGCAAAAGAAATAAAATGAAAGGCTACACGTTGATCGAAGTCATCATTTCCATGTTACTTTTAGTGATAATTTTGGTGGGCGGAACCGCCCTTTTTTATCAGAGTCTAAGATCATCGGGACTTAGTGATGTAGATCTCGGTCTCACCTCTTCACTACGGTCGGTACTTTCGTCGATAGAAAAAGATATCCGTTTTGGTCAGGTGGTCAGTGTGGGAACCGGTTTCAGATTGGATTGCGTCTCGGCCGGAGAGGTAGGATATCCGGGAGATTCTCTCACGGTAAGCGACCTGGTTGGGGCGGAAACGGTTTACACTCTTGATAACAACCGGATCGCGTCCACCTCTTCCCAAACGGGAAATATGGTGTTCGTCAGTCCTGCGGAGATGAAGATAGAGAGACTTTCCTTTACTTGGTTTTGTCAGGGTGGTGTGAGTGATAAAATAAAAGTAGAGATCGATGCAAGCAACGTGGTGCTTGGGTCAGGGGTGGGGGTGACCCGCAAAGTATCAACCGATATAAGCTTGTTCAATAGCGGTATAAATTAAATGAAGAAGTCAAATCTCAATCATTCCGGCCAGGTTGCCCTCATTATGGTGTTGATCATGACCGTGGTTAGTGCCATCGCGGTATCGGTTGCCAGCCGGTCGACAGTTGAGACTAGAGTTCAAGAGATGGATGTAGAGAGCAAGGAAGCGCTTTTGACTGCCCAAGCGGGTTTGGAAGAAGCCATCTCAAAAGATACTCCGGTTTCCGGATCTCTGGGTACCGGCAAAGACTACACTGTCGAAAGAGGAGATACCGGTGCTACAAGTATAACTACGGAAAAGATCAACTCGGGAGAAAACTTTGAAGTTTATCTATCCGGCGGCAATGTAACCGGGGTGAAAATTTATTGGAATCCTGCCGTTGCCGGGGGAAAACCTTCACTATTTATTACCGATATCAGAAGTGACGGGAGTGTCGATTATGCATATGACACCGACGGAACGGGAGGGTTTACGGCCGGGACCACACCGGGAGGTACTTATGCCGGGGTTAACTACAGTTACGTGACGCCGACGATCCCTTTAACCGTAGGTGTTTCTACCAAGTTAAGAATTACCGTGTTAGGGGATCCTGTTTTCTTGGGGATCCGACCTATGTTAGGTTCATTTCCTGCCCAGTCAACCAATTTTAAGTCTACGGCGACTTTAGACTCGGGTGAGACTTCGATAAAATACGGAATTGAGTACAAAGAATCAAAAACAAATCAATTGCCGTCGGTATTTGATTATGTTTTGTTTTCCGAAGGAACCATTATCCAGTAAGGTTCGTTTTGCTGTAATATGTATATATGCCTGCCTATTTTGGTTTAGATATCGGATCGACGAGTATTAAATTGATTCAAACCGATGGGAGTCGGGTGAAGGTAATTGGCATTGGTGCTAATCCGTTTGGTAAAACGATCTCTTCGATGACCAATGCCGAAAAGATTTCCCTGACGGATATTCTGAAAAATCTGGTCAAGGAGTCCGGGGTGAGATCGGGTAAGGTGGTAGCCTCTATCTCGGAAGCTCTTGTTTTTTCCAGAGTGCTGAAGTTTCCCGTCATGTCGACACCGGAGCTGGCGACCGCCATTAAATGGGAACTGGATCAATCGGTCCCCTTTCCGCCGAGCGAGATCGAAACTTCATGGACTATACTGGAAAAGCCGGAAAAGTTTGAGGGCAATGAAAAAATATCGGTTTATGTGGTGGCGGTACCGACGAACATTTCGGAGATTTATGTCCAGATCCTCGAGCTGATCGGGCTGGAAGTGGTCCGGTTGGAAAATGAGATACCGGCCTTAAACCGGACGTTTGCACCTCTATTGAACGACGATAGTCCATCAGCCATTTTGGATTTGGGGTCCGGTGGATCCAATATCGTGATTTCGGGAAAGAATAAGATCTTCAGCAGTTTTTATGTTCCGGTGGGAGGGGCGGCTCTGACAAAGTTGATAGCCGAAGCCTTCAATTTGCCGATCGACCAGGCCGAAAGTTACAAACGTACCTATGGGATAGCCAAAAATCAGCTGGAAGGAAAAATGGTGGTAGTTCTCAAGCCGGTGATAGATAAAATACTCGGCGAGTTGAGAAAGCTGATGATCGCCTATAAAGATGAACACCCAAACAGCTCGGTAAACAGATTGATTTTATCAAGCGGAGGGGCATATCTTATCGGCCTGATCCCTTATTTGTCGGAGTCTTTGGGGGGTGTCGAGGTGGTGATTGGTGATACCTTTGCCAATATGAGCGTGGATGCCAAGTACAAAACACTGGGTCCGGTATTTTCGATTGCCAATGGTCTATCTTTGTAAACATGGTAAAGATCAATCTGATTGGAAAGAAAAGGCGTGAATCAAAAGGTAAAAATTGGATCTTAATATCAATGTTGGTTCCCTTTGTCGTGTTTGTTCTTTATTTTTTGTCCATCTCGATTTATGTGGTAGCCAAACTGTACTTAGTTAAAGCCGAAACGGCCAGGGTAGACCGCGAAGCCGAAACAATTTCAAAATCAATAACGGCCAACGACGAAAATCTTAAGAGATTTATTTTGTCCAAATTTATTCTGGGTAAAATTGAAGCACTCAACAATGATAAGTTTCCATACAGTGATTATTTAAACCAGTTAGTTGGTTTTATGCCGGCCGGTGTAGTTCTAAACAATGTGGATTTTTCGGATAAGAGCTGGATCTCGGTTTCCGCTTCGATCCCCGGGGTAAACCCCCTGAAAACCCTTGAAGAGTTACTATCCAGTGTGGACAAGGGGTCATCCGGCGCGTTTGGGGAAATATTTTCGGAGGGAATAAGCAGAGACGTGTCCGGTCTATACAATGCAAAATTACAATTTGGGATAAAGAAAAATGGCGGAAAGTAAAATAGTCGGATACAAGAAAATATTTGGTTTTGTCATGCCCGACTGGGTGAACGAGTCTGTGGTTAAGAATATTGTTATTGGCTTGTTATCGATAGTAGCCATGTTGATGGTTTTGATTTTGACCGTTTGGCCTAACCTGGAGGTACTGAAAACGAAGGAGGCTGGTTTGAAGTCCGACAAGGACTCCCTGGCGCTACTCAAGAAGTCCAAGGATGGCATGGATAAGTTGGCGGCTGATCTAACCGAGTCCGATCAGCAACGTATCCTGTCGGCAATCCCTCAGCGGTACTCCCCCGACGGGGCGATTTACAACCTCCGGAGAATTAGTGCGGAAACGGGAGTTTCCATAGTTTCTTATACCCTTCCTTCGGGAGTAATTCTCGATACTGCCGGTAGCCCCCCGACCGGGGGTGACAAGGAGGGGATGGTCAGTTTTGCCTCTTTTCCGGTTAAAATTACGGTAGCGGCTCAGGTGGAGTCTCTCTTAAAGTTTATTGCTCTGGTTGAGTCCTCACTGCCAATCGGAACCGTCTCGGACTTGAGTCTTCAAGAAGTGTCCAAATTATCCAGAACCGCAGGTGATAAGACGGTTCAGTTGGCGCTGGAAATTACCTTTTTCCAGGCAACGCTGGGAAAGACAAACATTAATAAATTACAGCCGTTAACCGAGAATGATTTAAAGCTGGCTAATGATCTGAGAAGTTATAACTTACTTACGGTTCCCGAGGGTCAGTCCGGGGCGGAGACAGAGTCTTCGACCGTCGGTTCCGGAAGTGTGTTTGGGTTTTGAGCCGGCGTCGCTTCGTCTTCGAGAAGGTCGACGATGGCTCTGGTACCCTTTTGAATGGCGGCAATTCTGACTAACTGGCGGATGGCCTTGATAACCTTTCCTTGTTTACCGATTACCCGGCCGACGTCTTCGGGATCTACCTTGATAAGATACTTGGCGGTATCTTTATCCTCGGTCTCTTCCTGGGTAACGGTGACACTCTCCGGATGATTGACGATGTTGCTGACGATGTATTCGATGAGCTGTTTCATTTTTATTTGATCAGTTTTCTAATAGTGTCGGTGGGCTGGGCGCCTTTGTTTATCCACAATTGATAACTATCCTTTTTTATAGATATTTTCTTTTCGGTTTCGGTTTCGTGTGGATTGTAGGTACCTATAGTATCCAGCACCGATCCGGACAGTTTTGACTTGCCTTCGACGACGACGATGCGGTACGAGCGTTGGTGTTTTTTGCCCGTAGGTTGGAGTTTGATTTTCAGCATAGGCGTATTATATCACCTGCCTCCCGGCAGGCAGGGCGTCCAGAGCTTTTTGAGCAGCTTTCTGTTCGGCTTCCTGTTTGTTCTTACCCGTGCCTGAGGCAAGCTGTTTACCTTCGATGGAAACAGCTACCTCAAAGGTTTTGTTGTGATCCAGGCCGGATTCTCCAATCGTTTGATAAATTGGGGAGCTTTGTCCCGCGGACTGGACCTTTTCCTGAAGTAGAGACTTGGGATCTTTAAGCCGGTTGAGGGCAATTATTCCCTGAGCATTGGGAAGAATGAAGCTCTCAAAAAAGTTTTTGGCCGCATCCAAGCCGCCATCGATATAGAGGGCACCGATTAGACTTTCGATGACATCTTCGAGAATCGACAAATTCTGCCTTCCTCCGGTGACCTCCTCCCCCTTACTCATGCGGATGTAGTCGTTGAACCGGTTGTGCACCGAGACTTCGGAGAGAGACTCGGTCCTAACGGTAGCCGATCTGGCGGCGGTCAGATAGCCTTCCATTTTGTCGGGATACTTTTCGAAGAGATAGATGGAGATAAGCATTTCCAGGATGGCGTCCCCCAAAAATTCCAGTCGTTCGTAACTTTCGGAAACTCCCGGCTGGTTTAGACAAGACCGGTGAGTAAGAGCGGTTTCCAGGAGAGACTCGTTTTTGAAGTGATATCCGATCAGGTCCTGAAGTGGATCAAGGTTTTTTTTGGTCATCGGTAGTTTCTTCCCGGCCTGAGTAGCCTATCGCCGCCGCCAGGGCTCCGTTTACGAAACTGGAGCTGGTTTTTCCTCCGTATCGTTTGGCAATTTCCACCGCCTCATCAATAATAACCTTGGTGGGCGTCTGGGCTTTAAATAATAGCTCGTAGACGGCTTGGCGGAGTACGGCGAGATCCACCCGATTTATTTGTGAAATGGGCCATTCGGGGGCACACTTTTGAATTATTTCATCAATCTGAGTCAGGTGGGAATTTATCTTGTCTACCCGACTGGGATGATCCGGCTGATCGGTAAAACTGCCGGCAAAGAGCGACTTAAAAACCAAAATTCTTTTTAGGTGACGGGGATCTAGGGCAGATTTCACGGGTTTGAGTTATTTTGATTTACAGACGGAACAAAGAAAGTGTCCCCTCTTTAGGTTTCCACATTTTTTGCACACGATCAATTTGGGCTCAATTAAGTGGATCTGGGATCTTCTTTTGCCTTGTCTTGCTGTTGATATTTTTCTTTTTGGTGTAGCGGCCATACCTGTATTCTACCAAGAAAGGAGGCCGCTCGCAATCTCGGCCGCCTTTTGCCTACTTTGATCAACCATTTTCCGGGCATCGGACTTGGAGAGTCTAAAAAGTTTTTTGGACCAAAAGTACTTTAATCTGGTCTGAAGGGAACCGTGTTGTTTTTCGCCGTAGATCTCCCCCGCTCCCCGAAGACGGAGATCTTTTTGGGCGAGAACCAGGCCGGTGTGAAATTTTTGAAGTAACTGTAGGCGTTCGGTTTCCACTTCATCGTCGGTGGAGGGAACCAAAAAGCAGTACCCCTGAGTGTCTCCCCTACCGACACGGCCCCTAAGCTGATGAAGTTGGGCCAAGCCAAATCTTTCGGCCGAGTGGATGATCATGATGTTGGCCGAGGGAATGTCAAGCCCGACCTCGACCAGTGAGGTCGAAACCAAGACGCTTCCTGGGGTAGCTTTGTATTGTAGGAGTACTTTTTGCTGAATTTCGGAGGTCATTTTGCCATGTATGGACAGAACCGGATACTTTTCCGGAAGCAGATGCCGGTACTCCAGGGTTTTTTTCTCAACCGAGGAAATATTTTCGGCATGTTCGGAAATATTCGGACAGACCACGAATATTTGATTGCCTTTCTCGAGCTCCGAAATCAACCATTTAGGGCTATCCCTGAATTTGGTGGGACAAACAACAAAGGTTTTGACGGGGAGCCGGTTCTCGGGTTTATGGCGGAGATTGCTGATCTCAATATCGCCCAATAGACCAAGAGCTACCGTCCTGGGAATGGGAGTGGCCGAAAGATTAAATAAGTGAGGTAAGGGCTCCCTTTTCATAAGGGCTTCTCTTTGAGCGACGCCAAATTTATGTTGTTCGTCAATGGCCACGAAAGCGAGTGGCGGAGAGATACGGGAAGGCAGTTGGTTTAAAAGGGCGTGTGTCCCGATGAAAATTGTGGGTTGTTTGCCGGGGACAACCGGGGATGAAGCCGTTACCAGAGTAATTTGATCCGGGAAGAGGGAGTATTTTTTAAAGGTATTAAAATGTTGGGAGGCCAAGATTTCGGTAGGAGCCAGGACGGCGCCGCTAAAACCGGACGATAGAGCTTGGTTGGCCGAAAACAGTAAGGGGGCGGTTTTGCCGGAGCCGGTTTCTCCCTGGATCAAACGATGAGTGAACTCCTTACTTTTTAGGTCTTTTTCCAGATGGCGGACGGTTTTTATCTGATCCGGGGTAAGGGGGAACGGCAGCTTTTTGGTAGTGAGTGAGTTTATTTTGGCGGATATTTTCATGGAGACGGAGGCCCCGCGTTTTTCCAGTTCCAACCGGTTACGAATATTGATGCGCAGATGTTCATTGTAAGAAAGACGCTTGTCTGCCTGCCAGCGGTCACCCGGTTCTTCGGGAAAATGAATTTTGAAAATGGCTTCCCGGAGAGGCAGGAGGTCGTTTGTTTTTAATGACTCCGGACTCAGAGGGTCTTTGAGGGTGGTGTCTTGAAGAAGCTCAAAGATTTTTTTTCTGAGCCATCTGGAAGTGATCCCCTCGGTCTGTGGATAAACGGGAACCAGCCCCTTGGTGTTTATAGTGAAGGAGTCCCCCTCCTCGATGACGGGAGAGATAAGAGTAAGACCTTTTCCAAAAAAAGAAGGCTTGCCCGCGATACTGTAAGTATCCCCATCGTTTATCAGTCTTTTAATGAAGGGATTATTAAACCAAGTCAGAGAAATTTTGCCGGATGAATCAGCGGCTACTGCTTGGGTGATCAACTTTCCGCTAGAGGAATAGAAGGTTTTGGGGCTATTGATGGTTGCCAAAAAAGATCCGGGTATCTTGTCTTTCAGATCTTTGATCTTAACTTGCTTGGAAAAATCCAGGTATCTGGCGGGAAAATGCTTAAGCAGGTCCCCAATAGTGTGAATATCCAGACGTTGAAGTTTCTCCTCGATGGCCGGTCCGATCCCTTTGACTGCCGTGATTGAGTCTCCGGGGGAGTAAACGCTCATCTGATGAATAGAGAGGCAAAGGTGGTGAGGACCAAAACCACCGAGCCCAGGAAAATGATGGCGGTAAAGAGTCTCCTTCTTCTTTTAGTCATAATTAATTTCTAAGTATTAGGTTTATTATTATTATAGTAATATAACTACGCTATGTACAGAAGACACAGAATCAGGCGGACGAGAAATTTATTGCCCAACGTTAACTTTGGTAAAGTAATATTTTTTGGACTATTGGGCTTGACCATGGCGGTGGTTCTGGTATTTTTATGGTTTGGCAGAGATCTGCCCGACCCTTCCAAGGTTCAAAGAAAGACGGGCTTTTCCTCCGAGATTTTGGACAGGACGGGCAAGATAATTCTGTACGATGTTTATACGGATCAAGATAGAAAATTTACTCCGTTGGCCGAAGTTCCGGATTATGTTAAGAAAGCGACTCTCTCGATCGAAGACAAGGATTTCTATAAGCATCAGGGTTTTGATCCGCTGTTTGTACTGAGAATTGCCAAAAATATAGTGATAAACAGAAGGCTTATCGGTAGTTCGACACTAACACAGCAACTGGTAAAGATGCTTTTGTTGACCAACGAGAGATCAATTTCCAGAAAAATTAGGGAGTTTATGCTCGCCCTCAGAATCGAAAAAACATTTACCAAAGACGAAATATTGCAAATGTATCTCAATGAAGCGCCTTATGGAGGAAATGCGGTTGGGGTGGCGGCGGCGGCGCAGATCTATTTTGGAAAGGAGCCTAAAGATTTGACCTTAACCGAGAGTGTACTGCTCGCCGGTTTACCGCAGTCCCCTTCCCGCTACTCACCCTACAGCGGAAATAATAAAAAGGCCTATCTTCCCCGTGCCAAAGAAGTCTCCCGAAGAATGAGGGAAGATGGAGTAATATCCAAAGAGTTGGAAGCTCAGGTCAACAACGAGCTGGATGTCATTCAGTTTAGAGGATTGGGAAGTAATAAGATAAAGGCGCCCCATTTTGTCATGTATGTCAAACAACTTTTGGAAGAAAGATACGGTTCGAGTATTTTGGATACCGGAGGCCTGAAAGTAACCACCAGCCTGAATTGGGACATTCAGCAAAAGGCGGAGACGGCAGTCAAGGAGGAGGTGGATAAGGTGTCCGCCGGTTTGAATATAAAAAACGGAGCTTCGGTGATCTTAGATACAAATACCGGGGAAATCCTGAGCATGGTGGGTTCGAAGAATTTTTTTGATAAGACGATCGACGGTGAGGTAAATGTAACCACCAGATTGAGGCAACCCGGATCATCAATCAAACCGGTGGTATATGCGACGGCGTTTATGAATAACTACGGTCCGGCTTCGGTAATCGCCGATGTGGTGACCGAGTTTCCCGGAAAAGACGATAAGACACCATATATTCCCAAAAATTATGACGGCAAAGAACACGGCTTGCTTCATTTGAGGGACGCCCTGGCAAGCTCGATTAACGTCCCCGCCGTAAAACTGGTGGCGTTATTGGGGGTGGAAGACGTACTACGCCAGGGCTATAAAATGGGACTGACTTCTCTTGAGCCTACAAGGGAAACGATGTCCCGTGTAGGCCTTTCAATGGCTCTTGGAGGGGCTGAGGTGAGGCTTCTTGACTTGGCTGCCGCTTACAGCACATTTGCTAATGGCGGTCTCAGATTAGACCCGGTCGTGATCCTGAAAATCGAGGACGGCAACGGCAGGGTTATCTTTGAGAACAAGCCGGTAAAACCGGAGAGAGTCCTCGACGAGAAAGTGGCGTTTTTGATAAACTCCGTTCTGTCCGACAACAACGCCAGACTGCTGACCTTTGGTCCCAACTCATACTTGAATCTGGGCGCTAGAGCGGTGGCGGTAAAAACCGGAACGACAAACGATCTACGAGACAACTGGACCATCGGGTGGACTAAGGATTTTATCGTCGGGGTTTGGGTGGGAAATAACAACAATGAAAAGATGAAAAATGTGGCCTCCGGTGTTTCCGGGGCGGCTCCTATTTGGCGGAGACAAGTGCTGGATATGTTGGCGATCAAGCCGGACAGACCGTTCACTCCCCCGGAGGGAGTTTCCGAGATTGAGGTCGATAAAATTTCCGGGTATCCGGCCCATGATGGGTTTGGCAGTTATAAGGATTGGTTTATCAACGGAAGCGTTCCTACCGGACCGGATCCGATCCACACCAAAGTAAAGCTCTGTAAAAACGACCCGACCAGGCTGGCCGATCCGGTATCCGTATCCCAAGGGAACTATGATGAAAAGGAGTTTGTCATTATCAAAGAAGAGGATCGTTTGACGGATAAGTCCTTATGGCAGAAAGCGATCAATGAGTGGATAGCAAAACAAAACAACCCGATTTACATGGTACCCACCGAAAGCTGTGGTGCCAGCTCGTCTATGGATATTCAGATCGTAACACCGGCAAACAACAGCCGGGTAGACGGAGACGAGATCACCGTCCGGTTTTCGGTGGTGTCCGATAAACCGATCGTAGAGGGGAAAATATTTATCGACGGAGTCTTGGAACGGACCGTGACCGATGGCGTGTATATACAGAAAATTAAAGTTTCCACCGGTCAACATTCTCTGAGAATATCGGCGAGAAACAACGAGGGAAAAGAAGAGTCAAAAACAAGCGACTTTGCGGTCAACGTGGACTATGTCTCCCCCACTCCGACAGCGACCCCATCCCCAACAACTTCTCCTACACCGTAAAAATAACTAGACTTTGAAACGAGTTTGGATAACGTCCTTGAGAGTGTTTATTTCCGGTTGTTCCAGATTTTTTTCGTTACTGCCAAAGGAAATTCTGAACGAATGTTTTCCCTCGAAGCTATCCAGATACTGGACTTTTTTGATGAGCCCGGAGGTGTTTTGGATAGTGTCAATGATGTCACCCAACGGTTTTTCCGAGTCGATGGTCATTTCTTCCAGTACCGGAGGATATTCCGGGATGGGGCGAAAGACATGCTTCAGGTTTATGTTGGATACCAGATCCACCAGATTTATTTCAATTGCCACGGGGTCGCTTGATAGGCCGATCTTTCTTACGACTGCCGGTTTGACCGTACCGATGTGCCCCAGCAAAAGGTTTCCGGAGTAGATGCCGGCCGTACCTTTCGGATCGAAAAACGAAGGAGGCGTCTGACTTGGTTTGTAGGAGATATCTTTTACCTTTAATTTCCATAGGAGAGCTTCGATCTCCCCCTTTGTTTTGCGGTAGTCTTCTCCGGAGAGGACAGTCAGGGTTGAAATTTCCCGGGGTAACTCCCGACCTTCGGTCTTTTGGTAACAATTGGCGACCTCGACTGTTTTAAGCGGTCCGTCGACCTTTCCCTGATTGTGCTTGTGGTTTTCCAGAGCCGAAGGGATCAGGCTTGTCCGAAGATATTCATAATCCCGGGATAAGGCATTGTTGAGTTTGATGAGATCAGACGGATCGAGTCCGGTGTTTTCAATAACGGAAAGAGAGATGAGAGAACTATTGTAGACTTCGTTATAGCCAATGTCGGAAAGGTATTTTTTGGCTTTCTTTTCCGTTTCAAGGAGAAGATCCCCGGGTTCTGCCGGCAAATTGACGCCAGGGAGATTTGAAGGAAAACGGAAGTACCCGTAGATCCTTGCTACCTCCTCGGCCAAGTCTTCTTTGATGTTGATGTCGTGATATCTCCAGCTGGGCACGGAACAGATAAGTTTGTCTTTTTCGATAGACCCCCCGAATCCCAAACTGGCCAAAATATCGATGACGGTTTCTTTTTTTAGATCTATACCAATAAAGGTGTTTAACCAATTAAAGTCCAGAGAAATAAATTTTGGTGGTCGATGGGCGGGATAAAAATCGAAAAGTGAAGACGAAACCACTCCACCGCTTCGTGCTTTAAACAATTGAATTGCTTCCGCCATTACCGGAAGACAAAGTTCGGGATCGGGTTGTTTTTCATAAAGCTGTGCGGCCAGGGTTCTCTTTTGGAGGTAGAGAGAGGTACGGCGGATTTTCCGCGGATCGTAAACCGGAACGATAAGAAGAATGTTTTTGGTGTGGTTATCGACTTCGGCGATCTGCCCTCCCATGATGCCACAGAGATCAACCAGTCTGCCAGAGCCGTCTTCAATGACGATATCTCCTCCGGTCAGTTTATTTTTCTTGTCGTCCAGAGTGGTTACCACCTCTCCCTCTTTACTTTCCCGTATGGTCAGGCTTTGAGCCGCCAGTTTGTCCAGATCGAAGACGTGACAGGGCAAGCCATAAAGAACCGTCAGCTCATTGGTGATGTCGATACAGTTGTTTAAGGGACGCAGCCCGCAATTTTCGAGGAATTTTTGGGTTTCCGGAGGAGAAGGCTTGACTGAGATGTTTTCCAGGGAAATTGCGGTGAATCGGACGACCAGATCTTTCC
Organism: uncultured Pseudomonadales bacterium; assembly: GCA_964528565.1. Lineage (GTDB taxonomy): Bacteria > Patescibacteriota > Microgenomatia > UBA1400 > MFAQ01 > UBA10133. The sequence continues at coordinate 5,410 of CAZGSP010000067.1, read as the reverse complement.
CGATATTCAGGTGAAATGGTTTGGCCGGACAGTCGGGGAAGCTTAAGGTTTTCTTATACGGATCATTGATAAATTTCGCCGGGATATTAAATTGGGTGAGGATGATGGCCGCTTCGCGGGCGATCCCCTGGACTCCGGCCGTATCTACCCGGTTGGTGATGGCTTCAATTTCGTAAACATAGTCCCCGCCGCTTTTTTTGATCCGATCGAAAGTCGGTCCGCAAAGGCTGACGTTTTGGGCGAGAGTCTCCCCTTCGGCGTTGGTCTGCAGGAATTTTTTAAGTGAGGAATCGGTAATGATGATGTCCATTTTAAAATTGTCTTAAGAATCTAATGTCGTCGCTATAAATCAGTCTGAGATCGGGAAGTCCGGACTTCATCATTAATACCCGTTCCACTCCCCAGCCAAAAGCAAACCCGGTACATTCTTCCGGATCGAGTCCACCATTTTTCAGGACATTCGGATGAACCATTCCGGCTCCTCCGAGTTCCAGCCAGCCGGATTTGCAGATCTTACATGGGGTTTTGCCGATAATCCCGGTACCATGGCAGACGCCACAGGTGATATCGATCTCGAATGAGGGTTCGGTGAACTGAAAGTGATGCGGGCGGAGTCGCGTTTTTCTGTCCAGTCCGAAATATGATTTGGCGAAGTACTCGGTGACCCCCAGGAGATGAGTGATGTTGATCCCTTTGTCGATGACCAGGCCTTCGAATTGGTGAAACATGGGGGTATGAGAAGCGTCTGTTTGCCGCCGGTAGGTTTTCCCGATGTTGATCATTTTTATCGGGGGAGCTTGTTTTAGTTCCATTTCGCGGAGCTGGCCATTGCTTGTATGAGCGGTCAGAACGGTATTGTCTCCGACATAAAAAGTTTCCTGATCGTCCCGGGCCGGGTGATCTTTGGGAATATTCAGACCCTCGGCGTAGTACCAGTCGGTTTCCACTTCCGGATACCGGCGGCGGACGAATCCCAGCTTGAGAAAAATGGTCTCGATCTCTTCGATCGCCTGAGTCACCAGATGTAAACTGCCTTTGGGAAGCTCAATACCGGGTACCGTGACATCGGTAGGGGCCTGCCCGGAAGTATTAAGGGTTTCCGCAAGCTTGGCGGATATTTTTTCCTCAATATAATTTTTTAGCTCGTTGATTTGCCGGCCGATTTGGGGATCGGTTTTTATGGGCAGGGTTTTGAAAAGGATATTGACCTTGCCCTGTTTGCCCAGGTACTTGGTGCTGAGCCGGTCGACGTCGGCGGAAGAGAGGGAGTCTTTCAAGTCCTTTTTGAGCTCAGATTCTATTTCCTCTATTTCTTTTATCTTTTTCCCCATCGTCTTTAATGATAACAAAAACTCCCCTGAACGGGGAGTTTTTAAATAGACATCTAAAATCCCCGTTTATTTTTTGGCACTAAACGAAACGACATCTTTGAAGGCGTCGGGGAGGTTGGTAGCCAAAGCGGCCAAAACCTTACGGTTCAAAGTAATTTTCTTGTCGGAAAGGGCTTTGATAAATCTGGAGTACTTGGGAGCTTCGGAAATGGAGGAAAGAGCCGAGTTTATTCTGGAGATCCAAGTAACCCGCATCTGTTGCTTTCTTTCTTTACGGCCGTTGTAGGCGTACTGGCCTGCGTGAAGGACGGCTTCGGAAGCGGTTTTGTACAAGCGGTTTCTGGTCATCCGGAAGCCCTTGGCGAGCTGGAAGACTTTTTTGTGTCCTTTACGGCGGACGGTACCGGTTTTAACTCTTGGCATGTGTTTTTATGTTTTATAAATGAAGCATTGCCTTGATCTTCGTGGCAATTTTTCCGGTGACTTCCTGGTAATGTCGATAGCGGCGGATAAGCTTTTTGCTCTTTTTGCGGCGAAGGTGACGCATATATGGACTGCGACGAAGAACCTTACCGGTGCCGGTAATTTTAAATCGTTTCATGACGATCTTTCTCGTCTTTTGCTTTTGTTTGGTCATAGCGGTTATTTTTTTGGTTTAACTTGGGCAATCAAGAGCTTCCCCAAAAACTTCGGGGCTTCAACAAGCGTGGAGACTTCAGACAACAAGCTTATTACCTGAGCCATGATTTTCTCTCCAAACTCTTTCTTGGTGATTTCCCTACCCTGGAATTTTACCACCAACTTGACCCGATCGCCACCTTTGAGAAACTTTTCGGCCTGTCTAACCTTGACCATCATGTCATTTTCGGCCATAAAAGGTTTCAGACGGATCTCTTTGGTCTCCTGGCCACCCTTGGAACTGCCGGAGTGGTCCTTTTTCTCTTCCTGGTATTTGAACTTCTGAAAATCGATGATCTTAACGATAGGAGGCACGGCTTTCTCGGTGACTTCCACCAAATCAAGCCCGACGGAGGCCGCTCTTTCCAGAGCGTCTTTGGTGGACATAATGCCCAACTGTTTACCCTCTTCGTCGATAACCCTGACTTCGGGATATCTGATATTTTGATTCAAACGGTAGTATTTACCCAAGTTTTTGTTTTTTGATTGATATACGTGTTATTTTACTATATTTTTAGCCACAAAGTATGTTAACAAATAAAAACGACACCTTTAAGGTGTCGTTTGAGTTTCATCAGTCTTGTTGATTTTTTGTCCACATTTCGGACAAAAGAAGATAGATGAAGGAGGCGGTGGCCGGTGGCCAGAACCCCATGGCAAGAGAAAAAAGGATTCTTGGGCCAAGGGTGTTGCTTCTGGCAATGTGGAAATGCACTGCAAAGGTGATAATTCCCACGATTGCGTAGATCCAGAAAAGAAATGTCAAGAGTGTCATTAATTATCCTCCGGGATGTGTGAATGAAGCCAATAGGTTTATAGTACCACGTTAAGCTCGATTTGTCAAGTTATAGGGTGTAATCCGTGCCTGTTTGTGGGCCCGACTGGACTCCCTCGAGTAGCTTCGCTCTCTCGGACCTGTCTCGGCAGGTTCGTTACGAAACTGCCTCCGACTTTCGAGTCCATCGGATAATGTCCACAAAAAAATCACCACAAGGGTGATGTTTTCTGTGGGCCCGACTGGACTCGAACCAGTGACCTCTGCAATGTCAATGCAGCGCTCTAGCCAGCTGAGCTACGAGCCCAATGGAGTTATTTTACCATCTCATTAACCGACGGAGGTGGCTACGTTGCGTTCGTTGGACTGGGTATAATCGTTGCCTTTGGATTTGGCCATATTCCAGTATGTCCCCTTTTTGGTTGATCGGGAGTTGTACATTTCGAGCCAGCTATTGGCTTCTTGAACTTTGAGGCTAAAAATTTGGATCATTTTTTGGATGTGAGACAGAAAGCTTTCGTGATAGACCCCGGCTTGCGCCACGGGAGAGTCGACTGCCTTTTGAAGATTGGTGTCCAGTCTTTTGACCTGTTTGGCCAGGTTTTTTAGTTGTTCTCTAATTTCCTCTATCCGACCGGTGGTCTGCTTTTCTTTGGAAGAAAATACTTTGTTCCATTCTTGCTGTCGGGCTTGAAAGAAGAGCTCTGTCCGTCTCTTTTCCGCCTCTTTCTTGTGTTGTATCTCGGCAAAGGGATTCGTCCTTGGTTCCTGATTGCCATTTTCGAAAGAACGGGCTTGAGAGTTGCGAAGAGCCTCCAGAAAACTCTGGATCTTGTTGTTTCCCTGACTTTGGCCGGATGAGCTACCCGTATTACTGTTCATAACTTGGCCCTATAATATCAGATTTTCATTAAATAATCAATGGTTTTGCGGCGGTTCATGATGGATCTGAGCTGGTCCATTTGTTTTGACTCGATATTGGATATTTTAGCTAATTCTATCAGTTCCTTGTCGTCGGTGTCGATATTTTCTTTTTTGGCAATTTCCAAAAGGATCAGGTCCAGTCTGACAGACTTTTCGGCGCTTTCCGCATATTCTTTCTTGACTTGATCCAAACTCTTTCCCAGAGCCTTTAGATAGTCCTCAAGAGGAAGGTTTAGAGACTTTGCCTGAGTGGTGAGACGCCCCAGACTGTAGTTGACCTCTTCGTTGATAATCAGTTCCGAGACGTCGACTTTTTCGTGATCCAAGAGGGCTTGATAAACATCCTCGACCTTTTTATCTTTTTTATCTTTATCCTTGGTTTTGAGATATTTGGCGTAGTCCCCAAGTTTGACTTCTGGGTATAGAGGAAGTTGTAGTTTTACATTCCAGCTGCCGTCTTTTTCGGCTTTCAACTCTTCCAGAACAGGGCGTCCCAGCAGGCGGTAATGGTGCTCTTCAATGGCGTGTTCGAGAAGATGGTTCATGATGTGACCCAGGATGTGATCACTCAGCTTATCGGGGTCAAGAGACTTCTCGGCAATGGCTTTGGGAGCTTTGCCTTGGCGGAATCCTTTAACGGAGACGGTCTTGATCATTTCTTCGACGACGTGGTTTTTTTCCAGGTCGACTTCCTCCTGAGAGACGATAGCTTCCAGATAGGCGGTCCCCTTTTCGATCTTGGTTTGTTTGATGTTCATAGCCTTTTATTTTAACCTATCATGCCTTGCGGTGGTAAAATGATTGGGCTTGCCGAGGTGGCGAAATGGTAGACGCACTAGCTTTAGGAGCTAGCGGGGCAACCCATGGAGGTTCAAGTCCTCTCCTCGGCACATAACTAGTCCAGATGGTCGAAGAATTGGGAGACTCCATCGGCCCAAGAGCCGTCCGATGGAGGAGTGTAGGTCCTCATAACTTCTGCCGGATCCTTACTGTGCTTGCCTTTGAGAAAGATCTTGGTAAACTGAGGGGCGATCCTCCGCAAGGCGTCTTCATAATTATCAAACCTCGTAACCTTGTCTCCGTATATCCCCCACCCCCAACAGTTGAAGGAGTTTTCCGGAATGTGCTTACAAAGATTTGATTCTTGTTGGGCGATGGCCACGAGCCAGCGGTAATCAAATTGATATTGGTCGGAAAGAGTCACGATGAGGTTGGAGTATGGCTCCAAGGGCGAGCCAAATTTGTGGAGATACTGACGGATAATTTCCGCGCGGGCATCGGCCGTTTTGATCGAAGTTTTGATTTGTTCGTCGAAGGTGGGTAAGGCCGAAAAAACGAATGGTTCTTCCGGAGTGGGAATGGTTTCGGCATTTAGGCTGTCACTGGTTCCCAAGATAAACCTTTTCTGCTCAGTATTATCTTCAAATAGAGAAGCGTTGAGGCCAAAAACGACACGGGAGGAAAGGATAAAAATAGCCAGTAGATACAAAAACTTTTTCGCCATAAGCTAACTTATGGTGGCAGAAAACCGGGGTGATGTCAAGAAAGGTGCACCAAGCAGGACTCGGACCTGCAACCTGCGGCTTCGAAGGCCGACGCTCTATCCAGTTGAGCTATTGGTGCATAGGTATATTTTACCTTGAAATGAGGTAAAATATGTAGGTTCGGGTCAGTAGCTCAGTTGGTTAGAGCACCTGCCTCT
>CAZGSP010000066.1:0-5783 GCA_964528565.1 uncultured Pseudomonadales bacterium | reverse complement strand
GAAGCCGAAAAGCCGGTTGTTAGCGCCCCTGCTCCGGTAGTTCAAGCCCCCTCCGTTGATACCGCCGCCATCATCGCCACCGCCCAGGCCACGGCCCAATCACAGGCTCGTGAGATTATTATCTCGGCCAAAGACGAGGCTTTCAAGATAAAAGATCAGGCCATCAAAGATGCCCGAATTCAGCTGGAAGAGATCGAGATCAGAGCCAAAAATCTGGCTCAAAAACAGCAAAGTACCGCCGCTATCGAGGAGCAGTTAAAGCGGGAAAAATCCAATCTGGATCTCCAATCAACTCAAATCGAAGAGATGAAGGCCAAGATCGTCACTCAAGCCGATTCCATGGTCGAAAAACTTGAAAAAATTGCCTCTTTGACCACCGAGCAAGCCAAGAAGGAACTGATTGCGCAAGTGGAGAAACGTGCCGCCGGAGAAGCCGCCAGAGCCATCAAAGAGTCTGAGGAAAAAGCCAAGATCGAGTCGGAGGATCTCGCCCGGGAGATACTTATCGACGCTATGAAAGCCGGAGCCACGGACTATGTCGCCGAGTACACGATCTCCACCGTTCCAATTCCGGATGAAGAAACCAAAGGCCGCATTATTGGAAAAGACGGTCGCAATATCCGTATTTTTGAAAAAGTCTCCGGTTGTGATGTCTCCATGGATGATGCCCCGGACGAAGTCAAACTAAGTAGTTTTGACCCCGTTCGCCGTGAAATAGCTCGTCTGACCTTAATTCATTTAATTAAAGATGGTCGTATTCACCCGGCTCGAATTGAAGAATACTTTGAAAGATCAAAGAGAGACGTTGAGCAAATTATGTTTCTGGAAGGACAAAAGCTTTGTCATGCGGTTGGAGTCTACAACATGAATCGGGAAATTATTACTATGCTTGGCCGTTTCAAGTTCCGCACATCCTACGGTCAAAATATGATCAGTCATACCTTGGAAGAAACCAGAATTGGTATCAAGATAGCGAATGAGATCGGTGCCAATGTGGACACCGTCCGCATGGGTTGTTTGCTCCACGATATTGGCAAGATCATCGAAGGTGAAGGCAATCACGTCGAACTAGGTATTCAATACCTTAAGAAGTTCAACATTCCCCAAAATATTCTCGACTGTGTCGCCCAGCATCACGAAGACGAGGAATTTACTTCCAACGAATCGGTGATTGTTTATATCGCCGACGCCATTTCCGGTTCCAGACCGGGTGCTCGTCACGAAAATACCGAAGAGTATGGCAAACGGATTAAGCATCTGGAAGAAATCGCCCGCAAACATCCGGAGGTCGACGATGCCTATGCCATTTCCGCCGGGAGAGAGATCAGGGTTATTGTTAATCCAAGCAAGGCCGGAGACGATCAGTTAACGGTCTTGGCCCAAGCTATTCGTGATGAGATCCGGGACACCATGACCTTCCCCGGAACCGTCAAGGTCAATTGTATCCGCGAGACCCGCGCCAGCGAAATAGCCAGTTAGTTTAACTTGCGCCCCTTGCGATTAGGTGGTAACATCAGCTAAATTATTACCAAGTATTCTGCCCGGAAAGAGGAATCAATGACCAAACAAACTCTTATCAACATCGTTAGTAAAAAGGTTCACCTAACCAAAAAAGCCGTCAAAGAAACGGTCGATACTTTTTTTGAAGAGTCCATTGTTGCCTTGGGGAAAGGTGAAAAGGTGGTTATCTCGGGGTTTGGCACTTTCTACATTGGGAAAGTCGAGGACAAACAAGTAGTTCCTTTTGGAAATGAGTCGAAGAGGCAAGTAGTCAAAGGCCACAAAGTTATCAACTTTCATGTTGGTAAGCCTTTGAAGAAAAAAGTTGCCTAATGCCGTCAGTCTTTATCAACACTTTTGGCTGTCAAGCCAACAAGTCTGACTCCGAGCGCATTCTTGGAGACTATCTCTCGCGTGGATATACCGAAGCCGATACTTGGAAAGAAGCCGATGAAATAGTCATCAATACTTGTTCCGTTCGCCAGTCTGCCGAAGACAGAGTTACCGGATTTTTACTCAACGTTGAAAAATTCTTTGACGGAAAAATACGGCCTGCCTGCCGGAAGGCACGGCCGAAGATAATTCTTACCGGTTGTATGCTCCACTTTAATGAAAAGGAGATCAAGACCCTATTACCCCAAATAGACGAAATTCTTCCTATCGGCGAAGTCGGTTTCAATCAAAAAGCGATCAGAAAAGAAAAGGACAAAGCCTTTATTCCCATTTCCTCGGGTTGTAACTCTTTCTGCACTTATTGCATAGTCCCTTTTTCCAGAGGCAGGGAAAGATCACGTCCCTTGGAAGATATCGTTGGCGAGATCGAGACTTTAGCCGCCGAAGGTTACAAGGAAATCACTCTTCTTGGGCAAAATGTGAATTCTTGGGGTTTGGAAAAAGTCGGCGTCGCCCTTAGAAAGATGTTTATGGATAAAGATAAATTCACCCCGGATATTATTCCCTCGAACCAGTCCCAGTATTTCAAACCGCAGGACACTCCACCGTTTGTTATTTTGCTAAGGGAAATTGGCAAAATCGAGGGGATCAAAAAAATTAGCTTCTTTACCAGCAACCCTTGGGATTTCTGGGACGAGTTGATTGATGAGATCGCCTCAAATCCCAAGATCGATCGCTTTATCCACCTACCGGTCCAATCCGGGAGTAATCGGATCCTGAAACTTATGAATAGGGGATACACCAGGGAATCCTACCTCAGTTTAATTAATCAAATTAAATCCAAAATTCCCGAAGCGGTTTTTGGTACGGACATTATCGTCGGTTTCCCCGGAGAGACCGAAGAGGATTTTCAGGACACCTTGAATTTGGTCAAAGATGTTGGTTTCAAGGTGGCCTTTGTTGCCCGCTACTCACCCCGTCCCGGGACCGTCTCCGCCAAGTTTTTCCCGGACGATGTCCCGGCCAAAATAAAGAAACAGCGATGGGAGATCCTGGATCAAATAGCCAACAAAGACAATCTCAGCACCCGCCCGATAGTTCCTTAAGCCGGCTCCTCCAAAGCAACTATTTGGGTCATATATCTTTTCTTACCTCTCGAGTACATTATATTCATCCAGTTGCCTCGTATTTCAATCCAGAAGGGGGTTAGTTTTCCTTTTTCAACCAATGCCTTAAGTTGATCCATCACCTCTCTGCCGTCTACAAATACATAATCATCGTTCATATTAGACACCTGGTCGTTAATTCTGTGTGTGATATATAAAACCATCCCCATATACTCGACCGCTACTTCTGCTTTATTCCTCGGACTTATCCGATCGGAAGGTTGAGTTTCGCGCACCATTTCTTTAAACTGACCAAAAAATTTCACCCCCGGTCGTTCTTTATCTTCGAATTCACCATAGATCAATCCACAAGGTGCTCTCCAATCACCGATATGGGTAAATCGTTCTTTATTTCTTATCATAATTCGGGATTATAAACCTATATAGAAGATATTCAACTATCTGGTGTTAAAATAGTCTGTGCCTAAATCGATCTCCAAAACTCTTGTTGTTTGCGGCCCCACTGCTTCCGGCAAGACCTCCCTCGCCCTTTCGGTTGCCGAGAATCTGCTCCGGCGCCACCCCTCCGTCAACATTCTTTCCGCCGACTCCCGACAGGTCTACCGGGACTTGGATATCGTTACCGGCAAAGATATTCCCGAGAGTCTCTCTCCCCGGATCAAGCTTTTCGGGCTGGATCTGGTAGAGGCCGATAAGATCTTTAATCTTTCGGACTTCGTTAATTATTCTCGAAAAATTATTCAAAACTCAATTAAAGAGAACACTCCCTTGATCATCGTCGGTGGCACAGGTTTGTATCTAAAGGCCATTACTTCCGATCTACTCAATGTTCATGTACCTCCGAATCAACCGCTCCGCCGGGATCTGGAAAAACTTGATCTTTTGTCTTTACAATCCCGTCTATCGAAATTAAATCCCCGTAGATTTGCTACTCTTAACAACTCGGATCTCAATAACCCCAGGCGTCTAATCCGCGCTATTGAGGTCTCCTCGTCGGCGCGCCCCTCCCACCCTGTCGGGGAAAGTCTGCCTGTATCCGAAACCACCTTTGTCTGGATTGGTCTTAGGCAGGACAAAGAGGTCCAAAAAGCCGCCATCCGTCGTAGGGTCCTCGATCGTCTCGACTCCGGTGCCATTCAAGAAGTTGAGAGTCTACTGAAAAGATTCCCCGATCAAAAACTACCCGTCTTTACCAGCCTTGGTGTCCAAGAAATCATCAAGTTTTTGCATCAAGAAATCTCCCGGGAGACACTGGTCGATCTATGGACCGCCTCCGAAATGGATTATGCCCGCCGACAGATGGTCTGGTTCCGGAAACAACCCGGCATAGTTTGGTATGATAAAGATAAGGTCGATCAGGTCTTGATAGGCTCTCTAGCAAAATATTACTCAAATGATTAAAAGGAAACACATAATCTTTGATATCTCTATCGGTAGTATTTTTTGGGTTCTGTTTTCTCTCGCCGCCGTTTTTGTTGTTTTCAAACTTACCAGCGTCATTTTTCTCTTATTCATTGCGATTCTGATCACTTTGGCGGTTTGTCCTTTGGTGGACAAACTGGAAAAATTTAAGATCAATCGTGCTCTTTCCTCCATGGTTATCTTGTTGGCCGTTTTTGGTACGATCGTCTTTGCCATGGTTTCTCTTGCCTCACCCCTCTTGGATCAAACCCAGTTATTTATTCAAAAGCTTCCCGCCATTATCGACACCGTCAGCCCGGTCAAAATTACCGATGGTTCTCTCAATGCCCAGTTCGCCACCGTTCCGGGAAAGGTCTTAACTTTTGCACTTGATACTTTTTCGGCTTTCATCACCGCCTTTACGGTCATTGTCATCAGTTTCTACATGATTCAGGACATGCACAATCTGGAGAAATACCTCAAGTTCTGGTTCGGGGATAAGGGGCACCATTACTACGTAATTGCCGAAAAATTGGAAATCCAGATCGGTTACTGGGTCCGGGGGGAACTACTACTAATGTTGCTTGTTGGTTTCTTAAGTTATATTGGCTATCTGATCATCGGTCTTCCTTTTGCCATCCCCCTGGCTTTCATCGCCGGTATGTTGGAGTTGATTCCCAATATCGGACCCACCATCGCCACCATCCCCGCCGTCCTGGTTGGATTTTCCATCTCCACCGGACACGGTATTGCCGCCCTGGTCGTTTCGATAATAGTCCAACAGCTGGAAAACAATTTAATTGTTCCGAAAATCATGCAACAGGTTGTCGGACTCAATCCGATAATCACCATCGTCGCTATCATGATCGGTTTCCAATTGGGAGGTCCGCTACTGGCCGTCTTGGCTCTTCCGGCGGTTCTTTCTGCCCGGGTTATCTTGAGTCACATTCAGCTCAACAAGGACACCACCATCCCCGAGATCGACTAGTCCTGGCCAACAGGGGATCCCTTTCGGGATCCCTAGTACAATAAGCCGGATTCTGTCGTGGAGGAATATCTATCTATGCTCGAGACTTTAGGGACGGAAAAGGTACCTTAGTCCCAATTCGTCGATTGCAGCGGGGCGGGTTACCACTCCTCTAAGATTACTCCTTGAGGATCCCCGCCGAGCGGCGGGGCGTTTCACCTTTGATCGTCTCTGTGGCCCTATCGCGCCCCGGTAGTTGCCTACCGGAGGACTGGGTTTCCCCAGCCACCCTTCCTTTTAGCTGTCCGGACTTTCCTCCCTACCTTGTGGCAGGGCATTCCTCTCGTCCTAGGGATGTCCTATTTTACCACGAAATTGGCAAATTAACCCATAAT
>CAZGSP010000065.1:0-22618 GCA_964528565.1 uncultured Pseudomonadales bacterium | reverse complement strand
CCCCCCCTGTGGGGGGGGGGCGAAAACCTATTCTTCGTCGGAGGTAACCAACTCTTCGTCACCGCCACAGCGGGCAATAAGACGGAGTTCCTGGCGCCCGATCTCACCATAGTCAAAATAACCACGGTCAAACCAGCGTTGCCACCGGTTATGGTTTGTGTTGCCATGGGTGCCATGATCCTGGCGGCGGTTGCGGCCTGTCTTTTCAAACTTCTTGCGGTTTTTCTCTTTTTCGTCCAACGAAGCACTCTCCTTTTGGGTGGAAAACTGAGAATCTTTCAAATAGCCCGGATATTTTACACCTATAGTATGTATTTTGCAACCTCAAGCGATCACTCCGCCCCCCAGACACTCGCCTTCATGGCTGTAAAACACCGCGCTTTGCCCGGGTGCGATCCCCCGAACAGGCTTGTCCAATATTACGAGCAATCCACCCTCAATCTCCATCCCTCTGGCTCCGATCAGTTCACCTCCATGGCGGATTCGTACCAGTAGATCATCCAAGCCCCATTTATTTGCCGATATCTTGTTGATACTTCCCACCTCGAACTGATCCCCAACAGCCCCTTCTGCCTCCGCCACAACAAGCTCATTCTTCTTTGCATTTTTTGATATCACATAGTAAATCGGCGTCTCCCTGTCTTGAGTTCTTGCGTCTAGTGTCCACCCTCCCCTTTGGCCTATCGTATAGAACCACACTCCATCGTGCTTCCCGACTTCATTGTCCTCAATATCCAGCACTTTACCGGGGACGATCTTCAATCTTCTGGCCAAAAACTCTCTCACTTCCACATTCCCCACAAAGCAGATCCCTTGGCTATCCTTCTTTCCGGCCACGCTTAAACCCGCGTCTTTCGCTATCGCCCTCACCTCACTCTTTACCAAATCTCCAAGCGGAAACAGGACACGACCCAGCTCCTTCTGCGTCAGCTTCCAAAGAAAATACGTCTGATCCTTATGTTTATCCATCGGAATGTAAAGCGAACCGCCGGAAAGTTTCGCATAATGTCCCGTCGCTATGTAATCAAATCCATTCTCTACCGCCCAGTCCAAGAAAAGACCGAATTTGATCTCGCTATTGCACAGGACATCGGGATTCGGTGTTCTGCCCGCTTGATACTCATCATAAAAATACTTGATCACCTTTTCGTTATATTCTTCGGAAAAGTCCAAAACTTTAAACGGTATTTCCAGTTCCAGAGCCGTTTTCAAAGCACTGGCCCGGTCTTCATCTGCCCTACACCCGTTCTTCTTGATCCATTCATCTCTGGTCATCCCATCCTTTTCCACCTCACTTTTGGGAGGCCAGCAGTAGAGATGCACTCCGACCACGCCATAACCCGCCTTTTTCAAAAGCAGTGCCGCCACGGCGGAATCTACTCCGCCCGATATTCCAACTGCAACTTTTTTGCGATTCACGAGGCTTATTTTATCATCACCCACAGGTAGACGTCGTTATCTCAACCAATACTCAATAATATTCTTCAAACCTCCCACGGGGAGTGTCCTAATCTCATCGTCATTTAATCTGGTAATTTCTCCTTCAGGTAATACCAATAAAGCTTGAGTTTTTTCCCAACCTCTCAACACCCTCTCTCGCAATGAGAACACAAAATCATCCTCGGTCATCAATCTTTCCGCCTCACCATCACTGTACTGTGCCACCACACCAAATAAAGCATTTGTCGCTGAAATTATCGCCTCTAACCTATTTTTCATCAAGTCCCCACCTCTACCAAAATGAAGATAACCATCCTTAGTATGTTCGGCTACATATTTCTCAACGAATCCCTTAGCCCTCTCCCTTTTATCCTCCCGTACACACATCGTCAGCATTTCTTGACAATAATCGATAAATTGCCGACTTCCACCCAGTACAACTTCCAATTCTTTTGCCTGTCTCGAAGTCCTGCCTACCTCCTCTTTTATTGATCTCAATCTCTCCATTACATCCTTATCAAAAATCGCCAAATTTACTCCTTTCGCTTCAATTGCTTCCCGTAACTGTTCCCTTTCGCTAGGTATAATGGCCTCAACCCTTCCGTCAATCACCCGGCTCTCAATTTTCGCCGCAACCTTCTCCGCCTCGGTCTCAATCGAAACAATACTTTCTTTCATAAGAATATCTTACTCTAAAGTATCAAACGCTCTGTTTTTTAGTCGCCTCTTTCACTCTAAAAGGACTTTGCCCTTCCTTCTCTTCCTTCTTCCATCCTCCGGCTTTTTTCTGTTTTTGCAGGTTTATCTTTTCTTCCGTCTGCCCAAATTGATTATGTGTTTCCCGCGTATAAACCGTACTCTTATGCCTCATACCAAAAGTTTAGCACAAAGGATGGTCCTACATGCCCTAACTTGTGATACATTATAAATATGCCATTTGAGATTTCGCCGACCAATCCTAGAAAAGATGTGTTTGGGTATCAAAATGAACAAGCTAACAGTAAAAATTTGACTGAAGAAGGAAAAAGACTGAAGGATAATAAACCGGAACTTACCGATAAACACAAAGCCGCACTTCAACGCCAAACTTTAGCAGGCGAAAAAGGACAACCGCCGTTAACCCCCGAAGAAATACGTCTTATTCAAGAAGCAAACGGTCTCCCCTAAGTCTATCTACCTCACCATTTCGCCCGCCACGTTTACTTCGGGAAAAGCTTTTTCGAACCACTTGAACTGTGCCGTTCTGTTCACCTCGAAGATCCGCCACTGTTTGGCTTCTTCATCCCACGCTACATCCAGCCCGGCGAAGTCGGCTTTCAAAGTCTTTACGGCCGTAAGACTCAATTTTTCCAGCTCCGCCATTTGCTCTTTGGAAAACTTCGGTTTAATTTTGGACAGCTCCTCCTGCTGGGACAGGACTTGGAATTTATCTTTTTGCCTGTGTTTCATCATTCCCAGGATCTTCCCGTTCAATACCAGCACCCGATACCACCGCCTCACTTTTAACACCGGCTGAATTAGTACATCACCCTCACTGTATTTTTGAGACAACTTCTCGAGTCGGGACATCGTCTCCGCCAGTTTCACATTCTTACCGTGGGATCCAAATCTGGCTTTTACCATCACCGGCGTAAACTCTCCCGTTCTTTTCGCCAAGATTTCCAAGTATCTCTTCCAACCTCTTTGCCCTCGGAAAGACACGAAGGGGATCACCGGCAAACCGGCTTCGGCCAAGAGAATACCCTGTTCCAATTTTCCCATTAGAGGAAAGAGCTTAAAGCTCTCGCCGTTTATTACCTTGATCTTCTTTTCTTCAATTCTGGTTTGTTCCAGATATTCGAGAATGACGGACTTGACCCCCAGCATCGACTCCCCACCTCTTTTCGTGGCCGCTCTTGGGATGATCAAGTCATACTCGTCCAGTTTCCTCCCGGTCCCGAGATCCACGATCGGTTTCCCCGCCTTGCTCACTCCAATACGCACATGTTCATAGTTTACTTTGTCAACCTCATAACCCAGCTTTAGGGCTTCTTCCGCAAGTCTCCTTGGTTCGTACTCCCCCCTAAACCTGGTAAGTATTAATACCTTTTTCATCTCTTGTTCGGAAATTGATCATTGAAAATTGAAAATTTCTCTACGCAATACTCCAATATTTTTCCGGCCGCATTAATCTTAGTCCGTTTTTCAAACACCTTAAACTGAGGTGCTTCATTCACTTCAATTACGTAAACCTTTCCGGTCTGAGCATCCCGGACCAGATCGGTTCCGGCCGCTTCCACCCTAAGGGTTCTCGCCGCCCTTTCGGCCATTTCCGCCACCTCGGCGGGAACCTCCACAGCAAGAGACTTTCCCTGACTTTTGTTCAATATCAGTTTCTCTTCCTTCACCTGTCTTTTAAATCCACCAATACATTTATAGCCTACCGTCATCACCCGGAAGTCACCGTCATTTCTGATATATTCCTGGATCAGGAAACCCCGGAAGATAGGTACTTTTTTGCCGGTTTCTTTTGCCTTCAACTTACGGCTTTCCAATATATGTTTCAGTTTCTCCAGATCCGAAAGCTCTCTTACCCAAAAAGTTCCCATTCCGTGTCTGCCTCCGGCCGACAGCTTAACAATGGCCGGCAGTTCCCAAGACGCCAACTCTTTTTCCAGATCCTTAAAACTCTCTACGTAAGCGGACTTGGGGTAATTCACTCCCTCCACGGCCAGTTGCCAACTCATAACCGACTTAAATCTTCTCAGAGGGCCTTCCGTCAATAAGTATTCGTCGACCACCGGAATGCTGTGTTTTTTGGCATAAAGCTGAAGCAGTTTACTCCATTCCAGCTCGGATCCCACCGACCGGAAGTACCATCCGTCAAAATCTTTCATGTCGGTTTCTCCAAATACAATTTTCTCTCCCACGAGCTTCAGTTTCCGGTACTTCACCGGCACCAGCTCAACCCCCAAAACCACCGCTTCCTCTTGGAATCTTTTTTCACTCTCGTCAAAAGTCAGCCTATGTAAATATGC
Source organism: uncultured Pseudomonadales bacterium (assembly GCA_964528565.1). Classification (GTDB taxonomy): domain Bacteria; phylum Patescibacteriota; class Microgenomatia; order UBA1400; family MFAQ01; genus UBA10133. Next base: position 18,161 of record CAZGSP010000065.1, on the reverse strand, counting down.
AATTTTCATATTTGTATATTCATCGACCTAATGGTGCAGAAGGGCAAGCAAAATTTCGCACGGAGCGGATCCGCACTCGTACTCGAGGGACGGAGGTCGAGTACGATATTTTGCGCACTTCGAACCATGGGCGATGAATTAATCATATTATTTCCTTATTTTTATTAGTCCGGGGTCCACCAAAAATTCTTTCAGATCCCTTCGGCCAATTAATAGCTGTCTTCTCAGGTTTTTTCTATCCGTTACACTCGCCCTCGTCTTTATTATTTTCCCTTTTAGTTTTATTGTCAAAGAAATAAGGGTTCTTTCCTCAATACCCAGAGAATTTTTTACTTTCTTGGTCCACAATATATTGTCCGGCTTTAGTAGTCCCATATCCAGAGCCAGTTCGTGATCAATTGAGGTGCTTCTGGCCCCCGTGTCAATCTTGGCCTTAACTTCCACCATTTTCTTCTTTCCGTTGCGGACACTTACTTTTTCAAATATTCCCACTACCGGCTTTCCTTCTCCCAGGAAGCGTACTCTATCGGCGAATTTGCCGGCGAAGAGAGCCTTACCTATTTTTACTCCCTTTTCGGCACTATCCACCTCCAGCCCTTCTACCCTTTCGAGTCTTCTTCGCAGACCGGCCATATTGGCAATTTGGATCGAAAGACCCGGTTGATCATTCAGCTCCAGCACCACCGGTCCTTTTTCTTCGTCGATCAAAAGATCAACCGACAAATAATTAAGCTTGGAAATAATTTGGGTTTCCACGGCCATAAGTAATATTTTGTTCCAGTAAGGTACCGTAATTCCATTTATCTTTGTTTTTGAGTCCGGAAAATACTTAACCGACCCGTTCTTATAGACACCATGTGTGGTAATTCCTGTCGCAATATCAATCCCCAGTCCGATCGCCCCCTGATGTAAGTTGGCTTTTCCGTTGCTTTCCTCGGTAGGCAAACGGAGCATGGCCATGACCGGGATATGGTTGTAAACGATCACTCTGACATCGGGAGCTCCCCCCACCGCCAGCTTTTTAAACTTCGGGTGGATCTTAATTCTTTCCTCGATCATTACCTTGTCCCGCAAGTTATTGTGAGAATATTTTCCCTCGACTATATCCATCGAATGGAGGATCAGATCGTCGATATTCACCTTTTTATCGTCCACGGTCAGGAAACTACCACCCTCTTTCGTTGCCTTTTTAATGAGAATTATTCCCTGTCCTCCGAATCCCTGAACCGGCTTAATGGCAAAGCCCTCCTTCAGTCTGTTCCACCTAAAGCCTCTTGCCTCGGCGACATTATTTATCGTTCCCAACAATCTGGGATGAGCTACCCGGGATTTTCTAAGTAATTTTTTGGTGAGTAATTTATCATCCGCTCTCCGTCTGGCGCTTTTTTGATTAAGCAATAGATAATCGGCCGAACGGGCATTAATTCCTAATATATCGGATAGTCTCGGCATTATTTCAATACTAGATTTCTAAATCTCCAAACCTCCGACAATCTCAACCCCTTGTATTTTCCGATCAGCAGGTCGATCACCAAAATTAATGTGATCGAAATTTCCGGCTGAAGCAAGACTTGGTTCTGGACCCATGTCGAGCTCATCAATTTGTAAGCAATAAAAGCCAGAACTACCGTTTCCAATGTCATACCAAATGACGTCGCAAGGCTTCTCGTTATTCGGGCTTCAATAAAAGTTTCTGCCAAAAGGACAAAGATCATTATCGGAAAGATTCCCACACTCATCAACCTCTCCAGGCCGATCATCGGAGACATTATCAGCAAGCCCAAAACCGCCACCGATACGAGCCAAATCAAAATAGCCAACTTAGGTAAATACGGAACTTTCACTTTTTTGATCATCATCCGGCCAAAAATAGCCGCGAGCATCACAAAGGACAAGAGCACCAGTCCCACCATTCCCCCGGTAGAAACAAAGGCCACCGACAGTAGGGCCGGAATGATCATTCCAAAGCCATTCACCCCGACCACCTGCCGGGAAAATGCCACCAAGGCGGCCACCAGAGGAAATAAGAACAACAGAACCAAAGTATTCGGAGATACACCCTCGGCCACTGCCTTCCGTATCGCCAGCTTTAGGGAATTGGCCACCCACCAACCGGTCACTTTTTGAGATTTCATCAGAATAGTCAACCGATCCCCTTCTTCTTTGGGAACAGTCAGATCAACTTCCCGAACCTCATTTTGGGCTGATATTGTGGCTACCGGCTCGACATCTACAGTATTTTGATTATTAGCTGCCAAAGCAATCGAAGACAAACCCAAGAAGCACAACATTGTCAGAATTATTGCCATTTTTTTCATGTCCCGTATTTTACCTCATTTGGGGTACCTCCGCCACAAAAACCAAAACCCCCGCCATTTGACGGGGGAGTTGTTTTTGGTACTTTTTTAGTTACTTGGCTGGGGCAAAAAGATCGTCGTGCATCTCCCAGAACTTTCCCTGTTCACCGGCACACAAAGCAGCTTCTGCCGCTTTTTGCGCACTGGGGTGGAAGGAAAGGGGGAAACTCTTGTACTCCAAACTAATTTTCCCCTTGTATTTTTCCATTACCGCGCTCACCGTCGGGAAGGCCCGTTCGCAGTAGGGACATTCAAAATCGGTAAACTCGACTATTTTGATTTTGGCATTTTCCGATCCGGTTACATAACCCTTTGTCAGGTTCAATTTCAGTCTTTTACCCTCTTCACCCAAGGCGGCAGCGGCCTTATCACCGGTTCCATTTTTCAGTTCGGCATCTATGACGCTTTCAAAAGAAGACTGTGGTTGAGCTCCGACCAACATTACTCCGTTTATTAAAAAGCTCGGTGTTCCACTTACACCCAAAGCGGCACCTTCTTTCTGTTCATCGGCCACTCTCTGAGCCATTGCTCCGCCATCCAAACACTGATCAAACTTTGTGGTATCCAAACCAATTTTTTTTGCTCTCTCCTTTAGACTGGCTACATCCAGTTTTCTTTCCGGTTCAGGCGCCTGAGTCGGTGCCGTCGTATCCGTTCCGGCGACATTTTTCTTCAATCCCTCCACTTGGGACGATAGCCTTCCTACATAAAAGGACGCGGCAATTAATAACAACACCAATACTGGTGTATAGATGGTTGTTAAACCGGTTTTTTTATCTGACATGTAGAATATGATACCAGAATTATCTTTAATCTGCCTGTAACCAAGAAGTACTCTACCCCACCACAAAACTTATCGTCTTTCCTTTAATATAAATAATTTTCTTTATCTCACCCTCCAACAGATATTTAGCGATCTTATCCGATTTTTTCGCTTCGCTTACCGCTCCGCTCTCGTCAATCGCCGGATCGACTTCAATCGTCCCTCGAAGTTTGCCGTTTACCTGAACCGACAGAATAATTGTTTCTTCGGTCAAATATTTTTCCTCAAACTCCGGAAATCTTTGCATATGGACGCTAAATTCACCTCCCAAAACCGACCACAACTCTTCCGCTACAAAGGGGGCAAGGGGAGCGAGGACTTTTACCACCATTCCCAGCTCTTCATTAGCCACTTTCGTTCCAGGCTTCAATAGCTCGTTGGTTGTCTCCATCATCTTGGCGATTACCGTATTAAATTTAAATTGAGACAGATCTTCTTCTGCCGTCTTTATTAATCTATGGATCAGTCGCCTACTTTTACCATCGGTCTCCGTGTGTTTTCCCTCGTTTTCTTTTACCAACCTGATCATTTTTTCGATAAATCGTCTTACTCCGACAAGTGACCTCTCGTTCCAGGCCATCGTCGAATCGTAAGGCCCCATGAACATCATGTAAGTCCGCAAAACGTCCGATCCATAAATTTCGGCTACCGTGTCCGGCACAATTATATTTCCCTTGCTCTTACTCATTCTGTTGCCGTCCGGACCCAAGATCACTCCGTGCGAAACTCTCTTTTTGTACGGCTCGGGATTATTTTTGGGAACCACTCCCAAGTCCCACAAAAATTGATAAATAAATCTGCTGTACAAAAGATGAAGAGTATTGTGTTCGTCTCCACCGATATAAATATCTACCGGCAACCAGTAGTCCATCTTTTTCATATCGGCTATCACCTCAGAGTTTCTTGGGTCACAGTATCGTAAAAAGTACCAATCGCTCCCGGCCCAGTTCGGCATGGTATCTGTTTCCCGTCTGGCTTCCGCTCCACACTTGGGGCATCTCGTCTCCACCCAATCTCTGATGTTCGCAAGTGGTGACTCTCCCGTTTCCGTCGGTTGGTATTTTTCCACTTCGGGAAGAACCACAGGCAGTTGGTCTTCCGGCACCGGTACCCAACCATCCTTCTCACAATAAATCATCGGGATCGGTTCCCCCCAATAGTGCTGTCTGGAAAAGATCCAGTCTCTCAGGTGATAGGTAACTGCTTTCTCCCCCACACCTCTTCTCATTACTTCGTCGATCATCTTTTCGTCCGGCGTATACTCCTCATCGATCGGTAGTTTATATTTCAAGGCAAACTGTCTGTCGCGTTCATCGTGACTGGGTACCGCCATAATTGCCCCTGTTCCATAGCTCATCAGCACATAGTCGGCCGTCCACACCGGCATTTCTTTGCCGGTGATCGGGTTGGTTACCGATAGTCCGGTAAAGATCCCCGTTTTTTCTTTCGTCAGATCGGTTCTTTCTATTTCCGTTTTATTCTTTGTCTTTTTTACAAACTCCGCCAAACTCTTATTATTCAAAGCATTCTCGGTCACTCTAGGATGTTCCGGTGCCAACACTAAGAAGGTTGCCCCCTCCAGAGTGTCCGGTCTCGTCGTAAACACCTCAATTTCACCAACCTGAGAACTGCTATCTGAGATCTGAAATCTAATCTTTGCCCCCTCCTTCTTGCCGATCCAGTTAATCTGTGCCGCCTTTACTTTCTCGATAAACTCCGTATCGTAAAGACCATTTATCAGCCTGTCCGCGTAATCGGTGATCTTAACTACCCACTGGGAAATGACCCTCTTTTCGGTATGGGTGCCGCATCTTTCACATTTTCCGTCAATCACCTCTTCATTGGCCAGGCCGATCTTATCTTTAGGGCACCAATTGATGGGCATTTCTTCTTTGTGAGCTAGTCCCTTCTCAAACAGTTTTACAAATATCCACTGAGTCCACCGGTAATACTCCGGCGAAGTAGTATTGATCTCCCGGTCCCAATCAAACGAAAATGCCAGTTTCTTCATTTGGTTCTTAAAGTTTTCGGTCACTTTCCGGGTGGTCTCTTGCGGTTTGATTCCTGTTTTCAAAGCATAATTCTCGGCCGGCAGTCCAAAGGCATCCCAGCCCATGGGGAACATTACGTTGTACCCCTTCATTCGTTTGAATCTGGCAAAAATGTCGGCAAGCGTCATCGAGAAAGAGTGGCCCACATGTAGTCCGCTTCCGGACGGATACGGAAACTCGGTCAGCATATAGAATTTTTCTCTGGCAGTCTCAAAATCATTTCCCTTATATCCCACAAAATCCTCGTATTTATCTATCCACTTTTTCTCGATCGCCTTAAAATCATAGCTCGCCATGTTCTTTATTTTAATCCATGTGCGCCATTCCTGCGTAGGCATATATAATCATCTCAATGCAAACAGTCATCAATGGAGTTCGGACACATTACGAGGTTTTCAATCCAAAAAAGAAAAACACGATCGTCATTCTCCACGGTTGGGGATCATCACTGACTTTTTGGATTCCCATTGCCAAACAAATATCCCCGGACATTCGGGTCGTTCTTGTAGATTTGCCCGGTTTTGGCTCCACCGGTCCGATCGACGCTACTCCGGACGTTCCCGAATATACCGACTTTATCAGACACTTTGCCAAAAAATTAAAACTGCATCGGTTCATTCTGGCCGGTCACTCTTTTGGCGGTCAGATCACCTTGGATTACGCCGTCAAATACCCCGGAGACTTGGCCTCCATCATTCTTATCGCCCCCGTTTCAATTCCGGAAGATAAACGTCTTATGGATCTCAAAGTTAAGATCGCCGACAGTATCAAACCGATGATGATCTATCCTCAAAGCAAACCCCTGGAACAATACGTCGGCTGGTACTCCCCGGAAGAATATACCAATGCCAATGAACATCAAAAGAAGGTTCTTCACAAGATCATCTCCTACAATCTCAAACCTTCCCTCAACCGCATTTCGGTACCCACCGAAATTATCTGGGGAAACCTGGACGCCATCGTCCCCAACGTTGGCGAGCTTCTGGAAAAAAGTATCCCCCATAGCCACCTGCATCTTATCGCCGGAGCCGGGCACTTGTTGAATCTTACTCATACCAAAGAACTTGCCCGGATCATAAACCGGGTCGTTTCCCAATTTTTCTCGTAACCACATCCACCCTGGCTATTCCAAAGTTACCTCAGTCGTCCACCCTCTCAATGATTGCCCCAAGGCTCGTATATGTCTCAAACACATTGGGATATCTTCTTCGGAGAATATCCACCCCATGGATCTCTGTTACCACCGGGTCACAAAGAGCCGCGATAAAGATCGCTTTACATGCTTGAATGACACTCGGAGAAACGATCACCCCTCCTTTAAACTTTACCGGACCGGTGACGATGACTCTTTCGGGATCCGAGACAAAAATGTCTGCTCCCATCGCGTTCAGTTCCCGGACAAACTCCAGTCCGGACTCATACATCCAGTTCTTCAGAAGCAATCTCCCCTTGGTTTTACTGGCCAAGACCGCCATTACCGGGATCGCATCTACGGGGAATCCGGGCCAGGGTCTGGGGTAAAGTTTGGGAAGACCGGGAGCCGCGAGCGGTACACCGGAATTTTCCGAATCAATTATGAGTTCTCCGTTTCTGCTCACGATCAAATCTCTCCCGTTTCTTTCGATCTTCACATTAAAAAGTTCAAACCAGTTGATCATCCCGTCTACTATTTCGGGGACATTCGCTCCCTTGATACGGACTTTTCCATCGGTCACTGCCGCCGCCACTATTAGTCCCGCTACATCCACGAAGTCCGGGCCGGGTTCATAGACAGCCCCTTTCAATTTTTTATTCCCTTTTATGGTTACTTTGTTTGACCCAATTCCGTGAACCTCCGCCCCCATACTGTCCAACATTCTCAGCAGTTCATTTACATGTGGTTCACAAGCCGCATCGGTAATTACATACTCGGCACCGGTTCCTGCCGCATACATCATCAAATTTTCCGTTGCGGTCACCGATGCTTCCAATTGCCAAATATCGTACGACTTAACCGGTTTTTTGGGAGCAGTAAACTTGACGAATCCGTCAACATATTTAAACTCAACCCCGGCCTTTTTAAAAGAATCCAAGTGCGCCGAGATCGAACGCATTCCCAAGTCACAACCTCCGGGCAAAGGTATTTCCGCCACTCCAAAACGCGCCAGCAAAGGACCGGCAAACATCAAGGACGCACGGAACTGACCTCCCAGGGTCTGATCGATCTTGTGAGACTTTATCCCGGCACATTTAATTTTTATCTCTCCGCTGCTACTTTGATCCACTTCGGCTCCCAACAGTTTTAATATTTGCAGTATCTTGGCTACGTCACTCGTTCCGGGCACGTTCTTGTAGGTTACCATCTCATCGGTCAGTATGGCCGCCGGCAGAACCGCCACTAAAGAATTTTTATTGGGGATCGGCGTCACGGCCCCTTCAAGTTTTCTACCTCCTGTTATTCGTAATACTCCGTTCAATTTAGTTAATTAATTTATTGATCAAACTCGCCCAGTCGTATTATCTCATCTTCGAGTTCTATGCCTATGGTCTCTTTAGCCCTCCGGACGATTTCGTCCCGAACGGCCAGATAATCCTTTGCCGTCGCTCCACCGGTATTCACAATAAAGTTGTGGTGGTCGGGAGATATCATCGCCCCGCCGATTTTGTATCCGGTCATGTTCAAAATATGTTCCACAATATATCCCGTGGCGGTTGTCGGATAGCCGAGTATTACTCTATCTTCCTCGGAAATATTTTTGAACACACACCCGGCCGAGTTCATCGGCTGACACGACTTTCTTTTTTTCCACTCACCGGCCACTCCTCTTGCCTTCTCCACGTCGCCCTTTTTCAAGTTCAGTATCACTTCCAGGATTACCTCGCCGGTCCGGTGAATTCTGGATTTGTCGTAATCAAACTGCATACTTTTACCGGGTATTTTATTTACCCCGCCATGGTTATCCAACACCACCACTTCCCTCACTATTTCGGCTATCGTATGACTACCACCATGGATATTGTTGTACACCGCTCCGCCAATAGTACCCGGGATCCTGGCGTACCACTGGAGTCCGGTGATCCCTTCATCAAAAAGTTTTTGCATCGCCACCTGTAGATTTACTCCACTGCCAATCGACACGACTACATCCGGAAACTTACTTTCATCGTAGTCCAGATCGGAAAAATCATACTTCTTTGTTCCTTCTGAGGATCCCGCCCAACGGGCAGACGGTACACGTGAGGAGAGTCCCGCCGGAACCGCTCTATTTCTGAAAAACCCCAAAAATCTTTTTTCACGGATCTCAATTTTTCCCCCGGTATTTTTTACCACCAATCCCCGGATCCCGGAATCGGACACCAATACATTGCTTCCTCCCCCGATCACGGTAACCGGTACCCCGAAACTTCTGGAAAGCCTAACCGCTTTAATTAATTCTCCCGAGTTCTGCGCTTCGTAAAATAGATCTGCCGGTCCGCCGATTCTCAAGGTGGTATGCGAAGACAAGGGCTCATCTCTTTTAACCCTGTCCGGACCCAAACTCTTTATCAATCCTTCAAAATTACTCAAGCCATATCATTCTAACACTTCCCAGACTGTATAATCGATCTCATGGAACGGACACTGGTAAGAGACACAATCAATAAAATTGGCGAGACCGTAACCGTCAAGGGTTGGGTCAACACCAAGCGGGACCACAGCAAAATCGTCTTTATCGATCTAAGAGATCGCAGTGGACTCCTTCAAATCGTCGGCACCGGTGAGCTTCTCGGATCACTCAAACCCGAAGATGTTGTCAGCATTGAGGGACTCGTCAAAGCTCGTCCCGAAAAACTAGTTAACCCCGTTCTTGAAACAGGTACCGTCGAGATAGAGGCTTTTAAATTGACCGTCCTGGCTCATTCGGCAGAACTTCCACTGGACTTAAGCAAAGAAACTCTCGAGGTAGAGCTCCCCACACTTTTAGACCACCGATCACTTTCTTTTCGCCACCCCAAGATTCAAGCCATCTTCAAAGTTCAGGCCGTTGTCATTGATGCTTTTCGAAAAGCTCTTATGGACAAGGACTTTCTCGAATTTCAAGCACCATCTATCATCAATGCCGTACCCGAAGGTGGTTCCGAAGTTTTCAAGGTAGATTACTTCGATCACCAAGCCTATCTCTCCCAAAGTCCTCAGCTCTACAAGTCTCTTCTTACCACCGCCTTCGAAAGAGTATTTAGTGTCAATCAAATCTTTCGCGCCGAGCCATCTGCCACCACTCGACATCTTACCGAAGTGACTTCTTTAGACGCTGAGTTCAACTTCATCGACTCTGTCGAGGAAGTTCTCGATATGGAAGAATATGTTGTTCGTTTTATCTTCAAAGAAGTCGAGGAGCGATGCGCAAAAGAGTTAGCCCTTTTTGAGGCCACTATTCCTCTAATGTCCGAGAAGTTTCCCATCATCAAACTTCGTGATGCCCAAGAAATAATATTCCGGAGAACCGGCCGTGACTGTCGCACCGAAAAAGATCTTGCTCCGGATGATGAACGTGAGATCTGCGCGTGGGCCAAAGAAGAAAAGGGTTCCGATCTGGTCTTTGTCTCCCACTTTCTTACCAAGAAGAAACCCTTTTATGTCTATCCGGACCCGGCCGATCCTGAATATGCCTTTAGTGTCGATCTGCTTTGCCGTGGAGTCGAATGGTCTTCCGGTGGCCAACGTTTACATGATTACGAAAGTATCCTCAAAAATGTTCACGAATGGGGATTAAAAGAAGAAGATGTCGCACTTTACTTGCAAGCGTTCAAATTCGGCTCACCTCCTTTAGGTGGTTTCGCACTTGGCGCCGAACGTATCACCATGTACATCTTGGGTCTCAAAAACGTTCGTGAAGCTTCCATGTTTCCTCGCGATATGGAGCGTATCGATCTCCGACTCCCAACCGTCAAACAATAAATTCAACCAAATAAATGCCAGCCCCATCCAAAGAAGCCACCCTCGAAAAAATAATTTCCCTCGCCAAGCGTCGTGGCTTCATTTTCCCCGGTTCCGAGATTTACGGTGGTCTGGCCAATACCTATGATTTTGGTCCCTTGGGAACAGAACTAAAAAGGAATCTCATCAATCTTTGGTGGAAAACTTTCGTCACCGACCGCTCGGACATGTTTGGACTGGACACCTCCGTTCTCATGAGTCCCAAGGTCTGGGAAGCCTCCGGCCATACGGCAAACTTTACCAATGTCATGATCGACTGCCTTACCTGTCACTACCGCACCCGTGCCGATCATCTGATCGAAGATGCTGTCGAAGGTCTGAAAAATGTGGAGGGTAAACCCCTGAAAGAGTTGGACGAAATAATCGCCGAAAATGACATCAAGTGCCCCAAGTGTGGCAATAAAACCTGGACCAAGGTTCGAAACTTCAATCAGCTTTTTGAAACCCAGATCGGTATTATCACCGATGGTAAAAGTACCGCCTATCTTCGGGGAGAGCTGGCCCAGGGCATGTTCGTCGATTTCAAACAAGTTCTGGACTCACTTCACCCCAAGCTTCCGTTTGGTCTCGCCCAGTCCGGCAAAGCTTTTAGAAACGAGATTACCATGGGCAAATTTACTTTCCGTACTTTGGAGTTCGATCTGGCCGAGTTTGAATATTTTGTTAAGCCGGAAGACTGGGAAAAACACTTCGAGTACTGGAAAAATGAGATGTACCAATTTGCCCTTTCTCTTGGACTTACGGCCAAAAAACTCCGCTGGAGATCTCATACCAAAGAAGAACTTAGTCATTACAGCTCCCGCACCGAGGATCTGGAGTACGAATTTCCCTGGGGCTTCAAAGAAATGTTTGGTCTGGCTTATCGCACCGACTTCGACCTGAAAAACCACATCGAAAAGTCAGGCGTTGATCTCCGTTACACCGATCCCTATACCCAAGAAAAATTTATTCCCCACGTCATCGAACCCACTTTCGGTCTTTCCCGGCTTCTCACCATTATTCTGATGAACGCTTACTTCGAAGACACGGAAAAGAAAAGAGTCGTGATGAAATTTCCCAAGGTTCTTTCCCCCTACCAGGTTGCCGTCTTTCCTCTATTAGGAAACAAAGAAGAGTTGGGTGACAAAGCAAAAAAGCTTTATCAGGACCTCAAGAAAAATTTCCGCACCGTTCTAGACGAAAGAGGTAACATCGGCAAGAGATACTTCACCCAGGACGAGATCGGTACGCCATTTTGTGTTACGGTGGACTTCGACACTCTTACCGACGACTCGGTCACGGTGAGAGACCGCGACACCTCGGAACAAAAACGCGTCAAAATCAAAGACCTTCCCGACTTCCTCAATAAGAACTTGTCCTAAAAAAAGAACCCTCCTTGGGGGAGGGTATTCTATGTTCGCAACAGGATCTGCTTTTATTTTGTCGTCGGCAAAGCTTTCCACCACTTTTCACCGGCATCGGGAGGCGAAGCCCAACAGTAGTCCTCGACACATTCTTCGTATGGAACCGCAGGAACATAAAAACCAATTGCATTTGTCATTTGTCCATGTTCCATTTTGAGCTCCCCATCTGCATTAATGTCGGTCACCGGGATATTTATTAATTTTGCCGCGCATTTGGCGCAGAGAAAATCGGTCCAGAGATAATACCGCCAGAGTTTGACTCCGGTTACCTTGCACTTCCCGCATCGATACGCTTTGGGAGGAATCGGGTTTGAATACTTTAGATTTTTCATGATGAACTACTCCTCACCCTCGTCATCTTCATCTTCCCCTTCCGGTTCATATAGCTCTTTCAGCTCACGGACCCTCTTGGCCAAAAGCGCTTGGAACTCCTCGCCTTCTTCCTCAATCCCAAGAATCTCCAAGATCTTATTTGCTACACGGCTTGCTTCAAAGGCGTTCGTCCCGTTACCCGCCAATGTGATTTCCCAATCAAGTTGATCGTGGGCGTAAATGTCTACGCATAGAGCAATCAGTTTCTCTCGCATCTCATCATCCATCGGCCTCTCCTTTTTGTGATTAAATGTGCCTCCGTACCCCCTTGCTTATCGGGAATAGTCTACCACAACCGGACTTTCTTCAGTTATTTTGTTTAACGATTTTTATGGCATCTTCCACGAACACGGTCTTCTGTTCCCCGGTCTTCATATTCTTGACCGACACCTTTTTGGCCTGAACTTCATCTGCGCCAATAATTAGGACATACGGGATACCTTTTTTGTTTGCGTACTTTAACTGTTTGTCGATCCTGACTTCTTTACTGGGGTAGATCTCGGTTTCAATACCGGCCTCTCTCAAACTTTTCATCGCCAGTAACCCGGACACAAAATACTCTCCCCCCATCAGACAGACAAGCACTTTTGATACCGTCGAAAATTCCGGCACCAGCCCAAATTGCTGACAAGCTTCCAGTGTTCTGTCAAATCCCAAACCGAACCCGGTTCCGGGAATTTCTACCCCGGCGATCTTACTAACCAGTCCGTCATATCTTTCACCCCCCAACACCGACCCACTGCCAAATCCTTCTATCTTTACCTCCCAAATTGGACCGGTCGAATACGAAAACGATCTCGACAGAGTCGGTTCAAATTTATACCAGCTTTCGTCAAATCCAATTTCCTTCAAATAGGCGAAGATGTTTCGAATTCTCTCGTTGGGCCGTAGATCCTGTACCTGTTTAAAATACTTGATGGCTTGTTCTCTTTCTATTCCCTTCTCGATCATCTCTCTTATTACCCCCAGCTCCCCGACCTTTTCCAGTTTATCAATCGCCACAATTGCTTTATAAGGAATGCCCTCGAGCAACTCCCGGTCATTAACGGAAACGCAGACATTCTTAAAACCCAATTTCCGGTAAATCTCCAAAGACAGTCCGATCACCTCGGCATCCGCCAAGTAAGAACTCTCGCCAAAAATATCGGCATCACACTGCACAAACTCCCGGTATCTTCCTTTCTGAGGTTTTTCCGCTCGGAATGCCGGTTGAATTTGATATCTCCGGAAAGGCATGGGTAGCTCTTGCGCATACTGTCCCACCACTCTACATGTCGGTACCGTTTGGTCATAACGAAGTGCTACCTCCCGCCCGGCATTATCTTTAAATTTGAAGAATAGCTGTTCCTCCTCACCGATCTTTCCTTCAAATAGCTCCAGCGGTTCCAGGGTTGGTGTTTCCATCGGATCAAACCCCCATAGTTCAAAAACTTCCTCTATTTTTCTCTTCAACCACTGTCGCGCCTTTGCTTCTTTCGGCAAAAAATCTCTGAATCCTTTTAGTGTTTGTATTTGTGTCATGTTATTTTGTTCAATTAACCTACTTAATAATACCTCCTACCACCTCCAAAAACGAAAAAACCCCGTTCAGGAGGTCTTAATTCGATATTTTGAGTAAATCCGTTAAGCCCTCTCGGAATTGGGGTTAAGGTGGGTGTGATGGATGGCTCCATTTAACTTACTCATGGAAGCATTATACCTTATCCGTCAGGTTATTGAGGCTATTTGAGGCCGAACCAGCTTCACATAGTCTTCGGACTTCAGGGCGATCGAAAATCGTTTATCACCGGCGTTAAAAATTATCTTTTCGTTATCAAGTAGCTTCGGATCGGTGATGATTTCCAGACCAAACAGGTTTCCAAATGGAGGGACTCCTCCCGGTAGTACTCCTCCGGTGATCTTTTCCACCTCCTCTTCGGATGCAAAACGGATATCTTTCGCCCCAAAAAAATCTTTCACCTTTCGCTCGTCAAATCTTAAGTTTGCCGGAACCACCAACATCACAAATATCTTGTCGGACTCCGTTCTCTTTATGCGTACGATCATCGCTTTTGCACCCTGATCCAAAGAGTAACCGGTTCGAATTTTAGCCGCTTCCTCACTTGTTCGGACCGCCTCATGCTCAAACGATTCAAACCAATAATTGTTCTCTTTAAGCAGTGAAACGATCTTATTTACGACGGGGTGATATTCCATGGACAGTTACTTCACCAATTTCAAGTACTTTCTCTTCCCGATTCTCACCACATTTTCTCCCTGATTTAATGGAAGTTCGGCTTCGCCTTCGATCCGTTTTTCATTCAAATAGATCGCCCCTTCCTTCAATAGAGTTTTAAACTCGGTATTGCTGGAAACCAGACCATTGGCAAGGGCGTAAGCGGCGAGTGAAGCTTCGGATCCCAGTACCGGCACCGCAAAATCCACTTTTATTACCGGAGTGTCTTCTCCGGCTACCTTCTCCACTACCGTCTTCCTAAAGTGTTCTTCCGCCATAGCTACCGCATCTACACCGTGCAGTTCCTGCACAATTATCTTGGCCAGTTCTTTCTTGAGATTCATCGGATTCTCCCCCTTTTCCAGTCTCACTTTCGCTTCGTCAATCACCTGTTGAGAAGCATTTGTCCCCATCAGGAAGTAGGTGAGCAGTACGTCATCGGCAACCGACATTATCTTTCCGTATATCTCTTCTGGTGCATCTTCGATCCAAATGGCGTTTCCCCAGCTCTTGCTCATTTTGCGGCCATCGGTCCCGGGCAAAAATCCATTCGCCACGATATTTGACTCTTTGTTTCTCAAGTTTTTCTGTAGAGTTCTTCCTGCTTGCATATTAAAAGTCTGGTCGGTACCCCCCAGTTGGATATCCGTATCCATAAAGTAACTGTCGTATCCTTGCATGATGGGGTACAGCACTTCCGGCAAACTCACGGGCTTACCTTCAGTCAATCTTTTCTTGATCAGTTCACGGCTAATAAAGTCATTCAAGGAAAAATTTCTGGTCAGTTTCAGCACGTCACCAAAGTTTAGCTTGCTCAACCACTCGCTGTTGTGGTGCACCTGTACTTTGTCAAAATCCAAAAACTTCGCCGCTTGTCTTTTGTATGTTTGAAAATTCTCTTCGATCTGTTCGTCGGTCAAGATCGGCCTCTCCGCTTCTTTGTCGGAAGTGTCTCCCACTTTTGCGGTAAAGTCCCCGATCAAAAATGTCACGTTGTGACCGAGGTCGGCCAAGATCTGCAGTTTCCGTAGTGGAAAAGCGTGTCCCAAATGAATTCTGGTTGCCGTCGGATCGATCCCCAAATAGACATTTAGTTTCTTGTCCGAATACAGTAGTTTCTCAAGCTCTGCCCGGCCGGGGATAATATTCTCCACCCCTCGGGTCAAAAAACTCTCAATTAATTCTTTCTTCTTTAATTCATCCATATCTGTATTCTACTATGACTTAGCCACCTCATTTTTATCGATTTTCTTTAAAGTGATAACCCAGGATGATCCCATTTCCCGCGGGACCAAAACACTTTTTGCATCCGTAATTACTAGGTTTGTTCCCGCGTCCTCAATTTTCTTTGGAGTTACATTCTGGACATGGTACTCCCCTGCCTTATTCCAAGCTAATTTAAGTTGATTCCAAATACTTAAAACTTTATTACCCTCTGCTTCAACCCATGACTCCTTTAATTTTTCAAATCCGGCATACATTCTTAAAGTATCCACCAGAGCCCCAAGTTGTCGTAATTTAAACTGTGGTCTAGGAACTACCAAAATAGCTTCTCCACCTGGAGTTAACACTCTCTCTACTTCTTCGAGTGCCAATTGCAAATCCGGGGCATGCTCAAAAGTATGAAGCGATACTATCCTATCAACTGAATCGTTTGCAATCGGTAAACTTTCGATGTCGCCTTCAATATTATTTTTATCTTTATTAAACTGACTATTTCTCAAAATCCATCCTATATCTAGTCCAAAGACGTTTTTCTTCCCGAACTTACTTTCGAGAAACGGAATCAGTGATCCGGAACCCACCCCCAATTCGATTACCTTTCCTTCATTACCTGTCAGCTTATCATCCAGAATTTTTAGGTATTCGGCGGCTACACCTCTTCCTTGAACTTCACCGTACTCTTTTCCATATAATGATCTATTTGTCTCCGCTCTAGGGGTCTGTGGGTTATCAATACTTTCCATTAATTTTTATTAACTTCTTGATTTTTGATCATATCGGCAAATTTTTGAACTTCCATTGTCCCCAGATCTTTTTGTCCTCTGGCTCTGACCGACACTTGTCCGGTTCCCACTTCTTTTTCTCCAATGATCAGCATGTAAGGCACTTTTGAAGACTCGGCATTTCTGATCTTCTTGCCCAAAGAATCAGCATCCCGGTTAAGCTCCACTCTGATTCCCTTTTCCTCCAGTTTCTTCAAAACGTCCTCAGAAAATGCAATTATTTTCTCGGAAATAGGCAGGATCGTCACCTGAACCGGAGAAAGCCATACCGGAAACGCTCCGGCAAAGTGTTCGATCAAGATCATCATCATCCTTTCGGCCGAACCGAGTATCGCCCGATGAAGCATCACCGGCGCTTTCTGTGTACCGTCCTGATCGGTATAAACCAAACCAAATCTTTCCGGCATCACAAAATCGATTTGGAGTGTCGACAATTGCCAATCCCTGCCGAGAGCATCGGTAGCGATGAGGTCCATCTTTGGTGCATAAAAAGCCGCTTCTCCCGGTCCTTGGAAATACTCGATCTTATTTCTGTCCATAATTTCCTCCGCCCACTTCTCCACCCTATCCCAGACGGCCGGATCCCCCAAATATTTTTCCTGATGATCCATATCTCTTGTCGACAGTCTGTATTTATACTTAAAGCCAAAAGTCTCCATGATTTTTTTCGTCATCTGCAAGGCCGTATCTATTTCTGCATCGACCTGATCTTCCCGGCAAAATATATGACAGTCGTCTTGTGAAAAAGCTCTGACTCTTCCCAGACCGGACAACTCACCCGGTTTTTCGTCCCGGTAGAGCATGGCAAAGTCGGTGAGCCGCAGAGGCAGATCGCGGTAACTTCTGGCTTGGGCCGCATATATCTGAGTATGTTGAGGGCAGTTCATGGGTTTGAGGAACATTTCCTCCTCCGAAAAATTGGAGACTACCCGGAACATCGAGTCCTTATATTTATCGTAATGACCGGAAGTCTTAAACAGATCCGCCTTGGCAATTTGTGGCGTCCATACCTGGGTATATCCTTCGGCAAACTGCATCTCTTCCACAAAATTATTCAGGGTTCTTCTCACAAAAGCCCCCTTAGACGAATAAAGAGGCAGACCGCTTCCAACCAAATCGGAAAACGAAAACAGATCCAGCTCTTTGCCCAGTTTCCGGTGGTCCCGCTTCTTGGCTTCCTCAACTTGGGCCACATACTTATCCAGCTCCTCTTGAGTCTCATACGCTGTTCCATAAATCCTCGTCAGCATTTTGTTTTTCTCGTCCCCATGCCAGTAAGCGCCGGCTACCGACAAGAGCTTATACGCCCCGATTTCCGACACGCTGTCCAAATGTGGCCCGGAACACAGATCTTCGTCTATCACCTTCCCATCGGGTAAAGTCATTTGATATGTTGAAAATTTTTCCCCTCTTCCGGCGATCTCTTCAACCCACTCAGTCTTGTACGGATTTCCCGCAAACAATTTCTTGGCCTCATCGGCGTCGATCTCCCGCCTCACCATCTTCGATCCGGACTTGATTATTCTGGCCATCTCTTTTTCAATCGCCGGGAAATCCGCTTCCGTCACCTTGTCCTCCAAATCAAAGTCAAAATAAAAACCATCCTCGGTCGCCGGCCCCATCGCTTTCTTCAGATTAGGATAGAGCTTTTGCATCGCCGTGTGAAGCACGTGCTCGGCCGTATGTCTAAGCTCAAGCATTTTCTGCTTACTCTCATCCATTTTTATATATTTATCATCTAGTTTTTTCGACATTTTATTTAATAAATTAATAAGAATTAAAATCGTGATAGGTGCAGAAGACTAGCCAACAAACCGCACGGACCATGTACATACGAGCCGAAGGGAACCTGTACTCAGGCGAGATAGTTACGCGGGAGTATGGTTTTTGGCGGGCTTCGAACCAAACGATTTTAATTTACAAAAAAACTACCTCTACGCAGGCCCCCGCCTCGTTGGCGGGGGGTTCCATCCTGCT
>CAZGSP010000064.1:0-5272 GCA_964528565.1 uncultured Pseudomonadales bacterium | reverse complement strand
TGCTTCCTCTCAAGTCCGAGGATGTCGTCGGTCGCTCCAAAGCTTTCGAAGCCATTGTCAAGGGAGATACTATTCCAATGTCTTCGATCCCCGAGTCCTTCAAGGTCTTGGTTAAAGAGCTCAACTCGCTTTGTCTTGCGGTCGTGCCCACCGGTCAAGTAGTCGCCGCCGCCGAAGAGCTATCGGCCATCAAGCCCGAAATTGCCGCCGAGATTACCGAAGCCACCAGTATGTCCGATGAGCTCAAAGCTTCGACCTTTGAAGAAGAGGACGAAACCGGAGAGCCCGTGGAAGAAGTCAGTGAGGAATCGGCAGA
The DNA here is from genome assembly GCA_964528565.1 of uncultured Pseudomonadales bacterium. Classification (GTDB taxonomy): domain Bacteria; phylum Patescibacteriota; class Microgenomatia; order UBA1400; family MFAQ01; genus UBA10133. Next base: position 4,956 of record CAZGSP010000064.1, on the reverse strand, counting down.
AGCCGGAGATCCAACCCCGGATATAGAAAATCAGTAATTAAAGTAAACCTAACAAAAACATGAACAACATCGTCGATTTCTCAGGTCTACAGATCAGACTGGCCAGTCCGGAAGATATCCGTAGCTGGTCTTATGGTCTGGTCACCAAGCCGGAAACCATTAACTACCGAACTCAAAAACCCGAGAAAGACGGTCTTTTCTGTGAACGTATTTTTGGACCGACCAAAGACTGGGAATGTTACTGTGGAAAGTACAAACGAGTCCGTTTCAAGGGCATAGTTTGTGACAAATGTGGTGTTGAGGTCACTCTTAGCCGCGTCCGTCGTGAACGTATGGGACACATCGAGCTTTCCGCTCCGGTCGCTCATGTTTGGTTTTTCAAAGGTGCCCCCAGCAAGCTTTCCCTTCTCCTTGATATTTCCCCTAAGGCTCTTACCTCGGTGATCTATTTCAGTAAATTCCTTATCATGTCCGTCAATGAAGAGGGACGGGAAACTGCCCTGGCGAGTGTCGAAACCCAAAAAGAAGCCAAGCTGACCGAAGTTCGTGTAAATTTTGACAAACAAATCGAAGACATCAAAACTCTGGGCGAAAAAGAAATAGCGGACCTAAAAAAGAAAATAAAAGTTAAAGATGAACTGGAGCTAAAAACGGAAGACTTAAAAGTTCAATACAAACAAAAAGTCGCCTCTTTACGCGAACAAATGGTGGTCGAGCTTACTTTTACCGAAGAAATCTATAGCAAATTGGGCGCCCTTGTCGAAAGAATTCAGGCCAACTCTCTGGTTTCGGACTCCGAATTTGCCAAACTGGAAGAGTATAGGCTGACCGATTGGCTCGAAGCCGGCATGGGTTCGGAAGCTCTCCTCGATGCTCTGAAAAAAGTTAACCTGGACGAACTCGCCGCCAAACTCAAAGAGGACCTCAACAGTCCCTCGGAGGCCAAAAAACTGAGAGCCACCAAACGGCTTCAAGTGGTCCGCGGCCTGGCCGACGCCAAGATCAATCCGGAGTGGATGATAGTTCAGACCCTTCCCGTTATCCCCCCCGATCTTCGTCCCATGGTTCAGCTTTCCGGTGGCCGCTTTGCCGCCTCCGACCTGAACGATCTTTACCGCAGAGTGATCAACCGTAACAACCGTCTCAAACACCTCATCGATCTTGGAGCACCGGAAATTATTTTGAGAAATGAGAAACGCATGCTTCAGGAAGCCGTTGATTCTTTGATCGACTCTTCTCAGGCCCGTTCCACCCGCCGCTCACGCACCGGTAAGACTCTCAAATCGCTGTCCGATATGCTTCGGGGTAAACAAGGCCGTTTCCGCCAGAACCTATTGGGTAAACGCGTCGATTACTCCGGCCGTTCCGTGATCGTCGTCGGCCCGGAACTTAAACTCAACCAGTGTGGTCTTCCCAAAGACATGGCTCTCGAAATGTTCAAGCCTTTTGTTCTTCACGAACTGATCAAACAAGACATGGCTCCGAACGTCAAAGCCGCCAAAGTGTTGATCGAAAAACGGCAACCGGAAGTTTTTGATATTCTGGAAAAAATTACCAAAAAGCACCCCGTCCTCCTCAACCGTGCCCCCACGCTCCACAAGTTATCTATTCAAGCTTTCTGGCCGGTGCTGGTCGATGGTGCCGCGATCCGCTTGCACCCCGTCGTTTGTGGCGGTTTCAACGCCGACTTCGATGGAGATCAAATGGCTGTTCACGTACCTCTCACCAAAAAAGCCATTATGGAAGCCAAGAAGCATATGCTTCCTCAGTTCAACTTGGTCAAACCATCCGCCGGAAACCCGGTCTCCATTCCGGATTCCAAAGAAATGGCCATCGGTGTTTACTACCTGACTTCGATCGACAACAAACTGGCTCCGTACACCATGCCGTTTTCCTCTCCTACGGAAGCTATCACCGCCTATGAAACCGGCTCCCTCAATCCCCGCCAGCCAATCAAAGTTCGTCTGACGGCCGGCAGTTCGGAGTTAACCGAGACTACGGTTGGTCGGATAATTTTCAATCAAATTCTGCCCAAGGAGTGGGAATTCATTAATCATAATCTTCCTCGAAAAGAAATTTCCGCCATGTTCCACCGCGCCATCAAAGAGCTCGACATCAAACGTGTGGTCAGGCTCATCGACGGCGTCAAGAATATTGGTTTTGCCTACTCTACGATCTCCGGTCTCTCTTTTGCCATTTCCGACAATGAAATGTACTCGGAAAAAGCCGCTGTCATCGAAGGCGGAAACCAAAAAGCCAAAGAGATCGAAGAGAACTATAACGCCGGCTTGATTACGAATGAAGAAAGAAGAAAACTTACCATCCAAATGTGGATGGATACCGCCGAAGATCTGGCCGAAAAAACCTGGCAGGAATTCTCCGAGGAAAATCCGGTTCGTCTCATTATTGATACCGGTATGGGTCGTATCACCAAAAATACCATCAAACAGCTTTCTGCTATGCGTGGTATCAACGTCGATCCTCTGGGAAACATGGTAGAACTGCCGACCAAGGGAAACTTCCGTGAAGGTCTGAACATTTTTGAATACGTTACTTCCATTCGTGGATCCAGAAAAGGTCTTACCGACACCGCTCTGCGTACCGCCGACGCCGGTTACCTTACCCGCCGGTTGGTCGATGTCAGTCACGATGCTATCATTCGCGCCGAAGACTGTGGTACCGATGAATTCGTCACCATTTCCACCGAGGATAACCGCGGTAAGATCTTCGAAAAACGCATTAACTCCCGCTTTGCCGCCAAGAAAGTTGTTTCTCCCGAAACCCACAAAGTTTTGGTCGGTGCCGGAGAAATGATTACCGAAGAAATTGCGGCCGAAATAGCCAAATCGGGAATCAAAGAAGTCGAAGTCCGTTCTCCTCTCACTTGTAAGATGCGTTTTGGTCTCTGCGTTAAGTGCTACGGAAACAGTCTGGCAAGCAACTCAATCGCTGTCATCGGGGACCCCGTTGGAGTCACCGCCGCTCAGTCTATTGGAGAGCCGGGCACTCAGCTTACTATGCGTACCAAGCACTCCGGAGGTGTTGCGGGAGTCGACGTTACCCAAGGTTTACCCCGGGTGACCGAACTTTTCGAAGTCCGTCAGCCGAAGCTGGTTGCCCCGATCTCTGAAGTTTCCGGCAAGGTCAAGATAGTCGAAACCGATAACGGAAACTTGGTTACCGTCACCCCTACCGGCAAAAAAGATGACCGCAAGGAATATCTCATTCCTCTGGCTATGCCTCTAAAGGTTGAAGATGGAGAACTGATCGCCATTGGTACTCAACTGGCTGTCGGTGGAGTCGATATCAAAGAACTTCTCAAGATCAAAGGTCTTAGATCTGCCCAGAACTATCTTATCGGCGAAATCCAGTCCATTTATGAGTCTCAGGGAATTGGTATTCACGACAAACACTTTGAAGTCATCGTCCGCAAGATGTGTGACTATGTCCGCATCGACTCTTTGGGAGACACGAGTTTGGTCGCAGGAGACGTCATCAGTCGTGGTAGTTACGAAATGGCCAACGAAGCCATCATCGCTCAGGGTGGAGAACCGGCGACTGCTACGAACCTCATTTTGGGTACCATCCGGGCCGCCCTTCACACCGACTCATGGCTATCCGCCGCTTCCTTCCAGGACACCACCAGTGTCCTCACGGACGCCGCCACTCAGGGAAAGATCGATCATCTCGTCGGTATGAAAGAAAACGTTATTATTGGCCGGTTGGTTCCTACCAGCAAGTTGCGTGCCAGGATCGAGAATATCTGATAAAATACACGAGCAAACTATGCCTACCACTAACCAACTAATTAAACACGGCCGCATCAATAGTGCCCGAAAAGTGAAAACTACTGCCCTCCGCAAGAGTTTCAACTCGGTCAAACGTCGCATGGTCGCTACCCAAAGCCCTCAGAAGGCAGGAGTTTGTTTGCAGGTCAAGACCATGACTCCCAAAAAGCCAAACTCCGCTCTTCGGAAAATTGCCCGTGTCCGTCTTAGTAACAAGCAGGAAGTGACCGCCTACATCATGGGCGAAGGTCACAACTTGGCCGAGCACAGCATTGTCCTTATCCGCGGTGGCCGTGTCCGGGATCTTCCGGGTGTTAAGTATCACATTGTCAGAGGGAAATTAGATACCGGTGGTATCGAAAAACGCCGCTCCAGCCGTAGTAAATACGGTACCAAAAGCCCTTCACCGGTCAAAAAATAACATACATATATGAGATCCAAGAAAACCCCAGCCAAAAAAATCCAGTTCGATCCAATTTACGGCAGTCCGTTGGTGGCCAAGCTGATTACGAGCGTCATGGAAGACGGTCGAAAATCGGTTGCCGCCAAACAAGTCTACAAGGCTATTGACATCGTCGCCGAGCAAACCAAGCAAGACGGAGTCGAGTATCTGCATGCTTCCTTGGATAATATTAAGCCCACCATCGAAGTTCGTTCCCGACGTGTCGGTGGAGCTTCCTACCAGGTGCCTACTCCTATCCGCCCAGAGCGCCGGGGCTCTCTGGCTATCCGCTGGCTCATCAACGCCGCCAAAGCCCGTGGTGCCAATCCTTACCGCACTCTGGCCGACAAGCTCGCCGCCGAGATCGTTGAGGCTCACGAAAACGCCGGTGCCGCCATCAAGAAGAAGCTTGATACCCACAAAATGGCCGAGGCCAACAAAGCCTTTGCTCATTTTAGATGGTAAAATACCCCATAAATCCCGTACCCTAAAAGGAGTCTCTCTATGCCCCCTTCCCGTTTCTGCCCTCTGGTTAATGGTGAGTGTCACGCGAAGTGTATTTTTTTGGATCCAAAAACCTTTAACTGTCTTCTCTTTGCGGCGGTTATGGCCATCCTCTCTCAATCGGACGGATTGAAGAAAATTGAAGAATACCTCTTCGAGATCGAGGCTAACACCTCCAGCATCTCCGATCAAGGATGATAACAGCCTTCTTATCCAAGCGGG
>CAZGSP010000063.1:0-19005 GCA_964528565.1 uncultured Pseudomonadales bacterium | reverse complement strand
GGATGGGGCTTGAACTACCGGAGCGGCCACACTAACAGCCGGCTTTTCGTCTTCTTTGTGAGCTTGAGCTGAAGCCGGGACCACCTTGGACTTTTCGGAAGGGGCTGAACTTTTGAAAATATTTGACCTGAAAATTGACAGTATAGACATGGTTTAGACAAAAATATATTAATAAACCTGCCTGCCGGCAGGCAGGCCTAATCTATGAAAGTCAGCAAGCACGCAAAAATCAGTCGCTTAGCGATCAGTCTGCCGGTCGGCAGGCTTGATGGGAACTATGATTTGATTGAAATCGGACATTGCGTAATATTGAGTGACTAACATGATTAGTAACTGTATTTTAGTCTTCAAAGTAGTCCCCGTCAAATACCTTTTTGATCGAAGTGCCGGAATAGCCTCGAAAATAGAGTTTGGATACCAGTTTCCGACTATCCGGATGGGGAAATTTACGACAGTAGCGTTTGATAGAAGCCATCTCTGCCTCCTCCGTGGCAGTAGACTCCAAAACCATCGAGATCGTTTCCGGGCTCAATCCCATAAATTTTAGCTTCAAGGAGATGATTTTGGGTCCGTACCCCTTGGATAGCCGGCTCCTGACGTAAGCCTCAGCCAGATATTGATCGTCCAGGTAGCCACTTTTGGCCAGATCGTCAAGGATCGAGTCGATGGTTGAGCCGGGATCGTCGAAATTCAGTTTTTCCGCTCGAAGGAACAGTTTTTCGCGCAATTTGAACCTAAAATACGGCCTGGCGCCAAGAATTCTGCCGGCATACTTTACCAGAGACTGTCTAAGGTCACTTTTCCGGCTGGATCCCTGCATTAACCTTCTCCATTACCTGTTCCTTAATTTTCTCAATGACTTTGGGTCTTTCCGCCAAAGCGGCTTTGGCCGATTCGCGTCCCTGAGCCAGGGTTTCTCCTTCGTATTTGATGAAAGAACCCGCCTTTTCGAGCACATTGTAGGCTATGGCGGTGTCGATCAGGTCGCCAAGCTTACTGATACCGCCTACGTTCAGGACATCAAATTCGGCTGTTCTGAAAGGGGAAGCGACCTTGTTCTTGACCACTTTGGCACGGTGACGGGAACCGATAATTTCATCTCCCTCCTGAATATTACCGATTTTACGCATGTCGATACGGACGGAGGCATAAAACTTGAGGGCCTTGCCTCCGGTAGTAACCTCCGGATTACCAAACATGACGCCGATTTTTTCTCTTAGTTGATTGGTGAAAATGACGATACATTTACTCTTGGAAATAGCACCGGTAATCTTGCGTAAAGCCTGACTCATTAGCCTCGCTTGTAAACCCATGGAGGAGTCTCCCATCTCACCTTCGATCTCGGACTTGGGAACCAAAGCGGCAACCGAATCGATGACGATGACATCGATACCACCGGAACGGATCAAGGTTTCGGCAATTTCTAAGGCTTGCTCACCGTTGTCGGGCTGGGACAAGAGAAGGTTGTCCAGGTCGACGCCAATAGACTTGGCTCGGCTGGGGTCCACAGCGTGCTCGGCATCAATAAAGGCGGCTATACCACCGGCTTTTTGGGCTTCGGCGATAACATGTAAAGCCAAAGTAGTTTTGCCGGAAGCTTCGGGGCCATAAATTTCGACGATGCGACCTTTGGGAAAACCACCCACGCCTAGAGCCAGATCCAGGCTAATGGAGCCGGTGGAGATCACCGGAATCTTTTCATCGACACGGTCGGACCCCATGTGCATAATGGCACCTTCACCGAACTGTTTGGTGATCTGTTGCATGGCAATCTTGACGGCGGTGAGGCGGGCGCTGTTGTCTACGGGAGATCCTGTGGTCTTGTTTTCTTTCTTGGCTTTCTTTTCTTTTTTCATAAGCTTTGGTATTTGTTCGGGAATGTTAATCCTAAAACCATTATATATATTCGGGTTATTTTTGCAAGACCGTTAAGGCCCCCTTCTGCCCCTGCCTGCCTGATATAATACAAACATTCGGGGTGTAGTATAACGGTAGTATGCGCGCATGGGGTGCGCGCGACAGGAGTTCAATTCTCCTCACCCCGACCAAAGAAATGTTTGTACAAAAACCCCGCCTTCCGGCGGGATTTTTGTTTAATGTTTCCTTTTTTTGAAACCAATCAATTAAAGGGCAGGGGCAATCTCAACAATCGTCAAAGGAATCACCTTGTTGGATCGACCTCCGTGATTATCGGTGACGACAACATTGACGGAGTAATCTCCGGCACTTGCCGGGGTACCAGAGATATTGCAGGTAATTTGGCCACCTCCGACCGGAATAGCACAAGGACCCGTGTTGAGACCGAAAGGCAAACCCGAAATGGTCATTCGCAATTGGTCGCCCGTGTCGTCCGTCGCATCAATACTGGCGCTATAAGACTGGTTTACTGTCCCGGTGGGTAGTGAATTGGTGTTTATTCTTGGAAATTGATTTTCGAAAGACGTGGGAGTAGGTTCCTTTGTTGGAGTTGGTGTTGGCGGTCTGGTGGGTGGGGCGATGGTCGGTGTTGATGTGGTGGTTATGGTAGGTTGCGAGCCAACATATCCGAAAACTATAGCCCAATCATTAAAGTCGTAATCTTCCAAAGGATTATTTGTTTTGGGATCAGCCCAGCATCCGACATTCGCCTCATTAACTCCGGCTTTGATACCGGTGATACCGGACGAGTTTGCTTTGGCGTACTCAATTAATTTACTTATGTCCCACAGAACTCCACATTTGTCTTTACCAGGACTCTTCTTTGGTCCACATTTCCCGACCTCGGCCGGAGGAATCCAGCCCACAGCCGGCTTGTTGGTATTATTTGGATATTTCACTACCATCGAGAGGGCATATTGCTCTCCGGCAATCACGTCAAACGTCCTGTCTGCCTTGGCGGGACTAACGTTGGGAACAAGATCTATATTGAAGTTACGAGGTCCTACCAGCTTAACCGTAGCCCGGAACTGGACTGGTGACATGGAAAAAATGGCAACTTTCCCCGTTCTGGGGAATTTAAGTTTGGTCGTTACCGGGGTATCTCTCTGTGTTGTATCGCAACCAGGCTTGTCTTCGACAAGCTGAGAGGCATAAAAATATGGCTCTTTTAGGGTGCCTGTGGCTACCACCTGTTTGTTGAGCAATGGATCCGCCAGTGTTTTGGATACAACCAGAGCAGTACAAACACCACCCGGCTTAAGAAGGAGATAGTTGGAGTTTGGTTTTGCCGGCGGGGTGACTCCGGAGCACTTGGTCATATCCGTGGTCCATCGGGAATTTGGAGCCGGACAACAAAATGTCTTCCCTCCGCAGGTCTCGACTCTTCCGGCTTTGTTACACATACTATCGATAGAAATGCCATACGAAGCCATGGGATTACAGCTTCGAAGGACATTGTCCCTACCCGGGCATTGTTCGACACATTTGATACATAAAGCTCTATCGGTAGCTTTTATGAGCTTTCCAAGCATAACATTGGTGGAAGCTCGGCTTTGATCACTGAAATTTCCTGTCTTGATAAGTACGGCGACACCAAAGATAACAACAAGACCAATTAATAACAGAAGCGCAGAAATAAGAGTCTTCTTGTTCTGCTTTTTCATCTTCGTCTTCATATTTTTTGTTACTAATAATCTGCCCCGTACAAAATTAAGTATAGACCTCTTGTTTTTTTATGCAATAGATCTGACCCTTGTTGGATCGGATTTTATTTTTCCGGAAGGTAGGAGAGAAAGGTGGCCCCCAGACCAAGACATAAGAAAATGAAGCCGGTCAATAATCCAATTGGCGGAATGAACATGAGAAGCCCGATAATAACGGTTCCGGCGATGAAAGGCCAGACTAGTCCATCCGACTTCTTCTTGGTTAAAGACTTGATCATCCACCCGCCGACCAGAATAGACGGGTAAACGGCAGACAACATAATCGAGATAATGTATTCCAAAAGGAGGACAACGGCCAGTGGTGCTCCGATAACGCTAATCAGGAGCAGGAGAATGACAAACGGGGTAAGAATCAAGACGGCAAGGCCGATGAGACCAACTACCACCGGCTTTGAGGCAATTATGCCGACTCGCTTCAATACTCTTGGTTTAAGGAAATAAATTACTACCAGACCAATCAGTATAGTAGAGAGTGCCCAGAATATTTTGCCCAAACACCTAGCGGCCAGGGAGACGTTTTTCATCTCATCTTGCGGAGTTTCTTTTCTCACGATCTCGTGTCTTACGATATTCCCTTTGACATTCTTCTGACTGACCGAGGCGGTGCCGGTGTTATCGATGTAGTACTCGAAATCACCACCAATCTTGCCCGGATCGACAAGACTCACCCGGGTAGCCATGACCTTGGCGTTTCTTAGTAGGGACCCGGAAATTATCAGTTGATCGGCGCCACCAAGTAGATCACGCCCTAAAGAACCCCTGAGATCAACGTTTTGAACTCCAAAGAAAATATCCCCCTTAACAGAAGAAAACTTGGTTAAGGAAAGATTTTGGGACAGGGCATAAACGTTCCGGCTGACGAGACCACTGATCTCTACCGATTGGGCGATAACCCTGATATTCCCGTCAACATTTCCATTAATTTTGATGGACTGGGCTGCACAAAGAACATCGCCCTTGATATTGCCGTTCACGGTGACGTCTTTCCCTGCGCACAATAGATCGCCATTGATGTCCGAGTCTACCGATAGACCGGCGGCGCTGACGGCGACCGTTTCGTTTATGACCTTACCCTTGGGAAGAGCCAACTGACTTCCGGAGTCAAGATAAACGGCAGTAGCCGGAGGGGAAAAATAAAACATAATTACCAACGCAGGAAGAAAGATCGCCAGAGCGCGAGTGATATATTTCATACTATTTTAGGTATATCAGAAGGCCGGGAAAAATGCCAATTGAGGGCGTAAAATAAACTGATGAAAATATTGATCACCGGAGGAGCGGGGTTTGTGGGGTCGCATTTGTGCAGAAAACTACTGGAGGAAGGTAATGAAGTAATCTGTGTGGATAATTTTTATACCGGGAGAAAACAAAATATCTCGGATCTGCTCGGGAAACCGAATTTTCGATTAATCGAAGGGGATATCACGCTTCCCATGAAGCTAGAAGGACTTGACCGGATTTATAATCTGGCTTGTCCGGCTTCTCCTCCGGCATACCAAAAAGATCCCATTTTTACGTGGCGGACATCGGTATTCGGGATGAATAATATGCTGGAACTGTCGAGAATCAACGGAAACATTCCCATCCTTCAGGCTTCAACATCCGAGGTATACGGGGACCCTCTGGAACATCCACAGAAAGAAAGTTATTGGGGTAATGTGAACCCTTGCGGAGTCCGATCGTGCTATGACGAGGGTAAAAGAGCGGCCGAGACCATCTGTATGGATTTTTTCCGGAAATATAGTACCCCGGTGAGAATCGTCCGCATTTTTAATACCTACGGGCCCGCGATGGATCCAAATGACGGCCGGGTGGTCAGTAACTTTATTGTCCAAGCATTGACCAATCGAGACATCACGATATATGGAGACGGGAGTCAAACCAGAAGCTTCCAGTACGTAAGCGATTTGATAGAGGGAATGACAAAACTGATGGAGAATAAAAAAGGTTTTACCGGCCCGGTAAATATCGGCAATCCGGGTGAGTTTACCGTCAAAGAGCTGGCCGAAATAATTCTAAAGATGATACCCGAGTCCGAAAGTAAGATCGTTTATGGGGAGATGCCGAAGGACGACCCGAAGGTAAGAAAGCCCGACGGAGCGCTGGCCAAGAAAATACTTGACCAGGAACCAAAAGTGTCACTGGCCGAAGGTTTGGTACCGACCATAGAGTATTTCCGAAAAGAAATTGGGTCTAGTTCTCCGGGGCGGGCTGGCCGTAATCAAAGATCTTAACGGGAAGCTCCTCTTGGGCGACGAGAGCCTTACCGGAAAAAGTCAGTCTGACGAGTATCCCCTTTTCGGTTTCTTCCGACCACATTTGATCAAAGACCAAGTTCCCTAAGGAGTAGTAGACCGGTTTGCCTTTGTAGGTTTCGATCTCCTGAACCCAGTGAGGATGGTGGCCGATCACCACATCCGCGCCCGAATCGATAGCCAGACGGGCCAGCTCTTCCTGGCGGGAGGACCGGAAGCGGTATTCGTCACCCCAATGGAAGGAAGCGATCACGATGTCGGCGTCTTTTTTCGCCCCCGAGACTTGAGTAACGATATTTTCCCGGGATGAGGTAGAGATACCCGGGAAGAACTGAGGAATATCGTTGAAAGCCAAAAAGGCAAGTTTGGTCTTATTAACAACTCTCACCAAGGGAGTTCCCCGGCCAACGGAAGCTATCCCGGCTTTGGAAAGAATATCGAGGGTTTCGGTCAGTCCCTCCAGACCTTGATTCCCAATATGATTATTGGCCAAAGAGACAATATCAACTCCTGAGGAAATTAGTCCGGCTACCGACCGCGGATCGGCACAAAAAATCATTCCCCGGTCCGTGGGCGGACAACCGGAACGAAAAGGGGCTTCCAAATTGACAAAGGAGAGATCGGCCGAAGATAGAACACCGGATATCTTTTGGAAAGGCCACGAGAAGTCGGCATACTTTAGAATCCGGGTGTTTACCGAACGGCCAAGCATGACATCACCCCCAAAAATTAGAGTAAAAGTATCCGGCTCATGGGAAAGACCTCCGGTAATTAAGAAGTAGGAGGTAACCGCTTCGGGAGAGTGATTAAAGACAGATGAATCGCTATGAACCAAGAAATTCGGTTTGCTCTGCCCCGACTCGATCATCCTTAAGATGGAGACCAGTGAAGCCGGTGAGTCGAGATACTCCGACGAAAGCTTAAGCAGTTCGGCATAATTGAAGGTAGAAATCAATTTTTCGGTGACGGCATCGGCCTCCATGGCCTTGGCTCGGGACAAGCCATGAGAGAAATCAATGGAAGCTATCGTAATGACGTCTTCCGGTGAGGAAATTAGCTTTTGAGTAAAATTTGTTAACAGAACAGGATCTATTTCCTTCCTTAGAATTAATGGAACAATTTTTGTATTCGGAAGGTAATACTTGATAAAAGGAAGGAGTCCGGCGATGCCGTGCTCGGAATTCATGGCCTGATCGTCTAAACAGACGGATCCATCTTTCAGGAATAAGTCCAGCAATTCCTCATCTATGGTGATCCGACCAAAAGGCGTGTCCCATTTGTTTTTGGAGGAAATTATGTCACACTGACCGATGTTGGCGTGATTGGGAGAAAGAATGATGACCGTTTTGGGCGGACTGCCGGTAAGGAGAGAAATGCCCCGGGCGATTATCGATGAAGCCATCAAGTGATGCGGAAGAATCATAACGCGGGGAGGAGACCCGGACGGTCTTATCCGGTTCTCGGCGACCGCGGGGAGGAAAGAGCGATTGTCATAAGCAAAATCGGTGCTAAATGATTTAGACACGGGAAGAAAGGCCGGAGAATTTATTTTTAACGCGACAGATAGTATCACCGATAAGGAAATGAGAGGTAGTACTACCCAGTAAAGCTTCATTTGATACTGACCGGGCCGGAGGGTGACAGATTGAAGACGGAAGGTGAGACCAGGGACTGGATAATGGCGCTTTCGGCCTTGAAGTCTCCCGCAGAAACAACTCTCGCGTAGTAATTGATGGTCTTTACCCTATTTTCGTTGCCGACACAGAAGCTGACTTTTTGGCCATTTATTTCGTATGGATACCAAGTATCGGTGGGATTAATACCATAAGAATAGATAGCTGTAATAGGTCTTAATCCTGAAGGAAGCAAGTCCGAGACTTGATAACAGCCATCCTGAGAGATGGGCGCATAAGTAACCGGAAGAGAAATTTTGACGAGATCCGAGGAGGAGAAAGAGTTCGTGAGGGCGCCTCTAACCGAGTAACTTCTCCCCAACCCGACAGATGGGTCAACCAGAGCGGTTTTTGGGTCCAGCGGAACGACGAAGGTTGAAGCCAAACCGACATTCCCGACGATATCGGAAAAGCCTATTCCGGACAAGTCTGCCGGTGAAAGTTCCAGCTTAAAGATCTGGCCTTTTTCAAGTTTTTTGGATATGGTTTTGCCATTCAGGGTGTAGGAAAAAGAGACCGGTTGGGGTTTCGTGTTTTCGATTTGATCGGAAATGGCCATCATTTGAGGAGAAACAAGTAAGATATCCTTTCCACTGTTTCCTAGAGTGTAAGCGAGAAGGCTGTCCGCTTCCGGTTCTCCCAAGACGGAGGCCAGAGCGGAAGTAAGCGAGGTGGCCAGAAGATAGTCGTCTTTATCCGAGCCGATCTTCATGAAGGTAAAGGAATCTTGTTTTTCGGAGAACTCGGAGACGAGAGCCCGGAAAGAAACCCGAGCCTTTTCGGTATCACCGATCTTGGCTTGGGCTAAGCCCAAATAGATACGGGACAGAGGAGTAAGACCTTTTTCGTCGGAAAGATTATCGATCAATAGAAGGACCGGTTCGTCCAGACCGGCCAAACCAAAAAGGGACATGGAAGCCGTATCCGGATCTTTGGCATTTGAAAATTCTTTATAGAAGTAGTTACCCAAGCCGATGCGGTCAACTTTTTCTTTGGCCAGTGAAGCCACAAAAGCGGACAGTTCAAGATCGGCACCGGAGTAAGGGAAAAGAGCATAGCCGCCATCCGGAGTTTGAAAAGCGGTCAGATCCAATGTCTCCGGACTGACCGAGTCATCAAAAAATTTCTTGATGACTGACTGAGAAAGATGGCGGGCAAGGCGCTGATCCAATCTGTCTCCCCAGGTGTAAGCCAAATTTGAGAGCGGGGGGAAGTAACGACCAAGGCTTTGATCGGAAAAGATCAGCGTGGTTGAGGAAACGGGCGAACCAACCGGCTTGGTGTCTCCGGCCAGGGAAACACTAACCGATTTGACTACTTTCAGGCGAGACTTCAACACATCAAGCTTCCTGATCAACTTATCCGAAAGACTGCCGGAAACTCCGGAGACGGAAATTCGGTGAGAGCCTTCTTTGAGCTCTCCCAAGTCCACCTTGGCACTTTCGAAGGCTTTGACGGTAACACTTTTATCGATACCTAAAGTATCCGATTGGACTTTCAAGCTGACTTGATCACTCGCCGACAAGCCCTCGCCATAGGCACGGATCAAGATCTCCGGCCGCTCGCCGACGAGATACTCGGTATTCATGACGGCGTCGACGAAGAATGGCTGTTTGACGACGAGGATCGAGGAGTTGGCTCCCGCTTTCAGATCGGCGGTGATCCCTTGTGAGGTGATCCTCCAGGAGGTTAGATTGTCCGGAAGCTTGACTTCGACGCCGGCCCGGCCATCGCTACCGGTCCTGACACTACCGAAGAAGGCATTGTCCACAAAAACTTCGCGGCCTTTGTCGTTGTGAACGTAAAAACCGTCGGCAAAGTAGGTGTTTAGTTTTTCGACCGTAAAGTTGTAGACGGTCATGATTCCCGAGCGATTTTCTATGGAGAATATTTTTTGATATTCGTTGGCGGAGTCAAGATAAAAGTCCCCGACTTTAACTTCGGAAGCGGTCATAAAACGGCCGTTGACATATAAATTGTGTTCCGCGGTAACCCGAAGATGATTGTTTAAAACCAAATAACCGGCTACCCGATGTTGGAATACTTTGGTGACTTTGGCCGTCACCTTTTTTTCTGAAGAAGGACTTGCCAAAGTCTTTATTTGATCTCCGACCTTGATATCTTCAATATATTTTGTTTCCCCATTTCCCAGTAAGATCCCCGTTCCGGGCAGAAAACAGCCACCACCTTCCGCACCCGAGGAGTCCAAAGGATACTTGTGCGACTGATAAGAAGCGATTATATCCGCATCCAAAGATCCGTAGATACGGGATAAGGGGTCGACCGACACCGAGTACATGGCGTTGTACGCTTCGTCAAGGAAACTCAAGTTGACCTCAGCCGGTGCAGGAGAGCCGTTTGAGTCTTTGGAAAAGACAGAGAGCTTGGCCGTACTTCCCGGAAGATAGCTGGACTTGTCCAGAGAGATATCCAAAGACAGTTTTTTGCCAATCGTATCGAACAATAAATTAAGACTTTCGGACACCTCGTAGGTTGAGCCGGTAAACCGGACCGCTCTGACAACGACATTGGGGACAAAAGTATCCGGATATTTAAAACCGACACTAGGATCATCCGAAAACTGATATGACTTGAGACCCCTTTGGGCAAACAAGTAAAGAAATTTGTCGGTGGAATTTGATACCATCGGAGTTTCTCCACGCATCACGGTAAGATTCGCCTGTTCACCAACCACGTAACTGTTGGGGTTTTGGCCGGTTTTATCCGTCTTGAGAAAAATGACGTTGTTGGAATAATTATTCTCCGCGGAACCATAAACATAAACTGTTTGACCGGTGGAGCGCCCCTGGTCATCTACTGCCTGGACGGAAACATTGTAAGACTTACCGGGGCTCACGGGGAATTCGTAAACCGCCTTGCCACCAGGGTCGGTCGTCAAAGCAATATCGGCAATTTTGTTGGAAACGCGATCGTATTCATATCTCGGTGCGGTCACTTTATTAATAAAATCGTAATAGGTCCCAACTTCCCGGCGGTTCCATTGGATTTCCATGAGGCTACCGGTAACTTGTCTCCCCGGAGCGGGAATAAAATGGTCGAGTGGTGAGTAAGGAGTGAAGTCTGCCGTATTTACCTGGCGGAGATCGATCTCAACCCTACCCGTACCCGACTTGGTCTGTGACTTGGCTGAGGTAAAGACGAGAGCCGATCGAAAAACGGCCAGAGTTGCATTTTCCTGGATATCTCCTTCTTCCGGCAGTGATGGTCTGATGGAAAAATATTTGTATTCGGGAGAGTATTCCCAAGTCGTACCGGCTTGAGCGGTGTAGTCGAAAGAAAATTGTCCGAGAGAGTTGGTGGTGAGGATTGATGCTTTTTGGTCAACAAAGTATTTCAGGTCCATATTGGGGACAGGAGATCCTTCAAAAAAGGTCGCTTGACCGGAAAAGGTAATCGTCTCGCCGGCGAGGGCGGCTTTTTTTGAAGAAGAAAGCGTGAGTTTGTACGCGGGTTTGGTGTAAGTTTCGACCGTAAATGAGGAACTCATGACCGTAGTGTCCCCTATCTTGAGGGCGATGCCATACCAGCCGGGATTGTAACCGGTGAGTGGAATTTGCCCGATAAAGGTGCCCAGATCACCGGCTTCGTAGTCTTGGGTAAAGAGAACGATGGGAGTAAAGTCCCAGCCGGTGTAGTCCGACCTGGTCACTTCCAGAGTAAACTTTTGCTTTTGGTTTAGATTATCTCTATCCCGAAGAAGTCCCCAAAACTTGAGAGTGTCGGTCGGGAGATAAGTTGGCCGATCGGAGTAAAAATAACTCCAGTACTTATCCGAAATGCGGCGGGTTTTTTGATAGTTGGAGTAATAATTGTTGTTGGAGTTCCCAGGAGGAAGGAACAGGCTGTGATTGCCGGAGCTGACCGCGACGAAACTACGCTCGTCACCAAGCTGAGACGCCGGAGTGTCGAAGTAGGCAACTCCGTCCGAGCCGGTTTCCTGAACTTTGCCTGCAAAATCAACTTTGGCACCCGGGACAGATTTTTTTGAACTTAAATCATTGACCCAGACCAAGGTCTTGGTGCCACTGATACTTAGATATGCGGACAGATCGGTGATCTGAACCAACGCTTGGGTGTACACATTGTCCACGCCGGACTCGACAAGATAAAGGCCTTTGGGTAGGCTCTGAGGAAACAGAAAATAATTGGTGTAAGTCTGCTTTTGGATCGGTGCTTTGAATTCGAGAATCTTACTCAGGCCGCTCACCGGCAAACGTTTCGAGTGAAGTGAGTTGTACGCCCACTTGGGTATGGCGAGAAGGGTGGTGAAGTCGGAGACAAAATTTTGAGAACTCGGATATTGGTAGACCTGAACGGAAAGATCCGCACCGTCGTTACTAGAAGAATAAATATCAAAGGCAGGGGTTTCCGCAGGAGAAAATTCGTAAAATTTCCCGACAAATCCCAGAACCGGCGTGTTGACCGCCTGTTGGGTCTCAAAACGAAAAACGAAGTCCTCTTTGAGGGTTTCGGTGGTCCCGTTTAGTTTGAGGCCTTTTTTAATTATTACCGTATAGAGGGTGTTTGGGACCAGACTCTTGGGGATAAAAGAAAGGGTACGCTTGTGACGCTCGAAACGGCCTTCGACGGGAGGAATAATTTCAAAATTTGCCTCTTTATACCCAACATCTTCCCAGTTGTCGTGACTAAAAGTGACTTCTATTCCGGTATTGACCGGAACATAGGTCGCTTGATCACGGGGAAGGGTTTGGACTACCCGGAAATCATTCTTGGTTTGGAAGGCCCAGGAAAAGGTTTTTTGTTCGGTGAGGATCTTGATGCGATACAGGCTATTGTCCTTTAGGGGAGACTTGGGTGCAAGGCTAAACTGGCGGGGATTAACCTCCCTGATATCAAAGTCCGTATCGGGGAAAAAGGTAATGTTCTCTCTGAGACCTCCTATAGAAAGATCTTGGTCCGACTTGAGAGTAAAAGTAGAGTCGCTAAACAGCCCGAGAGAGTCTTGCCTATCCGCGGTGAGCAGTAACCCGGTATTGGACCCAAGTTTTAATTTCGCGGAGCGCTGTAAGTATTGAGAGGCGAAGATAACGGAAGCAAGGATGGCTAAAGAAACGAGTAAAAATAGAATTAACTGCCAAGGGCGCAAAGAACGCAAGAAAAGTTTGAATTTTTCCATGGATAAGTCAGTTTAGTCCGAAAAAAGAAGACCGTCAATGTGAGTGGTGCGTTTGATAAGTTTCCACATATTTTAGGCGATGGTGCGGAGTAATCCCGATCGTTTGAATGACATTCAGATGATGTGGCGTGCCGTAGCCGGAGTTTAGGTTCCAGCCGTAGGCCGGAAAATCCAGATGAAGCCGGGACATCAAATTGTCCCGGTGAACCTTGGCGATAATACCGGCCAGAATGACCGGAAAACACTTATCGTCCCCCTTGATCAAGGTTCTGACCGCAGGATTTTCAAACCGCAGATTGCCGTCGACTATATAGATGGTAGCTTTAAGACGGGTAAATAGTCTTTCGAAGATCTGTCTATTGGCCCAGCCCATACCGTACTCATTGATCTCCGAAACGGATATTTCTTCGGTCAAGTAAGTGACGGGCAGCGCCGGCAAAACCGAGACAATATTGTTCCTTTGGATCTCGCTTAATTTTTTGCTGTCCCGTAGCGGAGCAGGGAGAAGAGCCGGGAGCGATTCCGGAGCGGTGTTGATGACTACGGCCGCGGCAACCAAGGGGCCGGCAAAGGCGCCCCGACCGCATTCATCCAAGCCACAGATTTTCATCGAAGTCATCATACAACAAAATCCCCTCTTACGAGGGGATAAGATCATCTTCCGCGCCACTCATCAATATTGGAAAGTTGACCATTTCTGAAAAGATATTCTTGATGATCCCAAGCAACTATTTTGATGACAGGGGAATAGTAAAAGTAGTATTCTCCTAAGGAGGCGGACATCAGAAGATTTGTTACTTGGAGACAAATCTCGCTAGCATCTTTGGAAAAATCTTTGAGTTGTGGTTTTTTTTCGCCGGGTATAATAGCCGGTACAATAATCACCTCTACCGGCCTGGAGGGAGACAATTTCCCATTTTCATCGCACTCGTATCCGCCGGTGGTTTTAAGGATGAGATTGGCGGAGCAATGATAATGCATATGTATCAACTCGAACAGCCTTTTAACGGCTTGTTCCTGAGGGAAAAAGGTTCCGGGTACATTGCTGACGGTGATGGTAACGTTCAAAACATACCTCCTTGGTACGATTATGGGACTATTCTATCATAGCTGGCAACGGATGCAAGGTGAGGCTATACTGGAGATATGACGGGTGAAATTAAGACGGAAAAACTGAACCTGGAGGAGGTGGGGAGGCACTTCGAGAGCCTGGGGTATAAGGTTCGTAAACTGGACCAACCGTGGAGACACGTTAGGGGTGAGATCTCGCACGAAAACGAGAGATTGTTCCTGAAGCTTGCCTGTACGGAAGAGATCGGTGAGAGAACGAGAAACGAAAGAGGATTTAACGAAAACGCCAACTCCGTCTGGAAAAAATATCTCAAGTGTTTTACAACACCAAAAATATTTGATGAAGGTTATTATTTGGGAAAATACTGGTTTGTTGATGAATTTGTTTTTGGCAAGCCATTGGCCGAACCGGGCCAAAAGAAGACGAGTATTTCCGAAAAAGACTTGGAGGCGGCGGCGAAGATCGCAAAAAATATCATGGAGCTTACCGACATAAGCTTGCTTCCGAAGGACAAAGAATATTTAAAAACGGTCCGGCCGGAAAGATTGTTGGAGATGTCCGAGGAGTGGTCCAGTAGTTCCCACAGGGACACCAAAAAACTTCTTCGATTTATTAAAGAGAGAAAAGGAGATATCGAAATTGCGGCGAGCCATGGGGATTTTACACCCTGGGCGATAATGAAGACCAAGAGTAATAATTACTATCTGATCGACAGTGAAGCGGCGCAGATGGGAGGACTGAAGTTTTATGACGTGGCCTATTTTTATCATCGGGTATACACCAAACTAAAAAGGCCGGACTTGGCTGAGACATTCTTGGATAAATTCAAGCAGACAGCAAACTGGACCGAGAAGAATACCAAGGAGTTTGCGCCGGTGCTGGCCGGGAGAATCATGGGAGGATATTTTGATGCCGAAAGAGACGGGGTGACCAGCACAGAATTGAATCAAGAAATGGAAAAAAATCTTCTGAGCTAATTAACGCTTCGGGCTTTGTTTCTTGGCGCGGGCGCGACCTCCCTGTCCGGCTTTTCTGGTTTCTTTCATTCGTGAGTCGCGGGTAATGAAACCTTTATCTCGAAGAATCTGTTTGTATTGGTCCGAGTTTGCCTTTACCAAAGCGCGGGCGAGACCATGAACTATGGCGTCTGCCTGGGACATTAAACCGGAGCCGGCGATTTTGATACTACCGGTGTACTGACCCAAGGTTTCGGTAACGGCGAAGGGGGCTTGATAGATTTTTTTGAAAGTCTCGCCTTTGAAATAGGCCGAGATCGGTTTGCCGTTGACGGTCAGCTCTTGCTTACCGGGCCAGATCCGAACACGGGCGATAGCGGTCTTGCGTCTACCAACCGCAGAGAAAAACTCCTTGGGCATAGACAGGGTCCCCTTCTTGACCGGAACGGTCTTGACGGGTTTGACGGCGATTTTTGATTTTTTGGATAGCTTTTGTGCCATATTTATTTCTTTTCTTCTTTTTTAACAAGACCCAGTTCGACGGCGTAGGGATGAATGGCGTCGGTGAATACTTTGAGACGTCGCAGACGGGTCTGTTGAAATTTGTCCTTGGGAAGCATACCCTTGACGGCTTTTTCAATAACCTTACGAGGATTTTTTTCCTTCAACTGACCCAGGGTAATCTCTTTGAAACCGCCCGGGAAGCCGGAGTGAGAGTAATAGATTTTGTCGGTCAATTTTTTGCCGGTGACTTTAAATTTGTCGGCATTGATGACGACGACAAAGTCGCCGTTGTCCAGATGGGTGCCGGAGAGGGCCTTGCCTTTTCCGGTCAAAAGTGTGGCGATCTTAACGGCAACGCGGCCAAGAATCTGACCTTCGAGATCGATAAGATGCCAATTGTGGGTGATGTCTCCGGCTTTTAAGGTAGTAGTTTTCATGGTTTTTTCTTAATTACTTTCTTGATCTCTTTTTTGGGTGCTTCCTTGACAACTTTGGCCTCTTTCTTGGGAGTCTCCGGTAGAGGAACGATTAGGCTGATGGAGGCGGTGGTGGTTGAGTCTCCACGTCTGACACCAACTTTTTGAATCGTGGTAAAGCCACTGCGTCTTCCTCCCATCACCGGAATAATAAGGTCCACAAGTCTGTTGGCACTCTTGGGACTACCCAACTCGGACGCTACCAGACGACGGGAAGTGAGAGACCTGTCCGAGGCTTTGGCCGCCAGTCTATCAAACAAGCGCTTGATGATCTTGGCCTTGGTAACGGTAGTGGTTATGCTTCCCAGCTCGATTAGCTGTTTTAACTGAACCCTGAAAAGAGATTTTCTCTCTTTGGTATTCCGGTTTAACTTGGCGATGATTGAGTAATGACGACGTCCCATAGGTTATTGAATAATTACGCCTTTTTCGGCGGCTTTCTCAACCACTTGCATGGCTGATTTTTCTCCCAGGTTTTTGACTTTTTTCAAGTCTCCCATGGTGAGAGCTTTCAGGTCGGCCAGTTTATTAATTCCGGATTTCTTAAGGGCATTTAAGACTCTCGTGGGAAGATCCAGATCGTCAACGAATCCCGCGGTGACAACTTCGGAAGCCGACTTTTTCTCGATGATATATGCTTCGGCTGAGTTCACATAGTCATAAAAACCGGTGAGAACCCGGGCGGCATTCTTAACCGCTTCACCCGGAGTAATGGTACCATCCGTGGTCAAAGTGAGTCTGACCTTGTCGTAGTTACTGGAACGACCCACACGAGCGGCTTCGATAGTGTAGTTGGCTTTTAAGACCGGCGAAAAGGAAGCGTCCAGAGGGATCACCCCAATTTCGTTCGTGGCATTTTCCTCGGAAGGAACATAACCAAGACCTTTGGCGACGGTAATAACGGCGGATAGTTTGGCTTTGGGAGAGGTAAGATGAGCCAGAACGGTGTCCCCGTTGGCGACGGTAACGTTTGAAGGTAAATCCAGGTCGGAAGCCTTGACCTCTTTGACACCGGAGACTTTGAGCTTAACGTCTACCGGCTCGTCGGAATCGACAAAAAAGTTTAGAGTTTTTAAGTTTAGAATGAACTCGACGATGTCTTCCTGGAGACCGGTGAGGGTAGAAAATTGATGAGAAACCCCATCGATCTTAACTCTGACGGCGGCGCCTCCCTCAAGAGAGGTTAAGAGAACGCGTCGAAGGGCATTGCCCATGGTGTGACCAAAGTTTTGAGGAAGCGGTTCGATAACGACTTCAGCGGTATTGATCTCTTTTTTGTCCTTAATGGTGATTTTGAAATTTGGTTCTAACATTTTTATGTAGTAATTGTTAATTAATTTATCTTGAGTAGAACTCAATAATAAGATTGGTTTTAATATCCGAACCGATTTCGTCTGCGGTGGGCATGCGGTCAATTTTTCCCTGAGTACCAACACGGGAGAGCCACTTGGCAGGAGCATTTTTTTCAATTAGATTGGGGGCGACAAAATCAAATTTGGCGGCGTTGGCGGGCAGAGAAATGATCATCCCCGGCTTGGTCTGAAACGAAGGAACGTCGACTCTTTTTCCGTCGACAAGGACGTTGCCGTGAGTAACAAGCTGACGGGCGAGGGAACGGGAAGAAACAAAACCCAAGCGATAGCAGATGTTGTCCAAGCGGGATTCCAAAAGCTGGATCAGAGCTTCGGCGGTGTTTCCTTGGGACTTTAATGCCTGCTCGTAGTAACCGTGGAATTGGCTTTCCAAAACGGCGTAAAGTCGTTTGGCCTTTTGTTTTTCCCGAAGCTGAATACCGTAACCGGAGATACGACCTCTAGCTCTTTTCTTGCCATGCTGACCCGGTACCTGGCCACCTCTTTTTTCGATAGGACATTTGGGTGACAAACAACGGACACCCTTGAGATAGAGTTTGACGCCTTCTCTTCGACAGAGTCTGCATTTGGGATCGATGTATTTTGCCATGTTGTGTGTTTTTAGTTGATTATTAGACTCTTCGGTGTTTTCGGGGACGGCAACCGTTGTGAGGTATCGGGGTGGTGTCGGCCAACATATTAATTTCGACTCCGGATGTCTTTAAAACTCTGAGGGCGGCGTCTTTGCCCGGCCCCGGTCCTTTGAGATAGGCGTCAACGTTGGTCATACCTAGAGTTTTGGCTTTTCTGAGACCTTCTTCGATAATAGTAGTGGCGGCGAAGGGGGTGGAGCGCTTGGCACCCTTGAAACCACAGGTACCGGCCGAGCTCCAGCAGATAGTATTGCCATTTGAGTCGGTGAAGGTAACGTAGGTTGTGTTGAAGGTTGATTTGACGAACATTTTTCCCTGTCCACCTTTGAAGTGAATTAAGGAGGCCTTCTTGACCTTGGTAACGATTGGTTTGGTGGTTGGTTTTGTTTCTGCCATTTTTTAGATATTATTTCTTTTCGGGTGCCTTAACAGGAGCGGCGGCGGGAGTCGGAGTGGCGGCCTCTTTGGAGATAGCTCCGATGGTCTTTCTCTTGCCTTTTCTGGTTCGGGCGTTGGTTCTCGTGCGTTGGCCTCTAACAGGGAGTCCCATGGAGTGCCTGGTGCCTCGATAAGCCTGGATCCGTTTTAGGGTTTCGATGTTGTCACGGATGATCTTTCTTAGTTCTCCTTCGGTAGGCATGGTTTCGATGGCTGTCTGGATGTTTTTTAGCTCTTCACCGGTAAGGTTCTTGGTGCGGATACTGGGGTCAACCTTGGCGATCTTAAGAATATCGTGAGCTACTTTTTCTCCGATGCCAAAAATGTAGGTCAGGGAAATATCAATTCTTTTTTCGTTTGGGATGTCGATACCTGATAGTCTAGGCATAGTTTTCTGTATTATTTATCCTTGTCGCTGTTTGTGGCGGGGGGTGGTACAAATAACCAACACCTTACCATGGCGTTTAATAATTTTGCAATTTTTGCAACGAGGTCTGACAGAGGATTGAACCCGCATGCGCGTTTAAGTTTATTTAAATAATTATTGTTGAGAGGGAAACGAAGATTAGCTTGATCTATAAACTATCCTGCCTTTGTCCAGATCATAGTCACTCATTTCGAGTTTGACTTTGTCTCCGGGCATAACGCGAATACGATGGAGTCGCATTCGACCAGCAAGATGAGCCAAGATTTCTCTGCCGTCATCGAGGGTTACCCTAAACTGCATATTGGGTAGCGACTCGGAGACGACTCCGTTTACCTCAGTCATCTGGTTTTTAGCCATATAAAAGTTGTGCAAGTGGTATTCTACCAAAGCCGGGCACGTT
>CAZGSP010000062.1:0-3083 GCA_964528565.1 uncultured Pseudomonadales bacterium | reverse complement strand
GGGGCAGGCCTCACCCGCTCACTTCAAACGAAAATGCTTATTTAAAAAAATACCCCGGTATTAGCCGAGGTATAAGTATTATTTTGTGACTGGCGAGTACGGAGATATCCGGTAGAAAGCTGTTAGCGTAAAGTATTTTTCGCTTCTTGACGGTCGAAAAAGGACCCATTCACCGTCAATCCTTTTTGTTTCATAATCATCACCGTATACCCCAAGCCCCTTAAGGGCGATTGCCGCTTGAAGTTCTGGACTGTTTTCGCCACCTTCTTCTACAGTTAGATTTTTTAGACCTGAACCTATCCATGGCTTTAGATCTACGATGATTTCGGGGTAATATACTTCTGACCAGCCGGGCAGCATGATATACCAAGCTGTCATTCTTTGTCCATCGATATTTGCGTGACGGATGTGAGCTGTGGATATTAGATACAAGAATAGAAGTATTAGAGCAGAGAAAATTAGATAACCGAGCTTCATGTTTTTCACCAATCCTCCTGAAGATTAGTCACTATCTAAAAAGTAATGTGCGTGTATATTATATGTGA
Source organism: uncultured Pseudomonadales bacterium (assembly GCA_964528565.1). GTDB lineage: Bacteria > Patescibacteriota > Microgenomatia > UBA1400 > MFAQ01 > UBA10133. The sequence goes on along the minus strand of CAZGSP010000062.1, from coordinate 2,538 downwards.
ATATTATATATTGTCAAGTTATGGGATGTAATTTGTGCCTGATTTGATCACCCCTGACAAATTCTGAAGCTATTGGTGTTAAAAACACCCCTATTCGGGGTGTTGAAAATGAAAGCAAACAATGTTCGTATTAGGAGACTTTTTTGCGAAGTTTGACAATGAACGACTTGGCGGTGGCGCGCTGGTATTTTACCGCGAAAGAGCCGTTAATCAGGTCAAAAAGCAAGCCGATGCCACAAGTTAAAACCCACACGAATACGTTCGAACAGCCGACAGTAGACTCTGTTGCTGTGCTGTATTCCAAATTGATGGCAGAGGGTCCGACTTCCGACACGGGCTCCCATCCGTTGTCAAGTTCGCTTCTGAGAGCTGTGAGGATATTTACTTGTTCTTCAGTCCATAGAGTGTATCGAAAACCAGATTCGGGCCAAAAGGCATTGATTTTTTGCCAACGACCAGCCGGCCATGTCCAAACGAAATCTTTGTACGCGTACTCCGTCATTCGCTCCTCCTTGTAAATGAGCTGTCGTATTGTATCATCCGGATCTAGCCGGAAGCAAAACCGGCTTGTATTGTTATTGACAAATTACCTTTCTCCTATATCATCTGTTCATGATTGAACACAAAGAATCCGGGGATTCGTTTCAGGACATTCGTGAGATGTCGAAGGACATTCTAAATAATTCCCGAGACTTGGTCGAAGTAAGTGAGTCCGGAATTGAAGAGATACTTATTCCGCGGATTAAGAAATATTTAGCCGAGACCGGTGATAATTCCTGGTTTCCCGAAGGCCATGATCTTTCCTTGGAAAATGAGTGTGGACTGAATTTGTTTATAGACGTAATCAATTTTTGTTATAAAGATCCGGAAACCGGACACGAGTATTTTTTTACCGGCAGTGACGGAAAACGGATCAAGAGAGCTACCGGACTGACGGCCGCTTTGGCCAGATCGGGTGTCGATTGGAATGATTTTGCCTCCGTAAGCGAGATCTCGGTTGAGAGATGGAGAGACATGCTTCAATTGTCGGGAGAAAACCAAATGTATTTGGGAGATGAGCGTCGAGACAAGATAGTGGGATTTGCCAGGTTTCTTTTGTTCCGGGGGTTAACAAATATGCCGGAGTTTATTGACGGCTGTGAGTACGACGCCGGCAGGATGACCGTCTTATTAAACGAGAGTGGTTACTTTGAGGATAGATTTATGAAAAGATCACAACTGGCTTGCCGGATGATCAATGATGTTTTGGTTAGGAGAGGTGGACCCTCGCTGACAAAGATCGATAAATTAACCGTAATGGCCGATTACCGGATTCCTCAAGTGTTCTATAACCTGGGTGCGGTGTCTCTGGTAGACAAGGACATGACCGACCGAATTTTGAACGGAACTCCGATGGATGCCGGAAGCAGGGAGGAAAACGCCCTGAGAGCGACGGCTGTCCATGTGGGCAAAATTGTGGCCGATCGGTTGGGAATATCCGAAGCCGAAGCCGACAATGTCTTGTGGGGTCTGTCTCAGGAGATGGTGAGGAAGAGTGAAATGGACATTCCACATATGATCGTGGCTACCGATGCCTACTAGACATTTAGCTACTTTTTGAGCGTTATTGGGTATAATATACCGATTCTTTAACATAGGAGGCAGAAATGCCATACCCGGATAAAATTGTCAGTGAGGTTCGGGAGGTGACACCAAGATGTTTCTGCTGTAATCACCTATTTGGACCTAATGAGTACAGAGTGGTACATTCAGGTACTGGGTTACATCTAATTCTTGCGGAAGAATCTCGTCCCGCAAGATACGTTTACCTAATTACCGACTCACCCAAGAAGTACGAAAGAACGCACAGTAACATCGTTGAGGTAAACCGATTCCCCGTTTTTGGATTCCGGTACTATGCCGATGCGGTGTGCCTTTGTGATCATTGTCATCGAAAAATTCATGCATTTGCGCTTGAATTGTGCCGAGAAAGCTATATAGGTTTTACCGGGAACACACCAACCCCCGATCTGCTTGCTTTGGCCACATTTAACTATAATGTCCATAATCCCCCCGTCTAACGACGGGGTTTTGTTATTCCGACCTCTTTTGAGTTAGAATAGACGTGCGTGCCGGGATGGTGGAATGGTATACACACAAGTCTTAAAAACTTGTGGGAGCAATCCCATGAGGGTTCGACCCCCTCTCCCGGCACCAATAAAAATCTCCCCCTCGTGGGGAGATTTTTAGTGGATCGTGGTGGGTCGAACAGTCGGAGGTGTGACGACACCGAGACAGGTTCCAAGGAATTTTCAGCAGAAAATTACCGAGGACGACCCCCGCCTGCCATAATTTAAGTTAAAATATAGCTGTTGACTCGGTAGCTCAGCTGGATAGAGCACCTGCCTTCTAAGCAGGTTGTCGGCGGTTCGAGTCCGCCCCGGGTCACAACGATAAATCTCTCCCTTGCGGAGAGATTTTTTGTTGTCAAAACGAAGGATTCGAAAGTCGGAGCTGGTTTCGTAACGAACCCAGCGAGACAGGTCCCGAAGCCCCGCC
>CAZGSP010000061.1:0-48072 GCA_964528565.1 uncultured Pseudomonadales bacterium | reverse complement strand
TACGGTCGGGCCAGCCGGTATGGCGTCATTGCCATGGCGAGCTCCACCGATCAGCCCGGCCCCATTGCCCGGTCGGTCAAAGACTGTGCCCTTGTTGCCGAAGTCATCTTTGGTAAAGATGCTTGCGACGCTACCACCTCACCGACACCGGTGGAAAAGTACCGGGATCATTTGAATAAAAGCGACCTGAAGGGGATAAAAATTGGTTTGGTCAAAGAATATTTACTGCCCACTATGAGAGACGATGTCAAACAACTCGTTTTGGATGCAGCCGAAAAATTACGGTCTCTCGGCGCTACGGTTGAAGAAGTGTCCCTTATGGATCCAAAATATGCGATCGGCACTTACACCGTAATATCCCGTTCCGAGATCAGTTCGAATCTCGCCCGTTTTGACGGTATCCGTTACGGTCACACCCGAGACGCCTTTTGCCCGGAGACCAAGCGGAGGATCTTGTTAGGAACCTATACTCTCTCTGCCGGCTACTACGATGCCTACTACAAAAAAGCGGAAGCCGTTAGAACCAAAATGATCGATCAGCTGGACGAAATATTTAAAACCTACGACGCGGTCATTGGTGCGGTCTCACCCGGACCGGCTCTTCCGTTGGGCGCCACCAAAGGTCAGCCAATGTTCGGGGAACTCGAGGATATCTTGGTTGAGCAGAGTTCTATCGCGGGGCTGACCAGCGTCGGGCTTCCCTGTGGCTTTGTTGACGGCCTTCCGATCGGTTTGCAAATTACCTGTGCCCAGCTGGAGGAAACCAAAGCCCTTACCATCGCCGATTGCTATCAAAGAAATACCAATTTTCAAAAGTTCCCGGATATTGAAAAAAAACTATGAAAATTACACCTTTAATCGGTTTGGAAGTTCATGTAGAGTTGGAGACAAAGTCCAAAATGTTTTGTGGTTGTCCGGCGGATCATTTTGGAAAACTTCCCAACACCCAAACTTGTCCGGTTTGTCTGGGACTACCCGGAGCACTTCCGGTTCCCAATAAAAAAGCCATCGAGTCCTGTTTGAAAATCGGCCTGGCCCTAAACTGCTCCGTCAACCGCCTCTCCAAATTTGACCGTAAACAATACTTTTATCCCGATCTGGCCAAGGGCTATCAGATCAGTCAGTACGATCAGCCTTTTTGTTCCGAGGGTTACGTTACTCTTGATTCTGGGAAAAAGATCGGTATTGAAAGAGTTCACCAGGAAGAAGATACCGGGAAATTACAGCACACCGCTCTCGATGGGAAAAAGGTTACCTTGGTGGACTTTAACCGCTGTGGCGTACCACTGGTCGAAATTGTTTCCAAGCCCGACATGTCCTCCAGTTCCGAGGCCAAGGAATATTTAAAGAAAATTCACGAAATAATTAAAACTATTGGGGTCTCCAGTGCCGATATGGAAAAAGGTCAGATGCGCCTCGAGCCCACCGTCAACGTTTGTATCGAAAACGAGACCGGCACGCACTTCACCCCCATGGCGGAAATTAAAAACATTAACTCTTTCAATTTTGCCGTTCAGGCGATCGAGTTCGAGATCAAAAGGCAGACGGAGGAGTTCGAAAAGACCGGTATCGAAAAGACTTCCGCCAACAAAACTACCCGCGGTTACGACTCCGTTAAAAAAATTACCTTCCTCCAGCGCTCCAAAGAAGAAGCCAAGGATTACCGGTATTTCCCGGAACCCGACATTCCTCCCTTTATTATTGAAGATGATCTGGTCGAAAAATTACGCCGCGAATTACCCACGTTACCGGATCAGGAAATTTCGTCCCTGGAGCAACTGGGTGTGGATAAGAGAGATGCCAAGGTACTGGTCAGTGCCGGAAACCGCACAGCCATCCAATTGATCAAAGATCATGCTCTCGATATGGAGGCCAAAAAATTGGCCAGTTTGATCGTTAACGGAAAATTGGACATCTCCGGGGATATCAAATCACAGTATCAAAAGCTCACCAAAATTGGGGTAACCGATAGGGGAGAGCTGGAAAAAGTGGTTAGGAAAATAATCGAAGAAAATCCCGGCGTGGTGATCGAGTACAAAAAAGGCAAGACCAATGTGGCCGGTTTTTTTGTCGGGCAAGCCATGAAAGCCACCAAAGGCTCCGCCGACCCCAAAACCCTCAGCGATCTGGTTACAGAACTACTAAGTAAATAATCTCCGGTTATCCATAGTAAGGAAGCTCGTATATATAGTATACTATAGGCAGAAATATGGAAAAATATTCTTATCAAAACGAAGCGCAGGAAGCTGAAAGAGAGAAGATCAAACGGGACTTGGCTATCCTGGAGGCGACCGAGGGTTTTTCCCTACTCACCCCTAGACAAAGAAAAATAATTCGTGTCTCTCTGCTCCTCCAGGCTAGAGCCGAAAGGGATATGGATCCTTACCACAAGAACGATCCTTGGTATTATGATTGGCATAAGCGAAGCGGATACAGTCCGAAGTACCAAGGGAGTCTGCAACACATAATTCAATGGGACTGTCATGGAGCTATCGCCAGTCTTGAAAGTGGCCAGCCGTTAGGCTACGAACCACCCGAGAACCCTAAGGCGTTCTATGATGCTGAATATTTTGAACTAACAAATGCATACCAAGTTGCACAAGCAATCGAGTCGGTAGGCTTCCCTTGCGTGGTTCATGTAAATGAAGTACTGGGAAATATTGACGGCGAAAAAACCCAGTGGCACTCATTTTTGGCCTTAGGTCACGACGAACATAAAAATATTGTTACCTGGGAAAAAACGGGCTTTAATCTACCATATAGAGTAGCCCGACTAAATCAAGTGGTGGATGATTATAGTGTTACCACTTATTACTGGGGATTCAGAAAACTGAGGTGACAAGACCCAAAGACTCCCGTATGATAAATCAGTTATGCCAAAGTTTACCCATCTTCATGTTCATACGGAATTCTCCCTTTTGGATGGGTTAAGTAAGATCGGTAAACTCGTCACCAAGACCAAAGAGTTTGGTCAAAACGCTCTCGCCATTACCGATCACGGCTCGATGTATGGGGCGATCGAGTTCTATAAAAAAACCACCAAAGAAGAAATTAAACCCATCATTGGCTGTGAAATATATTTAGCCAAATCTTCCCGCTTCGACAAGACCAAGATGGACGCCAATCACCTGATCTTGTTGGCCGAAAACTATGAAGGCTATCAAAACTTAATGAAGATCGTGACGATCGGTCAGACCGAAGGCTTCTATTACCGGCCCCGCGTCGACAAAGAAACCCTTGCCAAATATCACTCCGGTCTTATCTGCACGACGGCTTGTCCGGCCGGAAGAGTGCAAAAATTACTGATCGAAGAGGGGCTGGAGTCGGCCAAAAAAGAACTACGGGAATACGAGCAAATATTCGGGTCGGAAAATATCTTTATCGAACTTCAACGCCACCACTATGACCGATACGCCCTCCATCCCTCGGTTCCGGCAGAGATCAAACCAAAACTGCTCGCTTTGTATCAAAACGAGCTAAAAGGCGAAGAAGGTCTCATCAAACTTTCCAGAGAGTTGGGGATTCCTCTTATCGCCACCAACGACTCACACTATATAAATCAGGAAGATGCCGCCGCTCAAGATGCTTTGGTCTGTGTCCAGACCGGTAAAATGCTGGAGGATACCAACCGCATGCGTTACGTGGACACTCCGGATTTTTACCTCAAGAGTCCGGAGGAAATGGCCTCGGAGTTTCGGGATCTTCCCGATGCTCTCGAAAACACACAAAAAATCGCCGATCGTTGCGACGTGTCTATCAAACTGGGAGAGTGGTATTTTCCGAAATTAAACCTTCCTTCCGGAAAAACGGCCGGAGAGGTTCTTCGGCAAAAGGCTTACGACGGCTGTAAAGAAATTTTCGGTTCCGTCAACAAAGAGCAAGAAGAGAGACTAAATTACGAGCTGGGTGTCATTGAGAAAAAGGGCTACTCTCCTTACTTTTTACTCGAGTCCGGCATCGTCAATTTTGCCAACGACTCGGGTATTTATACCAACACCAGAGGCTCCGCCGCCGGATCCCTTGTCTCCTACTGTGTCGGGATCACCACGGTTGATCCTTTATACTTCCGGTTACCTTTTGAACGTTTTTTAAATCCTTTCCGCCCTTCACCGCCGGATATTGACCTCGACGTAGCCGATATTCATCGCGACGCCTTGATCCATTATCTCGCCGACACCTATGGCCAGGAGAAAGTTGGTCAGATCTGTACTTTCGGTACTATGAAAGCGAGAGCCGCCGTCCGGGATATCGGGCGGGTAATGGGCATGCCGTACTCCAAGGTGGATAAGATATCCAAGACCATCCCGGAGGGCAGTCAGGGGTTCCCCATGACCCTGAAGAAGGCTCTAGAGACAACCCCCGAACTTCAAAAAATGAAAGACAACGATCCGGAAGTCAAACGTCTCTTGGACATGGCTCAAAAAGTGGAGGGCAATGCCCGGCACATCTCTGTTCATGCCGCCGCCGTCATTGTCGGTCCCGATAGTCTTGTTAAGTTTACCCCCCTTCAGCAAGAAACCGGTGGTGGAGACCGGGTAATTACCCAGTACGAAATGCATGCTTGTGAAGATGTCGGTCTGATCAAGCTTGATATCTTGGGTATAGCCAACCTTACAATTCTCGCTAACGCCGTCAAACTGGTCAGAATACTGGATAAAGTAGAGATCAATATTAAAAAAATTCCTTTGGACGACAAAGAAACCTTTGAAATGTTGGCGAGGGGAGAAACGTTTGGCGTTTTCCAACTGGCCGGTGGTGGCATGACCAAGTACTTGATCGATTTGAAACCCGAAAGAATTGAGGATGTCATGGCCATGGTGGCGCTTTATCGTCCGGGACCCATGGGTAGTATTCCCGAATATATTATCCGGAAACACTCTCCCGAAAAAATTTCCTACTTCGTTCCCGGACTGGAAAAAATTCTGGACCAGTCGTACGGGATCATTACCTACCAGGACGATGTTCTTCTCATGGCTATTGAGTTGGCGGGTTACAACTGGGAAGAAGCCGATAAATTCCGAAAGGCCATTGGTAAGAAAATAGTCTCGGAGATGGAGGCCCAGCACTCCAAGTTTGTAGATGGTTGTGTGACACACTCCGGCATCCCAAGAGAAAAAGCCGAAGAGTTATTTAAGCAAATTGAAACTTTTGCCGCCTATGGTTTCAACAAAGCTCACGCCGCTTCATACGGTATCGTCGCTTACTGGACAGCCTACATTAAATCCCACTATCCCGTGGAGTATATGACCGCCCTCATGTCTGTCGAAGCGGGAGATACGGACAAGATAGTTCAAGCTATCTCGGAGTGCGAAAAGCTTGGCATCAAGGTCATGCCTCCGGATGTCAACGAGTCACTTACCGACTTCACCGTCATTGACCTACCGGAAGACCAATGGCTCCCCGAAGGTAGAGCCAGAGGCTCCGGAAAAGCCATCCGGTTTGGTTTGTCGGCCATTAAAAATGTCGGCACCTCGGCTATTGCGGCCATACTGGAAGCGAGACGCGATAGTTTATTCGGTTCATTTACCGAATTTCTGAAGAAAGTGGATCTTCAAAAGGTAAACAAGAGAGTGGCGGAATCACTGATCAAAGCCGGGGCCCTTGATCGTTTCGGTAACCGGGCCCAGCTCCTGGCCGCTCTTCCGGTAATTCGGGACAACTCGGTAAAAATGCAAAAAAAGAAAGGCGAGAGTCAGGTGAGCCTTTTTGGCTCGTCGGGTGTGGACGATCTTTCCGACCGTCTTCCCAACATTCCCGAAATGCCTCTGGAAGATAAGCTAAAAAACGAAAAAGAGCTGTTGGGTTTCTATCTGTCGGACAACCCGGTCAAAAAAATTGTCAGGATCGTCTCGGACCTGATCAGCCACAAGATTTCCCACCTGGATCCAACTCTTCATCTCAACCAAACCGTAACCTTGGCCGGAGTTGTCTGTCGGGAAAAACTGGTCAATACCAAGAAAAGTAACTCCAAGATGGCGTTCGTCTCGCTTCAGGACGATACCGGCACCATCGACTGTATCGTCTTCCCACAGCTTTATGCCGAGAATCCTGAGTTATGGCATGAAGACTCCCCGCTTATCGTTAAGGGAAGGGTGGATAACCGGGAAGACAAACTCCAGATCGTCGTCGACTCCGCCACCGTGATCGACACCAAAAAGACGCCGAGGGACATGATTCATGAGATCTTTATTAAATCCGGCACGCCAAAAAAGCTTATGCAGGAAATTAGCGACCTTCTCAAAGACCACCCCGGGGATCATGAAATAGTAGTGGCAATAGAGTCCGGTAACAATCTTAAGAAAATTACTCTTCCTTATAGGGTAGATTACACCCCTGTATTGGAAAAACAAGTGGAAAAAACCCTTCGCGGCTGGTAAAATGTGTACCTATGGCAAATCAGATCAAATGGCAAGATAAAATTAGCTTCGGTGTTGGAGACACCCTAAAGGTATCTTTGGCCGTCAAAGAAGGCGAAAAGACCCGTATCCAAATATTTCAGGGTATCGTTATTGCCATCCGTGGCATCGGTGAAGGCAAAAACTTCATCGTCCGTAAAATAGCCACCGGGGGAGTAGGAGTTGAAAAAATCCTACCCATCAACACGCCTACCATTACCGGTATTGAGATTGTCAAAAAAGGCAAGGTCAGAAGAGCCAAACTCTACTACCTCAGAAGCCTTTTGGGTAAGAAGGCCACGAAGATCAAGGATGTGTTTGTTAAGAAGGGCCAGAAGGCGGCGGTCGAAGTTCCTGTTGAGGCTACCAAAGAAATCCCGGACTCAGTCGTAAAGGAAGAAAAGACCAGACCGGAAGCAGTCAAAGTCAAAAACGCACCTAAGGTAGAAGTGGTTAAAGTTAAAAAGATCAAGAAGGGTCCCAAGAAGATCGTCCGTAAGGAAAAAGTCTTCGTCCGCTAGCTTTTCGGTGATCTAATCCGTGATGACGATTTTTCTGTCTTTGAAGCTGTAAAGCATAGCAGGCCGGTGGGCGATTCCCTCCAGTTTCTTGCCGGAAGAGACAATCAGTCCCGTAGACAGTATCTTTTTTCTAAAATTCCTTTTATCCACTCTCGTTTTTAGGATTATTTCATAAACCCTCTGGAGTTCGGTTAAGGTAAACGATCCGGGCAACAAACCCAGCACGATATTGGTATATCCGAGCTTGCTTCTGAGTCTTTGTAGTCCATAGTCAACAATATCCGCATGATCGAAGGCAAGCTTGGGAAGTCTATCGATCGGGAAGAAACTTGCTTCCTTGACATCACCGGTGGACTTTAGCTTCCACTCCGCATTTGAGGCCAGAGACATATAGGTAACGGTAATTACTCTGGTTCTGGGGTCCCGCTTGGGGTCTCCGAACGTATAAAGCTGTTCAAGATAGAGATCCCTGACTCCCGTTTCCTCGGACAATTCTCGACTCGCCGCCTCATCCAGAGACTCATCCATTCGGACAAATCCACCGGGAAGTGCCCAAGAATCTTCAAAAGGAGCTTCGTTTCTCTTAACCAGTAATATCTTTAGCTCCCCGTCTTCGATCGTAAATAGCAAAACATCTACCGTAACCGACGGTCTTTCGTACTTGGTTACGTCATATTTTTCAGTCATGTGTCAATTATACACTTACTCGGTTAATTTAACAGAGCCGGTTAGCTTCTTGATATAATCGACCCGAACCTTAACAAGGAGGCTGTATGTGCCGATATTTTGACGATGAGACTCTCACGGACAACCTGGACGACGAGATCGCCTCAAGAATTTATCGACTTTTGGATAACGTCGAAAAACAGTCACCACAAAACCTGGATCATGAGATACATGTCGTACGACTGCTCAATAGGATATCTACCGATCCGTTAAATCGGGACCTGATCAATAAAGTTATATCCAGATTGGAGGAGCGTTATGCCCAATCCAAATAGCAAGCTTAAGTGGTCACCTTTGCTGGCACTCATTGTCATTATCGCTATGTATTTCTATCTTGGTCCGACATTTGAAACCGCGCCAGAGATACCGCCTTCTCCGCCTACCGAGATTCTTCTGCCACCCACCACGGTCTCCGCCGGATCCTCAAATGTGTGGTACGAAGTTTACTTCACCTCTCCGGCAATTCCCTTTGATAACGTTACCACCGGTGGAATAGAAGACCGGCTAATCGAAAAAATAAACCGGTCGTCGGTTTCGATCGATCTGGCTGTTTACGAATTTGAACTGGAAAATGTAGCTCAGGCTTTGATAGCCGCCAAAAACCGTGGTGTCGAAGTTCGAGTCGTCTACGATGATGAGTTTGCCGATCCGGATCCTCAGATAAGAAAGCTGAAAAGTGCCGGCATACCGGCAGTTCCCGACAATCGATCGGCCTTCATGCACAACAAGTTTTTTGTGTTTGACGGACAGTGTGTCTGGACCGGGTCCTTTAACATTAGTGTCAACGCAGCTTACCGGAACAGCGAAAACGCTCTCTACTTCTGCTCACCGGATGCCGCCGAGAACTACACGACCGAGTTCGAAGAGTTATTTTCCGGGCAGTTTGGTCCCTCGTCTCCGGCGAACACTCCGCACCCTATCATCAATGTCGCCGGAATCAAAATCGAAATCTACTTTGCCCCCGAAGATCATGTCATGGAAAAAATTGTCGGCCGCATTGGATCGGCCCGAACATCCATTCACTTTATGGCCTTTTCCTTTACCGCCGATTCTTTGGGCGAGGCGATGATCAACGCTCTTAAAAGGGGAGTCTCGGTCGCCGGTATCTTCGAAACACGCGGCGCGGATACTCAATACTCCGAGTGTCCATCGTTGCTGCAACAAGGAGCCGACGTCACCCTGGATGGGAACCCCCGCACTTTTCACCACAAGGTTATCATCATCGATGGCCGGATAGTCATTCTCGGCTCCTTCAACTTCACCGCCAGTGCGGATAAGGAAAATGACGAAAATCTTATGATCGTATATGATGAGTCACTCGCATCCGCCTATGAAGCAGAGTTTGAACGCATGAAAGCTATGTCGCACGAAACTCTCGCCAATTCCTGTCAAGCCAAATAATCGCAGAAAACTACTTACGAAGTCCCGCTAACCCGGGACTTTTTTACATCATAACTTCGTATCGATATCCGTCTTGATACAATCGTGTCATGAAGGAGAGAGAACTACATATCGGAACACCTGAAGACAATTTTCAACTTGAGTATTGTCGAAGGGAAGAAACTATTAAGGTTCTTGAATGTCTCAGCAGATCTCCGGTAGTTTTTGTGTATGCGCAGGCGGGAAACGGCAAAACTTCTTTTGGGGTAGAGGTAAGAGAAAGAGTTCCCGAAGTATCCTTGATTATGGGAGCCCAGCTGGGGAAAGAGACCTTTCCCGCGTGTTGGCTTTATGATGATAATTTCGAAGACTCGGAAATAATAGTCGTGGATGAGTTTGATATCCGGGACTTGGGTCAAAATGAAAAAATCTCCGACTTAATATCCAAAGGAAAAAGCTTTGTCTTTTTGGTTCACTACCCCAAAAATCGTTTTCTGGAATGGCGCAAACAGCACCAAGAACGTTTTGGTCACATCCTAAGATTAATCAACGATTTCCCCTCCGCACCCTGGATGCATCTCAAAAAATATAAAAATCAGGGAGTTCCGTAAAACCCGGCCAGGATTTCTCTAAATCTGATTGGTTCTGGTTAAAAAATCCAATAATCCTGCTTCAACGAATTCATTACATTCCTTGCTTACGGTGTCTTCATGCGTTTCTGACCATTTATCAAGCAGTATCATCATTTCGGTAAACTGTCCATCAGAATCAATAATTTTTACCCTAGGATTTTCCGGAATATCAACCTCAACCCAAGTCTTTTTGTTTGTCTTAAAATCATAATTCCAATGGCCCCATTTTCCATCACCGTCTCTCTTTGCCAGAACTAACTCCAAACCGTTTGGTGTTATCAGGGAATACAGCTCATCAACAAACATCGATGGATCGTGTCCGGCAAGACTCAAGTCGTAAGTGTGGTTGAACACGATCTTAACAACCTCATATCCTTCTTTTTCTTTTATGGGTTCTTTTTCACTCATAGTAATCACATTGTACCACCAAAATTTGTGACCCAAAGTATAGAAAAACCTAACCGGTTGAGAGTCTTTTTACGGTAGCCACTCTTAGAACTCTATTGCTATCTGAGCCGTCAAAAACCAAATCACCGAAACCATGCTTTTTTAGTTCTTCCGTAATGCTTTCTCTGGTAAAAACAGTTTTCTCGGACGATAAGTGAAAATCGGCAGTTTTTAGATTATTAAGAAAATCAAAAATAAACAAACCGCCCGGTCTAAGTATCCGCCGAACCTCACTTAAAAAGTTTGAATATTCTCCTTGTGGCAAATGAGAAATCAACACACCCCGGCTGACAGCCACATCGACCGAACAATCATTCAGGGGAATGTTCGTGGCTGATTCATGAAGAAGGATCGCATCCGGATATTTTTTCTTTGCCTCTTCGAGCATTTGCTCGGCAACATCAAGCAATATCAATTGGCTAACCTTTTTGGACAGAGGCTCTGCCGCAATTCCGGTGCCGCAACCAAGATCAATTCCCACCAGTTCTTTTGGAAAAGCATCCAAAACAACTGTTTCAAAATCGAGAAATTTTCGATATCCTTCCTCAAAATTGGCGTAATGGTCGGGATTTAACAAATCGGTGTCCCATGTAGACGATCTACTATTCCATCTATCCCTAAACGAAGAAAACTTATTTTCGATTTCAGTCATTTGATGAGAAGTATAACACTCGATCATCAACGGCGTTTTAGCAATTTGTGACCCCACATTTACTTCACTCGAACTTTTTGGAACCATTGTTGACGAGTTGAGGAGGCTGTTTGACTTATTCGGACAGGAAGCCAGGCTTACTTATACCTAACCCTTTTCTTATATATGTTACCCACGGCGTCCAAGACCATAACTCTTTTGACCTTTTTGGGGTTAACTAAAGAGTGGTGAATAAGAAACTGGTGGGACTCTCCTGGCTGAAGCGTAAATTTATTTATTGGTCCATAGTAGTCACGAGTTATGACGGCATGCTTCTTGGTTCCTACAAAATCAAAAAACATCTGACTAAAAACTACATTTTTAGTACCTGGGTTTGAAAGGTCGATAGTCCAGAAGAGTATCTTTGGCTCCGCCTTCTTAATATCTCCACTGAGTGTCTGTCCGACAAAAACCATGTCATAGTTAATTCTAAACCTCAGCTTGCCCTTGTCATTTTTATACTTAAAAATCTCGAAGAGAAAGAGGAAAAAAGACACAATGGCACCGAACCAGGCGGCTAAGGTTGTCGGGTCAAGGTTTATTGTGATTGACGAAGGTGTTGCTTCCACTAGCTAGATTTTACACCTCACGCCTTCCGCCTCTCATAAGTTTTTCGCACATCATTCCGCGCTCTCCACTCATCAACACCGTCTTTTATGGCCGTGGCTAGTCGCTTATTTTGCTTCTTGGAACACTCTTCCGAACAGAATTTGTCACTCCGTAAAAAAGCATACTCTCCACACTCTCGGCAAGAACCCCACATTTACTTTTTCTTCTTAAACGGAGCTTTGTTTTTATCGTAGCCCAAGTTAAAAGGCTCTTTTGTTACAGGAACCTGGACAATAGGGGCCAGGTCTCTTGAGCCCTGTTTGGGTAACGAACCAGCTTCGTAACTGATTTTTTGGTTTTGTTTAAACATTTAGTAAGTTTGTTTTGATAATGAGTCCAGAATATTTTCGTATTCCTGCTCTTTCGTTTTCCACTTCTTTTCATTGGCTACTTGTCTGGCTTCTTCCTCAGCCTCTAATTGTTTGGCGTCTTCCACAGCGTCTTGTCCGCGTTCGTCCCAAGTTCTATTAGGTCTGTTAGTTCTTTCGTGGACTATACGACCAATTTCAGTCTCAGTAGCGTTACCTGTCTGACTGACAAACTGAGGAACGGTTCCGTTTTTAACCATCACTTCTTCGTAGACATTCTTCTCAGCTTCTTGCCAGCCAAGAACGTCTTCTAATCTGGCCGCAATTTGTTCCATGGTTTGGCCTTGTTTCCATGTACTTATTTGTGTTCTCATAATTTTTTCTCCTTTAAAGGTTTAATTTTTAATTTTGGTGTTTTCAGTGTTTTTAATTTAGCCACTTTGACCTTAGGGATTTTCAGCGTACTTGTCTTTAGTTTTGGACCAGCACCAAATGACTTGACCGCGCCCCTTGGTTTACTACCGCCACTTCCATAACCATATTCAGGAAGAAGGGATAAACCTAGTTCCATTCTCTGGGCGTTCTTCCAATTAGCACTATCAGTAAAATATTTTTGTAAGTCTGGATTTGCCATAAGGTAACGAGACTTTTGACCCGTTCCTGTAGGTAGTGCAAAATACTCATTTATTTTTGCTTTCAACTCTGGTGTCTGGACTGGCGCACCTGACTCCTGCATAACGTCGCCAAACTTCCCACTGGCTTTCATGTAGTCGTAATATGCGCTTAGCTTGGAATAGTAGCTTTGAATCCAGTTCTCATTTGCTTTAATTATTTTTGCTTTCTCAGGGTCACCTGGGAAAAACATTTTTAACATCTCAATGGTCTTTTGCTGTTCTGGTGCCAAGTAGTAGTAAGGACTGACAAGTTCTCCTGTCTGTTCATGTGTCTTAAGTTGTGCTTCCGTTTCCGCCTTTATAATTCCAGGGTAAGCTAACCTTTCGGCGGCTTTGGCCATTTTCTCGAATTGGTTTGTGGCGTTTGAAGGTGTACCGTCTTCATCCAGTTTTAATTTTTTCTCAGCTTTCAGAGTGTTGTTTTTCTCAACAATTGCCCTCTCCTCTGGACTGAGACTCTTAAGCGACTCCTTTAAATTATTAAAGTAATTCGCGGACTCAATACTTGCTGTCGAATAATATTTAACAGGTAATTCAGCGGCACGGCTTAGGCGTTGATAAAGTGGGTCGTCTGTACTTCTGGGGTCTAAAATCTCCCTAGCGTAGGGATGTGACCAACGGCCTACCAAGTACATAAATGACTTCTTGGCTTTTTCTTCTGGTGTGTCCGTCGCTTTGACAATTTCGCGGTCAAAATAATCTTTATTTCTAAACAAGTCACCAAGTGGAGCTATTCCTGTGGACCCAAACCTCGAAACGGCTGTAGTCATGGCACCAGGGACGTCACCCTCGCCCACCTTTTGTCCTACAGCACCTATGGCGCGCGGGATGGTAAGAATAGAAGAGTCGAAAGGAACTCCTGTGTAACCATCGTCGGTCTTAATTAAAATTTTATCTTTATATCCAGCTGGGTTATCCCAAATGTGGTTACCAGTAGTTTGTTGGTTTACTTGGTCATACATGGCGTACTGCAAAACTTTTCCAATAATAAAGTTACGGTTAGCGGCGTATTCTGGTGATAGGGGATGGGCTACTGACTTGGCGGTGTTCACTAAAAAATTGACCATCGTTTCGCGATATCGTGGTGCGAACAATATGGTGGAGATAATATTTCTCCCTAACTCACTTTGTTTGGCTAAAGTGTCTGTGGACGTTATTCCGTAGAAGTTCTTAGTGGCCTGTGAGGCAATGCGGGAGGCTTCTGCTTCTGCCTTACCGCTTTTTATCATTGCATTGTAGGTGTCCTTCCAAAATTCGATTTGTAGGGCTGGCATAAACTTCTTAAAAGTTGTTTCATTCATTGCCTGGTTCCAAACAATCTCTAATTTTTGACCAATACCTGGATTGTCCAGATTAAAGTTCTTCCAGTTCTCGGCGACATTACCTCCAAGTGTTTTTATCTTATCTCCCTCATCCATATTTCTAAATAAATTCTTGCCAATATTCTGAATAGTAAGTGAAGTATTCATGGGAATATTTGCCTCCTGCATTTTCTTGATGATGGGTAGGTTAGTCTCGAAATACTTTTCACTATCGACCATTGAGTGGTACAAAGCTTTGGGACCGCCTGTAAGACGGCCAGCAGGAACTTCCTTAAATAAGTACTGACTAAGTGACCATGCATTTATTGGAGTTTTTGGAATACCACCGCTTAGAGTAAAGTCTTGAAGTTTTCCTGAAATATTGGCGGCACCAGCGATAATCTTCTCCGCGCCACTTTGGGTCTTAACTCCAAAAATATAATTCAAAACTTGAGCCACTTCGGGAGAAGCGTAAAAGTTACTCTCAGCTGTTTTACTTCCCGTCTTTATAACTGACTTAGGAAAACCTTCGGCTGTTACTTGGACCCATCCAGGAAGTCTGTCTGCACTTGAGGCAATGAGTTTATTTTGTTTTAAATCCTGAATAAATTTTAGATTCGCTTTTGCTTCACTTAACCTTTGAGAATAAAGTCCGACAACCTGACGAACATCAGAAAATAATGGGGTAAGTCCCAATTCAATACCTTCCGCATAAGTCGGGATTTTTCTTTCTCCTGCGTGTTTGAATTTGCCAGCAGACTTAAATATGGCCTCAACTTCTTCTTTAGATTGTCTCCACAAGTGAGGAGCATAGTTTTCCAAGTAACCCAAGGGAATACCAGCAGACTTCGCTTCACGATGTAACGTGTCCAGCTTAGCCCTGATTTGAGTAACAGCTCTTTCGACTTCGGGGGTACTCTTGCCAATTGTGTTTTCAAGTCTATGTAGGAAAGTTTCACCTGTCACGTTTTTAGGAACGTGAACCGACAAGGCTTCGTAAGCTCCTAACGACTTGGCCATGTCTCGGCCAGCGACCCATCTAGCGAAAATTGGATTAAATGTCTTGGAAGTTTTCTCGGTTTCTTTTTCTACTCTTTCGATTTTTGCCCAAGCTGATGAAGCTGACATTTTTGTAAGTTCGACGTCACTGAATTTTCCAGTTAGGTAGGATAATCTTTTCTCAAGGGGGAGGGCTCTAAACTCTTTTTGTATCTGAGTTAGCTTGCCTCCACCACTTTCAAGTTTTTGTAAAAGCGATTGGGCTTTCTGAATATCTTTCACCTCATTCCCTGGAGTGATTAAGGAGACTCCCAAATTTAGTAATGGAGGAACTAATGAATTTCTTCCAAAAATAGGTTTTGTCAACGCTTCAGTAGTATCACCAGCAAGCATTGAACCCATTCCAAAAGCGGCTAAAGGTGAAGTCATTATTTTTCCTACACCTGCGACATTTGCATTTACTTTTTTATTGGTAAAAGGAATCGTAGACGGTGTTTGTGACTTAATCTGTTCTATACCACTTATTGCTTGGCCTGCCATTGCCTCTCCTGTTCTTTTAGGAAAACCACCGACCCATCCAATTGGAGTCTCTTTATTGGTAAGAGTGTTCTCAATTTTTGCTAGCATTTCCGTGGTGCTTCTAATCGCACCACCAAGAAATGAAGACACCTTGGGATTTTTATTATGGAAGTTATCTAATGCTTCCTGAATTTGCATGGTGATATTTTTCGGGAGTTCAGGCTTTGGAGTCGGATAGTCAATGAAGTTGTAAGAACCCACGGGCTTCTCAATTGAGGAATACCAAGAACCAAGACCAGCTTTGCTGAACTGCTTTTCCTTCTCAGCCTTAGCCCGTATATCGGCCTGAACTTTTTCAGCCGCCTTAGGTTGACCTAGCTTAAAAATATTGTCGATAAAGGACATTTTTTAACGGTTACCTAATAATCCTGCGTCTTCGTATGGGTCGGTGCCCTTGGGACTTGTTCGGTTCATGCTGTATGAACCGTTTTCTGTAAAGAATCTATTTGGCTGAAGAACCGCACTCTGCATGGCGTATTTTTGGGACTTCATACTTGAAGCTACTTCACTAGCTAAGTCGTCAAGGAAGGCGGAACCTTTTCCAATTTCTTCGTCCCTTTGTAATTTCCACAAACCCAAATCGAATATTTTTTGCTCTCTTGTCGCCTGTAGCTGTTGAGCGTTTGCCATTGCTGTGCGCATTGCTTCTTCTCTCATGGCGCGCTTGTTATCTTCCAGTCCTGCCTTTTGCATTGAGATGTTTTGAAGTTCAGTTGCCAAGTTGGCATTTATCTCACGGTTACTTTGAACAATACTTTGCTCAAGAGTCTGGACTGCTTGATTAAAGTTGGTGAAGGCGTCTCTTTCGGCGGCCTGCAAAACTTTGACACCTGACAAATATTTCTCACGAAGTTGTCCACTGGAACGGATGAATTGTTGACCTACTAAATCAGCCAAAGCGGCTCCTGTGCTAGAACCACCACCAAAGCGGTTCATATAGGACTGCTTCAAATTGTTGTAAGCCCTGATACTCTCAGCTTGTAGCATTCTCTCTTCATTGGTTAAGTCTTCTCTCTGGGTTGTATATGCTTCCTTTGATTTTGCTAGAGCTTCTTCATAAGCACTTCTTGCCAATCCTGCCTGTTCGGTAACACCTTTACGAGCTTCTTCAGCTTGACCTTGGAACATTTTTTCAGCGTCAGTCAGAGCACTGATTGAACTTTGATAAAGTTCGGCGAATGGGTCTTGTCCTGACGGAGCACTACTACCCATTTCGTTTTCATATCTTTGTCTTTGACCTGGGTCGTTTAAAATTCCGCGAATTACATTTTCATCACTGAAACCAAATTTACTTCTAAGAACGTCAGCTGTTAGTCCACCACCTGTTTGAGTTGGCTCTGGTGTAGGAGTATTAGAATATGTTTTAGGAGGTGTACCGTCTGACCCACCACTTGGCTGAGTCTGGATTTGGTTTGCTTTCAAGATAGGGGACGCGTTTGGAGAAAGTTGGACATTTGAACCTATGGGACCAGAATACTGTTGCCATTTCGACATTTCGGGAGAAACTATCGAAGCATTTTTTGGACCAATATTCAGCGCCTCACTAATTCCAAAGTCGGGTAAATTGAAATTTCCGATTGACCATAAACCTTTTTCTGCCATTGTGTTGTGTTTGTTTTGTAATTAAATAAATTTCGTGTCCCCTGATAAGGGCAGGGGACGATAGAAAGGTGGTTTCCTTCGCAAGGTTGTGAGTATCAGACATCACTCCCTCCGTTTTGGAAACTCGGGTCACCCTCCTTCCAGAAAGTGACCCCAACTTCCAAAAAACAAAAAAGAACCTTTTGGGTTCTTAGTTGCAAGGCGTCGGACGCGCAATCCATCAGCCTATATAATTGAAATACATCAAACTAAAAGTGTTTTGTCAATCCCACACAAGAGAGGAGTAAAATATAGGTAAAGTGAAAAAAACCATTTTTTGGTCAACAAATTTCTTGCGATGGGTTGGTGGTGTTTTCTTTTTACTCTCGGCTATTGTTTACTTTCCAACCTCACCTCTAGCGGGTCTTCTGGGTTTACTTGTAACAGCGTTGTTGGTTCCTCCAATAGAGAAAAGAATTTCTAAATACCTGTTAAGCCTCAAGAAACCCATTGCCCTCTCAACCAAGGCGAAAGTGATTACGGGTGTCGTTTTAAGCTTTGCCTTTATGGGTAATGTTCCGAGTAGTCCAATCAGCACTCCTCCTGTTGAGAAGACCGAGGTTACACCCACAACAACCATTTCTGTCAGCCCCGCAGTACAAGCTGAAACAAGACCAGAAGTCACACCAACCACCGAAGTCTCAAGTACCAAAACAGAAGCCAAGATGGTGAAGGTTGTTGATGGTGACACTATTGATGTTGAGATAAATGGAAAAACTGAAAGAATTAGAATAATCGGAATAGACACCCCTGAAGTGGTTGACCCCAGAAAACCTGTTGAATGTTTTGGAAAAGAGGCCTCTGATTTTGCTAAAGAAGTAATGGGGAACAATAAAACTGTATTGCTCGAAGCCGACCCGACACAGGGAGAGCGAGATAAATACAGCAGGTTGTTGAGGTATGTCTGGGTTGCCGATGGAAGAGAGGACTTTGGCAAAGCTATGATTGAATACGGTTACGCCCATGAGTACACTTACAACACCCCTTATAAATACCGTGATATTTACAAACAAGCGCAGAGGACGGCTGAAGAAAATAAAGAAGGTTTATGGGCAGACGACGCTTGTCCTGTAGCTACCCCCACACCTACCAAGACAACTAATAACGCACCCACAAACGCTCCTGCTACTTCAGGGGGTTCCTGTAAATACTCTTGTTCTTCACCAGATAGAGACTGTTCTGACTTCTCATCTCATTCCGAAGCTCAAACATTTTTTAACTGCTGTGGTTTTACTGCCACCAATGACCCCATGAAGCTTGACGGCGTCAAGGTTGATGATGGGATTGCGTGTGAGTCAATATAGAAAATGAATAAGATTAAAGAAATATTTGGACAAATAATAGGCTGGATTGTAGTTGGATTTTTTATCGTCATTGGATTATATGGGAGTGGAAACTCGGGCGGTTCGTGGAGTGGGGCGGATTACAGCGATTCGTACAACGACTCTTATGATGCACAAAAAACAGTGGATAGATACGACGCTCTTTCCGATAACTGGGACGACATAAAAGATTATTTAGATGGGACCTACACAGTAGAAGCTTGTTCTGACAACTCTGGAAACTGTTACACACTAGACGCCGACATAAGCAGTGGAGATATCGAAACTCTTTATTTTCCTAATGGAGGATATGTAAATATTGGAGCGGAAGTAAATAGTGATGGGGAAGCTGACGGGTACGATGATAGTGACGATGGGGATTATTGGACTTTTCAGGTTGACGAAAGTGACATCGACGAAGCTTTAGAAGAATGGGCCGATTACGAAGGTATTACTTTAGAATGAAAAAACTACTTTTAATTCCTATTTTGTTTTTTGTCTTAGCCTCATCAGTTTCGGCGCATTCTGGACGAACGGATAGTTCAGGTTGCCACAACTGCTATACGAGTTACTGCTACGGAGAATATCATTGCCATAATGGTGGAAGTTACGGAGGTTATGTGGCACCTGTAGCTCCAAAGAACCCTGTAGGGCAAGGAACCCACACCTTTTTCCCTCACGAAGACGAAGCTTTATATGATGTAAAAATGGACTGGGGCGACACCTCTGCCTTGAGTTACAGTATCGCCATAAGCAAGACCGCTGGCGGTAACCCTGGACCTAATCCAGACACGGCTTCTAGTGAATATACATTTAGAAATATTGCACCAGGCAGGTGGTACGTCAATATAAAAGCGAATATGGGTGGATATTGGTCTGAGATTGCTTATTGGACGATTGATGTTCCTAAGTGGGTAAAGCCGTCACCAACACCTACACGCTTAATTACTCCGACACCAGAAGTCCAAAGTGCAAGTGAGGATAGTTCAGGAGACTTACTGGCGTTGGTCTTAGTGGGTGGCGGTATTGCAACTGTTTGGGCATTAAGTAGGAAGGGGTAAAAATTCACTGGAAAATTTTGGCAACTTTTCTTAAATCGACTTTTTGCTGTAAAGGGGGTGTGGTGTTGGAAAAAATATTTTAGGTCTTCAAAAAGTGGTTTACCGACCATGCCCGTAGGATAGTATATATAACCCCTTAAGAACCTTTTGTGCATGGCGGGTGTGACTTCTTAGGAAACCCCCACTCCCAGACGGGATGATTTTGTTTTTATATTCTCTTGTTCTGTGGGGATGTTGTTAGGGTGGGGAGGGAAAGGTGAACGCATACGGGGTGAAAGTATTCCCGAGGTGAATGGGTAGGCGTGGGTTTCTGGAATACTTAGATAAGAAAGTCTCTTATCCACCAAAACAGGCGGTTAGTTCAGGACCACCCAACAACCAAATTACGCACAGGACAAACAACACTTCCGCAAAAGAAACTTTTTGAACCAGGGTCAAATTCTACTCAATCACCTCGGCACTAACAGGCGGAACGCTATACTTCGGTTTATCCAACAAAATAGCTTCTTGTAAAGACAATTCAGTAAGCTTCCTCATTCGCCTCAGCTCTCTTGCCACTTTGGCTCTTGGTTTTTCTTTTAAGATTTTCTCTTCAAGGTTCTGGCACGTTGCACACATAACAGGATTCATGGTCGTATGGCAGAATGCTCCACGACCACACACATGGCATTTTCGGATACCCCATCCATTAACTATTAAAAACTTAAAGGCAGGGATTATTTCTACTAGAGAGGCATAGTCTTTGTAACCTCGAAGGGCAAGAATGACGTCGGACAAAGTTCTGTGTTGAGGAATTATACGAGGGGTGTATCTGGTACGCGGGAGCTTCTTAACGCTGTGCATTTCCTCCTCATCTAGCTTGTCCCACGCTTTTTGAAATAGGTCCAAAGCATAAAGGGCTGACTTGTCTTCTCGTTTCATTTTAATCTATTATCTAAGCGTTGTTGTTTGGCATAGGTGTGAATTCTCTTGGCCTGCTTGAGCAACTCTACCGCGACTATTTCCGTGGAGTCCAGTACATCGCTAATCCTCTCCTCGGGCACTTTCTCATTTAACGTGTCCATGTTGTTTATTGCTTCCTCAAGACGGTCAAGTCCTTCCTCTAAGTCCAGGGCACCGTACTGACGAACGTTGGAAATAAGCTTTTTAAGATTAAGTATCTTTAATCTGTTGGCTTCGGTCATTTACTTTTGTACTTCTTTATTACTTCAACAGGAAATATCTCGGAGGTAATAAGCTTATCCAGCTTCTTGGTCAATGCCTCGAGTTGACCAGGGTAGCGCTTTTCTATTTCCGCCTCAAGGAACCTTCTCTCACTTTGGATAATATCGTCTGTTAAAGGTAATCCTAAAGTGTCAACAATTTTGAGGGTTTGTTCAAAGCTCTTTTTGTGAGTTTCGGGATAATCTATTGAGAGCTTGGTGCCTAAGGCTTGGTATGAAACTTCGACAACTGATTGATATAGCGAGGTGATACAGTTTGATGTAGTCTGGGTCATAGTTACTTTTCTAATCTCAACTGAATTTTATCTAGCTCAATTAATATTTTGTCCGCCTTGAGCGTTATCTTAGCCATATTCCCAAGCAGTTCTTGGAGTTGTTGTAGTTGTTCTTTTGTAGGCGAGAATGTTTTTTTAGGTAGTGGTTTAATCATTTGGGTTTCCTTCCGTAATAGAAAGGACCACGGCGCACAGTCTTACTGGCTTTGATGTTGTCACAGTCTTCTTGTGTGAGGTGGGCTTTCTTGTTATTTCTTAAATATGTGGTTATTGTGTCTCTTCCTGGCTCACATCCAGGGCACAGATGTGGTTGTCTTTTGGAGTTCCTTTCGAGGTAAGGTTGTTTACAATATTCACAGTCAAAAACGGAGCGGACTTTCTCTAGTCCTTGGCGGTAGAGTTCTTCAACCCTGGGAGACATAACCGACTTGCCCAGGCGGGTACTCTCAATAATTTGTCTTTTGGAGTCTGAGAATTGACTCTGGGCTTCACTGGCTAAGTATTCGTCGAGTTTGTTAGGCATGGGCGTTGCTAATCGATGATTCCAACCTTAGTAATTTTTGATAGAAAATCTATAACATCTTCGGTCGAAAATCTTTTTCTCTTGCCTACAACAGAAAAACTTATAAGACCAGACCTTACTATCCTCTTGACGGAACTATAACTAACTCGAAATATTTCTCCTAATTCCTTACTGGTGTACAACATGCCTGGTTTTAATGCCAATCTGTTTTCTAAACTGATTTGTATTTTGGGTTTTCCTCTTACCATAAGAATAGACTACAGGTCCATTAGGGTATTGACAAGCTCTTTTTAACCTGTTAAACCTTATTACAGGTTAAAGAGACTTTACTAAAAAGCTCTTCAAACAAATTTGAATTTCCTTATCCCGCTACTGGATTGGAAAAACAGAGTTGCTTGAAGAGCTAATTTTTTTAGCTTTACCAAATGTTGATGAGTCATTTGGGCCTCAATCGGAAGAGTGGGGGATGGGTTGTGCCTCCCCACTTCTTCCAAAAATATTTATTAACACAAATACAAAATGGTTTATAACACACCAAAAAAATTAGGTTGGATAGAAAGAACAATCCTGGATATTCTCAGAAGTGAAGAAGTTTTTAACGGTAAACAGTCTGGACTAGCTGATGACTTAGGGGCGAGAAAACAGGATGTAAACGCCGCCTTCAAAAGATTAGAAAGAGCTGGCTTCATTACCATGGAAAAAATACCTGGGGAACTAAGTAAAAAAGTTACCTTGAGAAAGGAGAACTTAAATGGGTAACTGGAGAAAGATAACCAATAAAAACAGTTTGAAAGGTTGGCAACCCATGCCACGAAGTAGATGGACAGTTAAAAAAGAAAAAAGCTTGTCAGAGGGCGAGTTCATTATTTGGGAATTACTTCTCACGCTCGCCGTGTGGGACTGTAGAAAAATTGACTGGCTTGAGGTTAGAGAGTCATACGACGAATTGTCAGAAATGAGCGGAAGAAGTAAGCCGTCAATCTCAAGAGATGTGAACAAACTTATCGCTGTTGGTCTAGTCTTGCGCTTAGATAATGGTCGGCTAATTCCCACAGACGCACTTGATTTATTCTGCCACAGAGCAAGTAACAAGAAACTATTTATGGAAGCCTTCCGTTTCATAGGTGAAACGGACTACGCACAAAATGACAGTTTTCTTTACATGGATTTCGTGCCTGCCGTTTCATGGGTGAAACAGTCTGTTTCATGGGTGAAACGAATTCGTGCCTACATAAGGGGTGTTTCTTTAGGTTTCTCTCTCAAGGTAAACAAAGTAATCAGTAATAAAAGTATTTATGTAAATAACGTAAGTAACGTAGATAACGTAGGAGAGGTAGAAGCTTCAGATACAGACACCCCCAATTCGCGATTAGCGGGAACTGGAAACAAGGAATGGCTCAAAAATATCCCCGATGAGGAACTAGAACACTTGGCGATTGTCTACCAAATGGAAGTTAACGACGTAGTCACGGAAGGGGAGAAAGCTTACGACTACCTGGAAGCGGAAGGTAAGACCGTAAAAAATTACCAAGCGTATCTAAACAACTGGCTGAGACGTGGAGAACAACACGACTGGCTAAAAGAAAGATTTTAAAAATTATTAAAAACCATGGAAAAAACCTGCCCATCCTGCCACCACACATTCCAAAGCAAGCCATATCAGCATTTCTGTGAGGAGTGTCGAACCAAGAAAGAAAAGAAGTGGAAGCAAGAGACAAACAAACGTTACCAATTAAAGCACAAGGAGGAGCTGAAGGAAAAAAGGAAAATCTACCTTGCCAAAAACCACGAGCACATCATGGAATACCAAAAAGCCTACAGAAAGTCTTCTCTCACAGAAAAACTTTGTCGCTGTGGCAAACCTAGAGAATTCAGAAAGATTCTGTGTGAGGAGTGTCGCGTAGCTAATCGACGGGCATTGTTGAGACTGATTTACCAAAGAAGAAATGAGGAGCAAAGGGAGAAAAGAAGAATTTACATGAGGCAGTACATGAATAAGGTTCGGGAACTGAAGAAAAATGAAACTATCAAAACCAATACTAAAAACAAATGACAAAAATCATTTTCGAGTCAAAAAAACCAAAGTTCGCCGTTCTGGTGGACGAATACCAGTGGATTCTGGCAACCCATAAAAGAGTTCGAGGAAACGGGGACATTGAATGGTCCGAAAGAACGTACCACCCAAACCTTGCCAATCTTTTTGAGTATTTAGCTGAAATTCTCTTCAAAAAGAATGCCAAGAAAGTTTCCCAGCTTAAAGACATGGAGAAAACAATTATTAAAGTTTACGACCTCATAGAAAAATCAATGGTAGGGCTGGGAGAGGCTTGTAACACGGTCTCTCAATAACTTCTGGGGTACATGACCACTAACCATACATAAAAACAATGAAACAAACCACACTACAGAAAAGAAAAGCCTACTACCTTGGGGTATTGGGTCAGGAAATTATTAAAAATTTATTCAAAGGTACAGAACCAGGAAAACGCTCCTATGATGTTCGGGTACCGACTGAGGGGAAGACAAGAAGACTAGAAGTAAAAACACGAAAGTTAAGAAAGGGGGGTTTCTTCCAAATAAACTTCACCAGGTTTGAGAGGTGCTTCGCTGATGATTTTGTCGTACTTGTCTTGGACGACGAATTCGCGATTAGCAGGCTTTACTGGCTACCACGATGGGTAATGCCACACGGGAAAGGGTTTTTATATTTTCCAAAAGGAGGTAACCCAAAGTACGAAAGGTTTAGGTTGGTTTAATCGTTTGGACAAATGAGGACACTGCCCTTCTCGTAACAGTTTGACTTAAAATCATCTACGGCGTCCTGAGCCGCGTCTTCCACTTGGTCTTCAATGCTTGGTCCGCTACTTCCCGAAAACAACCAAGACACACCCGAAAACAACAACCACAAAGCTCCTAAACCTATCGCCGCATAAATAATCCATGTAATCACAACGGTCACTAGCTCTTCTAACTTTTTTCCTAAGGCAAGTACTTTTGTCTGAAAATTTTTCCCAGGATAGGTAAAAACCACCAGGAAAGCCATAAACAAAATCGTGTAACCCGCGTCTTCCGCCCCTGGGTCAGAAGAAACTATGAATATCAATAAAATTAAAACCGCTAAAAAAAGTGACCACATGACCCAAAGTAAAGGCTGAGGTAAGTTAAAAGGTCTAGTAAAAACGCCCCCTTTCACCTCTGGGTCATTTTTGGTTGTCATATCAGTATTCTAGCACGGACACTTGTCAAACTGCCTAAATTATAGTAGTATATAAACCTTGATATATCAGTATATTCCTTGACACCTCCGTATATAAAGTGTATATTGTCCTCATGGAAGAAGACAAAACAGTCAAAATAAAATGCGACCACAAGCACAATGGCCAAATTTGTGGAGGATGGGTGAATAAGAAA
Organism: uncultured Pseudomonadales bacterium; assembly: GCA_964528565.1. Classification (GTDB taxonomy): domain Bacteria; phylum Patescibacteriota; class Microgenomatia; order UBA1400; family MFAQ01; genus UBA10133. The sequence goes on along the minus strand of CAZGSP010000061.1, from coordinate 23,354 downwards.
AAAACAGACGGTGTGCTTTGCCAAAAGTGTGGATGTACTGCAATGTCGTTTGAGATATTTCGAGAAATAAAGAACCAACAAGGCGAACAAGACTCAAGCGGTTCCTGAGTCGAAAGGACCAGTAAGCGATTATTGGCCGAAATATTCCAAAAGTAATTTTGTGAATGACTAGCCGACTAATTAGTCGTTTATGTCGTGGTCACAAAAGAGAAACTTTCTATAGAAGCCCAAGAAGACCTGCTAGTCCAAATGATTTTTGACGCCTTCAAAAAGTCCATCCAAACTACCTCTTTTGGTGGTAAAATTGACGTAAGTTCGAATAAAAATGAAAGCTTTAATAACGACAAGATTCTCCGACCCGAAGCAAATCGGTAATACCTCCACTGAGGTACAGCTTGAGCAGTGTAGAAATCACTGTAAAAATTTAGGCTGGGAAGTAATTGGAACCGACATTGTAGAGGCGGAAAGTGCAAAAGAAACAAATGAGAAAAGAGTCGCCCGCCTATTGGAGTTTTGCGAAAAATATAAAGGACAAGCTGATTTTGTTGTTTTCTACAAAATAGATAGAGTAGCTAGGAGCTCTCCAGTCTATTACTACATCAAATCCGAACTGACTAAAAAGGGAATGACGATAGTCTCGGCTTCTGAGAGGCTTGAAGACTCGCCCTCAGGGAGGCTTACAGAAGCAGTAATGGTCGCTATTGCCCAATTCGAAAACGAAGTTAAAAAAGAAAGAGTAAACCTAGCCATGAAGAACCTTTTGAGTCATGGAATATGGCCATGGAAAGCTCCAGGTGGTTACATCAATAAACAAACCGACAATGGTAAAGCCGATGTGGCCATTTTAGATAAAGGTTGTGCGGACTACTTCACAAAAATATTCCAGAAACACGCCAATGGCGGAAGCGTTACCGAAATATCAAATTGGCTGACTGAGAAAAATATAAAGAACTTCAAAGGTCAAAAAATAAACTTCTCGCGAACGTACGTTTTGAAAGTCCTTCAAAACCCCTTCTATATTGGAATACTTAAGCCAAGTGTGGGGGAAGAATACGAAGGCAGGCATAAACCGCTGATTGATATAGAAACCTTTCGAACTTGCCAAGAGAGGATAAACCCACTCAAAGCCACCAAACTAACTATAAATGAATTGTGCCCACTGAGAGACAACCTTATTTGTAGTTTTTGCGGGAAGAAAATGACAGCCTCTCCTGTAAAAGGTAACACCAAGCAATACTATAAATACTACTGCCATAACAAAGCCTGTACCAATCCAGGGGTCAAGTCTGTGGACAAACACGTCATAGAAAATGCCTTCCTAGAGTTCCTCAAAGGCGTGAGGCCCAACCCTGAACGGTGGGAAAGCGTCAAGGTAAAACTTACCAAGAAGTTTGAGGACGAAATGGAAACGGCGGAAGATACTTCTAAGAGAGCGCGAAAAGAAATACTTGTTTGGGAAGCCAAAAAACAAAGGGTCATTGACCTGGCTAGTAGTGAGGTTTTGGATGAAGACGACGCAAGAGAGCAACTAGCCAAGATAAAGTCAAAATTACTTCAACTCAAGCTTGAGGTAAATCAAAGTCACGGGGAAGAGATAAAACTGGACATGTTATTGTCTTTCGCCGACAACTTCTTTCGAACCCTTCACTTGTTTTGGTTTGACGCTGATATATCAACAAAAACAGATTTACAGAGAGCAGTATTTCCAAATGGAGTGATTTACTCGTTTCCAGGCTTTTCGAACTCACAAATTGGACCGCTCTTTCAAGCAATTACCACCCTTTCAGGTGGTAATCAAAATGAGGGTGACCCCGGCGGGACTCGAACCCGCGATATTCAGGATGAAAACCTGACGTCCTAACCACTAGACGACGGGGCCAAAAATATTTATGCGGGACTCCTCCGACAGACCAAAACTCGAGAGGCGGGACTCCTTTCGGTAAAACTCTGCTGAGTTTCCCTCAGGCCCCGACTCGCCGTCGACACGGCTCCGTCATTCGAGATCCCGCTATGTCAATATTTAATATTTTCCCCGCGAGGGGGAAAATTATTAAATGTGGGTCAGGCGGGACTCGAACCCGCGACACCCTGCTTAAAAGGCAGGTGCTCTAACCGACTGAGCTACTGACCCAAGAAACCACGCTCATATTTTATCATTTTCAAAGCTAGTGTGTACAATCAAATCATGAAGATACTTGGCATAGATCCCGGAACCGGCAGGGTGGGGTGGGGGATAGTTACCCACGAAAAAGGAGTGGACTCTTTTCTCGATTGTGGCTGTTTCGAGACCAAAGCCAACAGCGAACTTCCCGAAAGATTAGTCAAAATTTACGCCTTTATCGAAGACCTGATCAAGCTTCACCATCCGGACGTTTTGGCCGTAGAATCACTATTTTTTGAAAAAAATGCCAAAACGGCGATCGACGTCGCCTCCGCCCGTGGAGTGATCCTCCTTGCCGGCCAAAAAGCCGGTCTGGACGTTTTTCAATACACCCCACTGCAAGTCAAGTCCTCACTTACCGGCTACGGCAAAGCGGAAAAGAGCCAGGTAGAGTTTATGGTGGGTAAAATTCTCCATCTGAAAGCCAAGATCAGACCGGACGATGCTGCCGACGCCGTTGCCATCGCTCTCACCCACGCCTTTCGGGTTCGGTAGGGGTCGTGCTAGAATGAGTCTATGATCGGCTACTTGGAAGGCGAAATAAAATATGCCGGCAAGGGGAAAATAATTCTTTTTGCCAATGGCATTGGCTTTACCGTCTATATTCCGGGCAGTCTCGTTTTTTTGGAAAAGGAAAGTGCCCAGCTATATATCCACACCCACCTTCGCGAAGATAATTTGTCTCTGTTTGGCTTTACCACCTCGGGGGACTTGGACCTGTTTGAGCTCCTTATTTCCGTGTCCGGTGTCGGTCCCAAGATAGGCTTGGCTATTTTCACCGCCTCCTCTTCCGAAAATATCCTGAAGGCCATTGAGGCGAGCAACCTGGGCTTCTTCACTTCAATTTCCGGTGTTGGCAAAAAAACCGCCCAAAAAATAATTCTCGATCTGAAGTCGAAAGTCGGTAAAGGAGAGATAAATATGAAAAACATGGAAGGCTCTTCGGACCTAATCGACTCTCTATCCGCCCTCGGATTTCAAAAACAGGAAATTATGTCGTGCGTTTCGGATATTGATAGCTCCCTGCCTCTTGCGACCCAGGTTAAAACCGCCCTTAAACAACTTCGACGATGATCAACCAAGCCGAGTCGCTGAGACCATCATCCTGGACAGACTTCGCGGGACAACCACAGGTAGTTAAGTCTCTCAAAATTGCCATTTCGGCAGCCAAATCCAGAAGCGAACCCATGGAACACACGCTTCTCTACGGTCCTCCCGGTCTCGGGAAGACCACTCTTGCTCATATCATCGCGAACGAAATGGGAGTCAACCTTAAGATGACTTCCGGGCCGGCACTCACCCGTGCAGGGGACTTGGCCTCCATTCTGACCGCGCTCGAACCGGGTGATGTCCTTTTTATTGACGAGATCCACCGGCTAAACAAAACCGTTGAAGAAGCCCTTTATCCTGCCATGGAAGACTTCGCCATCGACATTATCTTGGGCAAAGGCCCGGCGGCGAAGAATCTTCGCTTGGACCTTAATCCCTTTACTTTGGTCGGAGCTACCACTCAGGCAGGCAGGATCAGTTCTCCGCTCCGCGACCGTTTTGGCATTGTTCACCGCCTCCGCTTTTATATCCCCGAAGAACTCCGGGGTATCGTTCAGAATGCCGCCAAAAAATTCGGACTCAAGCTTGATGATGAGTCGGCTCTGGAAATCGCTCAGCGCTCCCGTGGCACCGCCCGTATTGCTCTCAAACTGCTTCGTCGTGTCCGGGACTATACCCTGGTCGAACACGGGTCGATTACTACCCCAAGCAATATCAAACTTTCACTCGACTTTTATCAGGTAGATGAAGAAGGCCTGGACGAAACCGATCGAAGACTCTTAAGAGCCATAATAGAGCAACACAAGGGTGGACCTGTCGGTCTCGAAACACTGGCGGCCCTGATTTCCGAGTCGGTTGATACTATTACCGATCTGTACGAACCATACTTGCTTCAATCCGGATTTTTATCGAAGACCTCGAAGGGAAGAGTGGCAACCGAGAAAGCTTACCAACATCTGAAAATTACAAAGATATAAGAGCTTGCATCGCTCATAATTACTTTGTCATTATGAGCTTGGTATAATTCATTGTGCGCATTTTATTGTTTGTCATCGGTATTTTTCTATTTCTCTCGGCTCCGTCGACGGTTCGGGCTATCTACGATCCTCTGTCCGTCCCCAACAACAAGATCGGGATCCACATCCTCTTTCCCTCGGAGCTTCATACGGCGGCGGAAATAATAAATAACTCCGAAAAAGCTTCCTGGGGATACGTGACCATTCCCATTCAAGCTACCGATAGAGACCGGAAAAAATGGCAGGACTTCTTTAATCAATGTGTTATCGAAAGGGTTATTCCCCTAATTCGCGTCGCCACCGTTCCCGAAGGTTCAAACTGGGTAGAGCCAAACAGTTTTGATTTGATCGATTTTGCCAACTTTCTAAACGATCTTAAATGGCCGACTCAAAACCGCTACATCATCATCTTCAACGAAGTAAACCGTCCCGATGAATACGGTGGGTCTGCCAATCCGGAAAGATACGCCGATATCCTAAATAACGCGGTGGATATTTTTAAAGAAAGATCCGCCGACTTTTTTATCTTACCGGCAGGCCTGGACAACGCGGCCATTACTAGGAATGGCGCCATATCGTGGAGCACTTTTCTCTATCGTATGTACCGGAGGCAACCGGATATCTTCAACAAGATCGACGGTTGGACCTCGCACGCTTATCCCAATCCCGATTTTTCTGTCCGACCGAACCTTTCCGGAAGCAACAAGATCGATTCGTTCCGTTATGATCTTCGGCAATTGGCCCGGTACACCGCAAAAAAACTACCGGTATTTATCACCGAAACCGGCTGGTCAAACAGAAATCTAAGTGACAGTCAGGTCGCTTACTATTACCAGTATGCCTTTTCTAAGGTGTGGTCCGACCCGAACATTGTCGCCGTCACCCCATTTTTATTAAACGCCCAGGAAGGACCATTCAAACAGTTTTCCTTCCTGAATCAAAGCCAGGAGAAGAAGGAGTTTTCCGGTACTTTCTCGGTGCTGGCCCGGATGGGCTTGCCGATTCTCCCTACCACCGAAACCTCACCCGAGTTGGCTAAAGAGCCGCCGATCATTACCAAATCCGAACCGATTACCAGGGATGCGGATCCTTACTCGGACCTCAAAACGTTCTACAATAACCTAAAATCATTATTTGGAGCAATATAGACTAAATGTTAATTATTCATGGCGAGGATACCGCATCTTCATACAAGAGACTCTCCGAGATTGTTGACTCTTTCAAGAACAGTCAAGTCGAGGTCGTCATAAATGAGGCTACCGAGTTGAATCCGACTACCTTAAGACAAGAATCCGAGTCGACCAACTTGTTTGGCAATAGTAAATGCCTGGTAATCAAAAATCTTCTTACCGGAAACAAAGTCAAACAAAAAGATGTCTTTCTCGATATCCTTTCTCAATCCCAAAACACGGAAATTGTTCTTTTCGAGACCAAAAAGATCTCCGACACGGCTCTTAAGCCATTTGCCAAAGCCAAAATCGAAAGTTTTAATATCAACCCGGTCATATTTAAATTTTTAGACCTGCTCCGTCCCGGGAATACCAAGACTTTACTTACGGGCTGGAACCGACTTCTGGTCCTGGATCACGAACCGGAGTATATCTTTGCCATGTTGGTTAGACAAGTGAGACTCCTGATCCAAGCCAAGTCCGGACCGTCGTATCTGAAGTTGTCTCCTTACCCCAAAAAATTGATTACGGCTCAAGCCACCTCTTTTGATTTATCTCATCTTCTGGACTTACACCAAACACTATACGAAATCGACAAAAAAATTAAAACCGGATCATCGTCTTTACCTCTGGAACAGCTTCTCCTACAATTTTTTCTTAAAGTCTAGTACAATCTACCCGTAAGAACTTTCAAAAGGAGGCTCACTATGTGTATGGGTTGTGGAGGAATGTACTTTCCCACTAACTTAGGTGTCCGTATCAGTGAACTGAGGCCGGGGGACGAAATCATTATCCTCAAAGGTGAGGGATATCCGGCGGTAGCGCAGGAGACCACCACCATTGTCTGGATCTTGGCCGGTTTCTCTGCTCTTTGCATTGATGGTACGGCGATCTCCTGCTTAAACGTCAGCGACTTCATTCGCACGGGCAGGCACTTTGATCGTTTTGAGATCTCAGAAGAAGCCAAACAAATGGAAAAAGAAGCTTCCGAGCGGCGAAGGGAAATGGAAGCCGAAGAAGCCGAGCTTCTCGCTGAGCTCGAACTCGATCATGTCGACCCCACCATCAAGTTCAAAGGGCTCGATATTCCCAATCCTCCCCCTGAGCCTGAATAGGCGCATACCTTTTCCCCCGTGATAAACGGGGGATTTTTGTGCTATAATAACCCATAATTGTTCTTAGGTAGAGCTGTTAGCTCTGAGGTAGACTCACTCTCGATTGTCTAGCTTTATTATCCGGAGGACAATCGGGGAAATCCCCACAAAATATGTTTAATTCACGTCCGTCCTATGGCCGGAGGCCCGCTAATCGTGGTTTCCGCCCTTCGGGAAGTAATTTCCGAAGACCCAATCGTTTTATGCCCAAGTCTCTTGACCCGAGATTCTTTGTTTGTGCCGCCACCCCGGAAACCGAGGCTGAGGCTGTTATCACCCACGCTTTCTCCGACTTTGACCTACACCCTCAGGTTCATACCAATTTAGCGAACAAAGGTATGATCACCCCTACTCAGATCCAAGATCAGGCACTGGAACACGCCCTGGCCGGAAAGGACATCATTGGCTTGGCCGACACCGGTACCGGTAAAACCGCCACCTTTGCTCTGCCCATCATTCAAAAACTACTGGCAAATCCCAATGAAACCTGTTTAATCGTAGCTCCTACCCGGGAACTGGCCGTCCAGATTCGTGACGAAATTCGAAACCTGGCCACCAATTTACCCATTTACTCGTGTGTGCTCATCGGTGGATCCGATATCCGCCGTCAACTGGAAGATCTCAGACGCCGCCCGCACATCTACATTGGAACTCCCGGTAGACTCAGGGATCTGTACAACCGTCGGGCTCTAAATCTTCAAGCTACCAAAACAGTGGTCTTGGATGAAGTAGATCGTATGCTGGACATGGGCTTTATCAAAGAGATCACGGAACTACTGTCCTTTCTACCCAAAGAAAGACAGACCTTACTCTTCTCGGCTACCCTCGACCCAAAAGTCGAAGATATCGCCAGAAGATTCCTCACGAATCCGTTAAAGATCTCGGTCAAAAACGGTGCCACCTCACACAACGTCGAGCAGAACATGATCCGTACCCACGGAAACAAGATGGAAGTGCTGACCGATCTTCTCAGAAAAGAAGAGTTCAAAAAGGTGCTGATCTTTGGCCGGACCAAGCATGGAGTCGAAAAGATCTCTATTGCTCTACAAAAATCCGGTTTCCCTGCCGACGCTATCCACGGTGACAAGAGACAAAATCAAAGGGAAAATGTGCTGAGAAAATTCAAGTCAAATCAAATAAGTATCCTGATCGCCACCGATGTGGCGGCCAGAGGTATTGATGTCAAGGATATTTCTCACGTCATCAACTACGACGAACCGGCGACTTTCGACGACTACACTCACCGCATTGGACGTACCGGAAGAGCGGGAAAACAGGGAACGGCTCTGACCTTTGTAGAATAAATGGCGAAAAATAGGTATAGTTATGTAAGAAACATAACTATGAAATATACCGGTCTGGATTCATCGGATATTCCTTCTCTGCAAAAAGAGTATGGTTCCAACACCCTTCCCGAAGAAAAGCCTTACGGAGTTTTGTCGATTCTTCTCTCCCAGCTCAAAAGCCCCCTCATCTATATCCTCCTCGGAGTCATCCTAATATCCCTCTTCTTTAAAGAGTACCTCGACACCATACTGATATTCGCTGTGATCATCCTAAACGTCCTCATGGGCTTTTTTCAGGAATACAGTGCCCAAAAAACCCTGCTGGCTCTTAAAAAAATTATCAAACCCACCGTCACGGTCATGCGGGATGGAGCCAGACAAATCATTGAAGCGTCGGCAATTGTTCCCGGAGATATCGTTCTGTTTGGTTCGGGTGACAGTCTCCCCGCAGATGGGCGTCTGATCGACGGTACCGACATTCTGGTCAATGAAGCAATTCTAACCGGCGAAGAAGAGCCTTCCGAAAAATCGGTCAACCTCAAAAACAGTCGGCTCTTTATGGGTACCACTGTCGTAGCCGGAAGAGGCACGATGCTGGTTGAAAATACTGGAGTAAAAACAGAAATTGGAAAAATAGGTAAGAGTCTCACCAAAATTGTAGACACCCCCACCCCTCTACAGATAAAACTTGAGTCATTCTCCAAATCCCTTGTTTTAATTATCATCGTGGTAACCACAATGATTTTTCTCATTGGTCTCGCTTACAAACAAGATCTTTGGAACATGTTGCGTTACTCCATCATTCTGTCTGTCGCCGCTATTCCCGAAGGTCTTCCTATAGCCGTTACGGTCATTCTTTCAATAGGGGTTCGAAGAATATTAAAAAAGGGAGGTTTGGTTAAAAAACTTCTCTCCATTGAGACTCTGGGTGCCACCTCCGTCATTTGTACCGATAAAACAGGTACGCTTACCGAAGGGGTTATGAAAGTAGTTACTACGAACTTTAAGAACCACAAGGAAGCCATCAGGGGGTTAATTCTTTTAAACACTCAGAGAACCAGTCTGGAAACCGCTATTTGGAAATATTTAAAAAAGGAGCTTGGCTATGATCCTCAAAATTATCTTGATAAAGCCGAAATTCTCCACGAAGAGGCCTTCGCCAGTGATAAAAAATTCGCCAAGGTTGTCGCCAGAGTTGCGGGCAAGACCAATACCCACATCATTGGAGCTCCGGAAATTATTCTCAATTTCTGCCGGCTGACCAAAAAACAAAAATCAGGCATCTTGCTGGATTTTGAGAACTTGGCCAGATCGGGCCTTAGAGTTGTCGGTTTGTGTAAAAGATACGGTTCTCATATAAACAGTAACTCGGATTTTATCTGGTCCGGATTGATCGGGATCAAAGATCCGGTTAGGAAAACGGTATCGGAATCAATTTCTCGAGCCAGGGCGGCCGGTATCGACATTAAGATAATCACCGGAGATCATCTGCAAACAGCTCTCAGGGTAGCTAAAGAGATCGGTTTGGAAGTCTCGGAAGGTTCGTCGCTTGAGGGTAAAGATCTGGAAAAATTATCACCGGCCGAACTAAGACAAAAAATCAAAAGTATTTCCCTGATTGCCAGGGTAGCTCCAATCCAAAAGTTAAAAATCATTCAAGCTTTGCAGGCAAATGGAGAAGTAGTGGCCATGACCGGTGATGGGGTGAACGACGCTCCCGCCCTAAAAAAATCCGACATTGGAATTGCCGTCGGCTCGGCCACCGATGTCGCCAAAGCGGCCTCTGACATCATTCTTCTGGACAACGACTTCAAAACCATCGTCTCGGCCATCGAGGAAGGACGAATTATTTTTGCCAACATAAAAAAAGTTGTTGCCTATGTGCTTTCAAACTCTTTTGCCGAGATCGTTTTGATCATGGGGGCGCTAATGTTAAACGTTCCGCTGCCGCTCACCGTTGTTCAGATCTTATTTGTCCATCTGATCTGCGACGGGCCTCCGGATATCGTCTTGGGTTTTGAGCCGAAAGAAAACGGAATTATGAATGAGAAGCCAAGAAAACTCATTAAGGAAAGCATCTTGGATTTTCCCATGATCTTTTTGATAATCGCCATCAGTTTGACTGCCGGCCTCACCGCCCTTCTGGCCTTCGTCCACGTCTTCAACGGTCACAATCTAATGTCTGCTCAATCCATTGCCTTTGCCGTGATTGGGGTAATTGACCTAACCTACATCTTTTCATACAAAGATTTGAGGAGGTCGATCTTAAAAATAAACTTTCTGGACAATAAATATCTCCTGGCCGCGGTCGTCTATGGTTTTACTTTACTCTTTCTTGGTATATATCACCCTTTCATAAATAAGATCCTCGGCGTCGAAGCTCTGAGTTTGGGTCACTGGCTTTATCCATTTATAGCTTCGGCCATTACCATCCTCTGGGTAGAATTCGTTAAGCTCTTCATGGCTTATCGGGCACGGACCTGAGATAGATCTTGTAACTATTACACTATGCGCTATAATATCCTGTAGAAATTTAGCGTACTCTAAAAACGGCTAAAGCCGAAAATAATCGGAGGTAAGCATGGCTCACAGAAGTTCCGGAAGCGATATCATTCGTGATGTATTGGAAACAGATGTTTACAACTGTTCCATGATCAATGCTGCCATTCAGCTATATCCTGGTGCTTGGGCGTGGTATGAAGTGGTCGACCGTAATTACGCGATCTATCCAAAGGGGTTTGCCGGTCTCTTGACCGAAAAATTTCAGGATCTTCGCTCCCTGAGCTCTGACCCGGGTCTGCAGAAATTTCTCCGGGAAAAATGGGGCTTTCTGGCCAACGATTTCTTCGAATGGCTGGAAAAATACCGCTTTGTTCCCGAATACATCAAGGTCTGGCAGGACGAAGAGGGTCATCTGTTCGGAAAAATTATCGGGCCCTGGTCGGATATTATGTTCGATGAACAAATCTTCATGGCTGTCACTTCACAGACCAGGAACGAGGAGCTGGGTTACTATCCCGATGATAACTGGATCGATGAACTACTCAAAAATATCTGGGAAATGCGGGCCGCCGGACTTAAGGTATCCGAGTTCGGTCTCCGTCGACGCGCCTATAGCTGGATACAAGACATCGTCACGGAGAATCTGATTAAGTATGGCGGGGAGTCGTATGTCGGGAGTAGTTCTCCGTATCACGCCAGAATGTCCGGTCTCTCACCAAAAGGGACCGTCGCCCACTTATGGTATCTATTCCATGGTGCTTTGTACGGCGTTGAAAATGCCAATATGGCCGCCTCGATCGCTTGGAGAGCTATCTACGGCGACAATCTGGGCACTGCATTGCCGGACACATGGGGATCCGATTTCTTCTTCGCCACCCTCACCCCAGGTATGGCCAGGTTGATCAAAAGTTATCGGCACGATAGCGGGGATCCGATCACCTTCGCTACCGACGTTCTCCACTTCTTAAAATATCCGACAAACGACATCGATCCCGCGACCGTGACGCTTATGTTCACCGACTCACTTTCCATTTCCGGGGCAAAAGCGATCGAAAAAGTTGTCACCCGGTGGTTTCCGACAGCTTATGGAATCGGCGGCTTCTGGACCAACAACAAAGACTACTTTAAAAAGACCCCTGCCTACACTCCGCTCAACATGGTGGTCAAGCCCTGGGCTTTTGATCCGTTCAAGCAAGGTGAAGAGTGGACCAAAGTGGCCAAGGTGCCCGACTCGGCCGGTAAGAACGTCGGTGACCCTGAGGTCATCGCCCAGATCATGGAGATCAAAAGCCGACATCCCTTCCTTTATCACTTCTAACTTTCGATACACCCTCACCCGAGGGTGTTTTTGTGCCTAATCCGGCCCATTTGACTTTAAATAGAAAGACCTATATAATATCCCATCCCATCAAATTGACATCGGAGGTAAAATGCAAAAAGTAATCACCGCTCTTCTTGGGGGGACCTATCTTTACTTGTCATATGGCTTGCTTGCTCTTACGACTGTCGCAAGTCAAACAGGTTCAATGTTGTTATTACTCACCGTCCCCGCGGCGCTCTTTTTCTCCATAATTGGCGTACTGATCGTATGGCTGACTCTCACCCATGGTCCGAAGTCCCGTGATCTGTCCCATCTGACCGTTCTTGGTTTGGCCGGACCATTCTTTTTGGTAGCCTGGAAACTAATAGCAGTGACCTTCACACCCGGGACCATACCCGTCTGGGCGATCCTCAGTTTAATCGGTGGCATAGTGTGTCTCTGGGTAGCACTAATATTAGTCGCGCTCTCTACTACGCCCACCACTGAAGAGACTGAAAAAGAGGCGGCAAACCGGCTGGAGGAGCTCAAAATACAGGCTATTCGCCAAGGTTATGTGGAATATCCAAATGGTACCTTTAGCCGTCACATTTTCTCAAGAAAAGATCCAAAAATGCTGACGGGCTATACAGATGACCACGAGGTGTTTGCGCAAGCCAAACATAAGTATCGCTTCTTTCTATCCGAAGCAAATACCGAACTAAGATACGAGATCTACTCAATCAGATACAACAAGCTATTCGTCATACTCGACACGCGTGACGGAAGCTATTCGGTTTACGAATCCTGAACAATTTCTTGACGACACCTCCTAACAAGGAGGTGTTTTTTTGTGATCAAACAACGGTCTTAATCCAGGAAATCAAGATTCACGCAAAGCTGATCCTCCCATATCATTTCCGGATATTTATGAAGCATAGCGCTCACATAAGCCCTTCTTTCGTCAAATACCTTTTGGTCTTTTGCTTCAAACTTGATGGTAATGTATGGGCCGTTCTGCGAGTAGCGGAAGACCATCATTCCGTCGGGGAAATCGGCTCTTACCCCGTCGTCTCCCGGAATCACCGAGTCGTCGGTAATTTGAGCCTTGGGAAAATCAGCCATAAATCTTTTTGACAGATCTTTGACCACCGCGATCTTCTTATCGTCCGGACAACCGATCTTTATCTCCGGCGAAGAAATATAGCTGGGGAAACTCTCATACAGCTGAGAAAGAGATAGCTTTTTCTCCGCTAAATACTCCAAGATCCTCAGGGCCGCATAGGCACCGTCATCATGCCCATAAGCATTATCGGCAAAGAAAAAATGTCCGGACAGTTCACCCCCGAAGGCGGCTCTCTCCTCGGCGATCTTACTTTTGATAAAAGCATGACCGGTCTTCCATACTATCGGTACTCCGCCGTGAATTTTTATCACTTCACGCACTACTTGGGAACACAAAGTATTAAAAATGATTTTAGACCCCGGGAATCTCTCCAATATTTCTTCGGCAAAAATGGCTACGGCCACATCGTTCCAAAGGACGCGTCCCTTTTCATCCACCAATCCGATCCTGTCGCCGTCTCCGTCAAAAGCTAGGCCCAAATCCGCCTTCTTTTTTTTCACTACGGTCGCGAGAGCCTCCATCAGCTTGCCGTCCGTAGGGTCCGGAGTACCTGCCGGAAAGGAGCCGTCTACGACTGCATTCATCTCCACTACAAGACAGCCGGCTCTTCGTAATATTTCCGGAACATACAAGCCGGTAGTGCCACAATGAGAGTCGACTACGACCTTGAACTTCTTTCCGATCTTGACTCTTTTCAAAAGGTCTACGATATAGTCTTCTTTGATATCGGCAGTCGAGATCTTGCCTTTACGGGCAGAAATAAAATATTCATCATTGTCAACGTATTTTCTCAGTTCTTGGACGTCCTCCGGGCCGGTTGTTTGGGAATACCCAACAGCCAATTTAAACCCATTAAAGTTCTTTGGATTGTGTGAAGCGGTCAGGATGGCTCCGCCGTTTGTCTGAAATTTATACTGCCCAAAATACATCATCTGTGTCATGATCAAACCCAGATCGATGATGTCGACTCCGGTACTGACGACCCCTTTCATAAACGCCTTTTGGAATACCGGTCCGGAGAGCCGGCAATCTCTTCCACAAACCATCTGACCTATTTTCCTTCTAACAAGAAATGTCCCGTAAGCCCGCCCCAAGGCTTCTACGCTCTCCACATTCAGGTCAACATCAACTACTCCCCGGATATCGTAATTTCTAAAAATTAATGGGTTAATTTTCATAATTTTCAATTAATAGTTCTTTGAGTATATATCAGGAAGGTTGGGAATCAAGTCCGTACTTGGTATACTGAATTAATGCAGTTAAATCCGTATATTTTTCGCGGTTACGATATTCGAGGTTTGGTCGACCGGGATTTAAACGAAGAAACTTTTTATTTGCTTGGTAGGGGATTTGCCACCTATCTTATCGAAAGAAGGATCAAACTTTGTCCGGTCGGTCGAGACAATCGGAAAAGTAGTCTCACGCTCTCTAAGCAATTTATCCGTGGTCTGAACGACGGGGGTATCGACACCATCGATATCGGGCTTTCTCTTAGTCAGATCGTTTACTTTTCCTCCTACCACTTTCTTACCAAGGCTTGTGCCATGATCACCGCATCTCACAACCCGAAAGAGTTCAACGGACTAAAACTGGGTATCGGCTACTCGAGAACCATGGCCGGACCGGAAATCCAGGAGCTAAGATCGATAATTGAAAGTGGCCGTTTTTCGATCGGCTATGGTCAAAACCAAAAGCGGGATATCTTTCCATACTACTCAAAACATATTCTCAATTACTTCAAATTAAACAAAAAGTGGAGAATCGTCGTTGACACCCTAAATACTTCCTCCGGTAAATTTTATCCCCGGTTGTTTCGCAAAGCCGGCTGTCGTGTAATCACCCAAAACGAACGGCTGGACGGTAATTTTCCAAATGGCACCGACCCAACCGATATCAATGTCCTAAAAAAGCTGGGCCGGAAGGTCGAGAGAGAGAAGGCCGATCTGGGCTTTGCTTTCGATGCCGACGGTGACCGGATGGCCGTCGTCGACGAAAAAGGTCGCCTGCACTGGATGGATATTATGGTTACCTTGTTCGCTATTGACGTTCTGGAGAACCTTCCAAACGCCACCATCATCTACAACAATCTTTGCTCCGGAGCGGTCCCGGAAACAATTCTCAGGCTTGGCGGGAATCCGATTATGTGGAAGACGGGACATTCATACATCAAGTCAAAGATCCGTGAAACCGGTGCCATGCTTGGCGGAGAGCTTTCGGGACATATCTTTTTTATGGATAATTTTTTTGGACATGACGATGCCGCCTACGCCTGCTTAAGACTGCTGTCTTTCTTGGAGCGGCACGGCGAGTCTTTGTCGGAAGCCACCTCCTCGGTGGAAACCCTTATCGGCAGTCCGGAAATCAAACTGGGGGTTCCCGATAGCGTCAAGTTTGATCTTATCGAAAAGGAAGTCAAGCACGACCTGGTCGTAGCCTGGCCGGAAGCAAAAACAAACGAACTTGACGGCATCAGACTGGACACGGACGATCACATGGTCGTCGCCCGGGCTTCTCAAAACGGACCCTATATTACAGTTAGATTTGAAGGTAAAAATGAAAAGATCTACAATGAAGTCAGAAACAAATTAAAAATAATATTAAGCAAGTATCCGGTCATAGACTGGAATGAAAATGTCAATGCGTACGCATTGGAAAAATAATATGAATTTTCTGGATGATAGAAGAAATTATCGCAAACTTGACCCGATAGATTTATATGAGTCGCTCGGTAAGTTTGGTCATCAATTTGACTCCGGTTGGCATACGGCCGAGTTCGTTAACCTTGATTTTGACCCGGATAAGATCAAAAATATTGTTTTTACCGGCATGGGAGGCAGTAATTTGGCCGCCGAAATTATCCGCTCTCTGGCGCCCTACATACTGAAAGTTCCCTTTGAAATAGTCGCCAACTACCGCTTACCGGCCTACGCGGACAAACACACGTTGATCATTTTATCCAGTTACTCCGGAAATACGGAAGAGATCATTTCCTGCGCCCAAGATGCCGGTATGAGAAGCTGTCCTTCGGTGTGTCTGACCACCGGCGGAAAGTTAAAAGAGGTCGCTCTGGGTCAGCAGATCCCCCTTATCGAAATGGACGAAAAATTTAATCCCTCCCGGTCCCCCAGAGCGGGCGTTTGTCTGTCCTTGGGCGCCATCATTGGTCTTTTGCTGAGACTAAATCCTTTGGCCAAAAAATACTTTATCCAAAAAGATATCACCCAAACCATTGAGCGTGTTCTGGACATGGTAAATATCGACAAAGACACTCCGGATAACCCGGCCAAATCACTGGCCGCCAAACACAAAGGACAGGGTATCATCTTCCTTTCGGCCAATCACCTTTCCGGTATCGGCCATGTATTTGGGAACTATCTTAATGAGACGGCCAAAACCTTTGCCGTTCATTTCGACTTTCCGGACCTGAACCATCATTTGTTGGAAGGCTTCACCTTCCCGGCCTCTCTCAAAGACGATCTCTCCTTTATCATCCTCAACTCCGGAAATTTTCCGGAGATCATCCAAAAAAGAGCCCGGATTACCCGTGATATTTTACTAAAACAAAAATATCGGGTGTCCGTGATCAAACCGGAAGCCACCGATACGGTTCTTCAAGTATTCGAGTCGCTGGTCTTTTTGGTGATGTTTAGTTATTATTTAGGTATAGTTAATAAAGTCAACCCGGCTATTAATCCGTGGGTTGATTATTTAAAAAAGGAGTTACACTAATGACCACGCCTGCCCTGGTACTACCATTTAGTAAGATACGCAAAGAGGATATTCCGCTTGTGGGTGGTAAAGGAGCCAATCTGGGAGAGATGTATCACTTTGGGATCCCGGTCCCCAATGGTTTTGTAGTTACGGCCGCGGCTTACAAATATGTTATAGATCAAAACGCTCTTCAGCCTGTCATCCGGGAGATCATTCGGCAGACGGATGTCAACAATCAAAAGGGTCTGCAGAAAGCCTCCATCAAAATTCAGCGTCTTATTAATACCGCCAATATTCCTTCGGAGTTAACCGATGAAATATTTAGCAGTTATGCCGGTCTTAAACCGGGTGAAAAAAATCCCCTGGTCGCAGTCCGGTCTTCCGCGACCGCAGAGGATCTGCCGGATGCTTCATTTGCCGGTCAGCAAGAGTCGTATCTCGATATCAAAGGTGAGTCAAATGTCCTGCAAGCGGTCAGAAAGGCCTGGGCATCCCTCTGGGGGGCCAGGGCCATCTTTTACCGTGCCACCAAGAATTACGACCACTTCAAAGTTCAGCTGGCGGTCCCCATTCAACTCATGATCCAGTCTGAGGTCTCGGGAGTCGTGTTCTCGGTGAACCCCGTGACCCGGAACAAAAATCAAGTAGTCGTGGAGGCCGTTTGGGGCTTGGGGGACTATATGGTTCAAGGCGTCGTAAATCCCGATCACTATATAGTCAACAAAGACTCCTTAACCATTCACTCCAGACACAAGGTCCCACAATCGATCATGGAGATCATGCAGTACCCCAGCGGTGTCAAAAAAGTTGACGTTCCCAAAGAGAAAGTCGACCGGCGCAAACTCACCGACGAACAAGTCATTGAGGTCGCCAAACTATCTATCAAAGTTCATCAGCACTACTTCTTTCCCCAAGATAGCGAGTTCGCGGTCGAAGACGGCAAGATCTATCTGGTCCAAACTCGTCCCATCACCACTTTGGACATGGGGAAAGGAATAAAGAATATTTCCGAAGAACAAATTTTAAAACTCACCACCCTTCTTCAGGGAGAGCCCGCGTCATTTGGCATAGGCTTTGGCAAAGTGGTCAAGATCAAGAGCGCTTCGGAGATCAATAAGGTCAAAGAAGGAGATGTGCTGGTAACGGAAATGACTTCACCCGACTTTGTTCCTGCCATGAAGAGAGCCGCGGCTATTGTTACCGACAAAGGTGGCCAGACATCACACGCCGCTATAGTGTCACGGGAGCTGGGAATACCGGCTGTTGTGGGCACCAAGATCGCTACACAAAAACTAAAAGACGATCAGATAATCACCGTGAACGGAGCTACCGGTACGATCTATGGTGGCGTCCCCGAAAAGGGTAAGGCGGTCGAAGCAAAAGATTTTAAGGAAGAAGAGTTTCCTAAGACTGCCACCCATGTCTATGTCAATCTGGGAGAGCCGGACCTCGCCTCCGTAGTGGCACAGGGAAATGCCGACGGGGTTGGTTTACTGCGGGCAGAGTTCATGATGGCACAGATCGGTGTTCATCCCAAAAAAATGATCCACGACGGTAAAGAAAAAATATTTATTGAGAAACTGGCGGAAAGTTTGGCCAAGTTCACCTATAGCTTCGGAGATCGACCAATTGTTTATCGTGCTTCGGACTTCAAGACCAATGAGTACCGGAATCTGGTCGGAGGACAAGCGTACGAACCCATCGAACCAAATCCAATGTTAGGTTTCCGCGGTGCTTATCGATACATTAGCGACGAGACCGTTTTCAACCTGGAGCTGGAAGCGATCAAGATCGTTCGAAACAAGCTCGGTCATAAAAATCTTCATCTAATGGTCCCTTTTGTTAGAACAGTCGATGAGTTGGTTAAGGTAAAAAGAATTGTCTCTGCCTCCGGCTTAACAAGATCCAACAGCTTCAAACTCTGGATGATGGTGGAAATTCCCTCAAATGTGATCCTCCTCGAAGACTTTATTCGGGTGGGAATAGACGGGGTTTCGATCGGCAGTAACGACCTGACCATGCTTATTTTGGGCACGGATCGGGATAACGAAACGGTAGCGCCCGAATTTGACGAAAGAAATCCCGCGGTAACCTGGGCCCTTGAACACGTAGTCAAAACGGCCCACAAGCATCACATCACGAGCTCTCTTTGCGGCCAAGCCGCCAGTCTCTATCCGGATCTCGTGGAGAAACTGGTTGGCTGGGGGATAACCTCGGTTTCGGTCAGCCCCGATGCGGTAGACAACACCAGGAGGGTCATCTCTCACATTGAAAAACACTTACTTAAATAATGTCAAAAATTAAATCCGTTTACGCCAGAGAAATTCTGGACTCTCGGGGCAATCCGACCATCGAGACGACCATCTGGTCCGACACCGACCATGGTGCCGTGGCGTCCATTCCCAGCGGTGCTTCAACGGGCCGGCTTGAAGCCTATGAACTTCGTGACGGCGATCGCAATCGTTTTGACGGTATGGGGGTACTCAAAGCTTGTGCCAATGTAAATCAAATAATCAGTAAATATCTTATTGGGCAGGATCCAACCAAACAAAACGAGATCGATCAAATTCTCTTAAATACCGACGGGACAGCGAACAAATCAAAACTCGGAGCCAACGCTATTCTTTCCGTCTCCCAGGCTTGTTTTGAGTTGGGAGCATCCTGTGCGGAAATGCCGACCTTTGAATATACTGCTCAAAAATACGGTCTGGCTACTCCCTCGGCCCTACACCTGCCGACACCGATCTTTAACATGGTGAATGGTGGTAAACACGGAGCAGGCAACCTGGACTTTCAGGAATACCATTGCATTCCCTCAAGCAGAAAAAAATTTTCCGAAGCCCTGGAAATGGGAAGCGAGCTATATCATCTGCTAAAGAAAGTTTTGACGGAGAAAAAAGCCATTCACTCGGTGGGGGATGAAGGGGGATATGCCCCCAACTTATTCTCCAACTCCGACGCCATCGAACTCCTGGTCGAAACCATTGAGCAAAGTAAGTACAAGCTTAATGAAGACGTTTATCTGGGGCTGGACGTCGCCGCTTCATCATTTTTTTCAAACGGAAAGTACAAAATAAGTGATGTCAAAGAAAACCTATCGGGTTCCCAATTGGCGGATTTCCTCATCGATCTCGTTCATAAATACAGTCTTCTATCCGTTGAGGACCCATTCGACCAGGACGACTGGGACGACTGGACGAACTTTACTATCAGTGTGGGCAAACAGCTAATGGTCGTCGGTGACGATCTGCTGGTAACCAACCGGAACAGACTTGAAGAGGCTATCAAAAAGGGCGCCTGCAACACAGTTTTAATCAAGCCAAATCAAATTGGCACCATTTCGGAAACGGTATCCGTCATCAAACTGGCCAGGAAGAACGATTTTTCTATCATTGTCTCTCACCGGTCGGGTGATACGGATGAAGACTTTCTGGCCGATTTTGCTGTTGGGGTTGGAGCCGATTTTGTCAAATTTGGTGCCCCGGGTAGGGGAGAGAGAGTGGCCAAATACAATCGTCTTCTCTTCATCCAAGAATATCTTCAAAGCATCAATCCTTCATCATGAATAAAAGGGTAATTCTGTGTATTCTTGACGGCTGGGGGGTTGCGCCGGACTCACCCGGAAATGCGATTACGGAAGCCGATCCACAAACCTTCAACTATCTTCTGCAAAACTTTCCTAACACCCAACTTCTGGCCGCAGGTCCGGCAGTAGGTCTCCCCGAAGGTATGGATGGCAACAGTGAAACCGGACATCTTAATATTGGTGCGGGGAGAGTGGTCTACCAGGATCTGGCCCAAATCAACATGGCCATCGCGGATGGCAGTTTTTTTACCAATCGCGCCTTACTTGATACGGTCAAACACCTACAATCGTTCGGTTCACGGCTTCATATCTTGGGGATGATCGGAGCATCGGGAGTCCATGCATACAACGAGCATCTTTATGCTCTTATGCTCTTTGCCAAAAATCACGACATTAAGGAAGTCTATTTACATCTGATCACGGACGGGCGTGACAGCCCACCCGATAATTCGATCGCCCAAATTAAATTTGTGCAGGAAGAAATTAATAAATTGGGCACCGGAAAAATAGTTACCCTTTTGGGTCGATATTATGCCATGGATCGGGATAAACGTTGGGACAGAACTCAAATTGCCTTCGATAGTCTCGTTGGACCTGTCCAAAAATATGAAAATGATCCGGTGGAGGTCATGGAAAAAAAATACCGCAGTGGAGTATTTGATGAGTTTATCTCTCCGGTGGCCATCGGGGACAACCCGAACGACACCAGGATCAAAGCCGGAGACGCAGTGGTATTCTTTAATTTCCGGACTGACCGCCCCAGACAACTTACCGAGCTGTTTCTTAAGTCAGGCCTCACCAATTTAAGATTCGTAACCATGACCAAGTACCGAAAAGCCTTCGATAATCCCGTTATGTTTCCTACCACTACGCTTACAAACACACTGGGTCAGATCGTTTCCGACAATCATCTACTGCAACTGAGAGCGGCCGAAACCGAAAAAATCGCCATGGTCACCTACTATTTCAACGGTCAAAGCGAACTGGCCTTCCCGGGAGAAGCCCGGCTATTTGTCGGTTCTCCAAAAATTGCCACTTATGACCTGCAACCCCGAATGTCTACCGACAAGTTGATCACCGAGTTCACTGCCTACTTCAAAAGTGACACTTTTGGTTTGTCCGTTATCAACATTGCCTGCCCCGACATGGTTGCCCATACGGGAAAGATCGATAAAACCATCGAGGCGATAAAGGCCGCGGACGACGGTATTAAAGCTTTAGTAAACTTAGCAAAAGAAACCGGTAGTTATTTGCTCATCACCGCCGACCACGGCAACGCCGAAGAATTGATCAATCTTCAAACGGGAGAGGTTGACACCAAACACTCAAACCTTCCCGTCCCGTTTATTCTTTATCACCCGGTCGACTATCACCTCCGGCTTGAGTTAGGTAAGCTTGGCGATATCGCCCCGACGATCCTAAATCTACTGGATCTTCCGCAACCACCGGAAATGAACGGGAAAAATCTGATCTTGCGGGAAAATTAGGCCAAAGAAACTACCATCGTTGCTTCACCTTTGAGCTTTGTGGTTTTTACCACTTCGAGAATTTCAATCATACTTCCGCGGAATATCTTTTCGGAGACCTTGGTCAGGTCAAGGGCTAGACACATCCTGGCCTCGGCTCCAAAAACTTCTACCATTTCACAGATAATTTTTTCCAATCTAACCGGAGACTCATAAATCACGACCGAGAATTTCATAGTCTCCGACATCATCTTGACATTTTTTAGCATCTCGAGCCGCTTCCCCCCCTTCTTCGGCAAAAAGCCCAAAAACAAGTATTTATCGGTCGGTAGACCGGAGATCGCCAAGGTAGCACTTTCGGCCGTCGGTCCGGGAACCACACTTACTTCCCACCCCATACCTAAGCCTTCGTGGACCAATTTGTATCCGGGATCGGAGATCAAAGGCATTCCGGCGTCACTCACGAGCACCGCTTCTTCCAACCCATTCATCTCCTGCAGTAAAGAGGGGAGCACCCGATACTCATTAAAGTCATTCACAAACTTTAGCCTAGCCGACAGCTTCTCCACCTTACCCAAAGAAACCAATTTACTCCACAGATTGTTAAACATTCTGGTATCTTCACAAACAATAAACTTGGTTTCGGAAAGAATCCTTAATGCCCGTTCGGAAATATCCTCCACATTCCCGATCGGTAAGCCTACAATTGTCAGTTTCATTGATGTATTATAATACCCTGGAAGCGCACCTTACCTCAAAAGGAGTAATTGTGACACACAAGCCTTACGTTCAAAGAACAATTCGTTCATTAGATGCAGACAAAGTATCCGAAGATGTTGAAAGGCTGGTCGAAGATTTGGTTAAGAAAGGATATCGGGTTAAAATTGTCGTTGAGAATTACAACTCGGTGTACGACGACAACTCAACCCGCATGGTATTTCAAACAACCATCACTGCTACTGCTCACGAGAACGTGGACATTGGTCTTCCGAAGTAAGCTTACCGCTCCCGCATTTGCGGGAGTTTTTATATGTACTTCCTTATCACCCCAACACATTTTCCCTGCACTTTCACGTTGATGGCAAAAATAGGGGACATGGAGGAGTTCGCCGGCTCCAGGCGTACGCGTGTTCTCTCCCGGAAAAATCTTTTAAGCGTGGCCAGACCGTTCTCTAGCAAAGCCACCACGATATCTCCATCCTTGACGGCTCCAATCTCGCACTCTTCTATCAGGACATAATCATGGTCAAAAATACCCTCTTCGATCATCGAATCGCCTTTTACCTGCAATACGAACGCCCGCTTCTTACCTGATACCATAGAAGAAGAAACTCTCATGGTGGCATTTGGATCGGTCAGTGGTTCGATCGGCCGCCCGGCGGCGATGTACCCGAGAATCGGCAATTCCAGAGAGGCTAGCTCCACACTGGGTCTGTCCACCACTTCGATCCCGCGGATTGCTCCGTCAAACTTCCGAATAATGCCTTTCTTTTCCAAGGCCTGGAGGTGTTCGTGAATCGTGGCTAGAGACGAAACCCCGATGGCGTTGGCGATCTCCGACAGGGTGGGGGAGTAACCGTTCTTCTGGATAAACTGAGAAATAAACTCGACTATCTGTCTTTGTCTTTTGTATAGTGTTACGGCCATAAATCCATTATTACCAAACAATACCCAAATGTCAACTAACAAAACCCAAACATCTTGCGCCATAATTGCTATTTTGTATTACAATACCCCTGTACCTTAAAAGGAGGCTCATGAAACGTTTTGCTTTTCCGTTTTTGATTGCCGTTCTGATCTTATCGGCCTTGGCTTGTAGCCTTAATCCGG
>CAZGSP010000060.1:0-9572 GCA_964528565.1 uncultured Pseudomonadales bacterium | reverse complement strand
ACAAGGCCGCCGCCCGTTCCGCCTTCATCCGCGACGTCAAAAAACACATCAAAGATATCTCCGGTAAATATATTCTCCCCGAAGAGGGTACTCTGGACTTTGCTCTCATGTACATCCCTTCCGAAAGTATTTATTATGAAATAGTTAGCGAACAAGAGCTTCTCGATCTCGCCCGTGAATCCCGTGTCTATCCCGTCTCTCCCACTACTCTCTACGCCCACCTCCAAACAATTCTTCTTTCGCTGGAAGGGCAGAAAATCGCCGGCAAAACTTCCGAAGTTTTTACTCTGCTCCGGGCGGTCCAGAAAGACTACGAAAAACTCAACGAAAACTTTACCCTGCTGGGCAAACACCTCACGAACGCCTACAACTCCATGAACTCCACCGGCCAAAACATCAATCAGATCGGTAGCAAGCTCGACTCCGCCCGCGATCTAAAAGCCAACCTCCTCCCCGAAGAAAAAGCATAAAAAATGACCCTCTCGTATTGATTGAGAGGGTCATGGGATTAACGGATGATGGTCAGGCTATCGTGTCCTGAGACATCTTTGCGAACGATATCGGCTCGGAGGGAGCCACTAAGGCTACCGGAAACATCCAGAACTGCCTTTTCGGTCTCGGCCTTGATGCTTAATCTTGTAGAGCCGGAAACGTCGGCGATCAGCTTTTCGATCTTTCCGGACGGAATGTTGAGCGTGCAGCTGCCGGAGACGTCGACATTACACAAGCCTCCTTCAAATGAGGCGATGTTGGCGGTCAGACTGCCGGAGACGTCGGCGTCGAAGTCGGTAATCTTGCCGATATCGAGATGACAACCTCCGGAAGTGTCGACACTGATCTGACTCATCAGATCGCCAATTGTGCCTTCGATGCCACCTGAAGTGTCGATCGAGATGTCGGTACCGGCAGGAGTGGTAATGGTGATGACAACATTGTCATCTACACCGTCTCCAATAATTGTGGAGCTGTTTCCAATGGCGATGCGATTTCCTCTGCCAATCATGACGTTGCCGCTGATAACGCGGCCACCCACGACGGAAATGTTTCCGCCATGAGTATTGGTAATGGAAATGCTGGTACCGCCTGACGATGGTTCGTCGATCGAAAGAATGCCATTGTTCAAACTGAACTTCAGTTTTCGCTTGAGTTCTTCCGAGGCTTTGATGGTGATTGTTGTATCTTTTGTACTGCTCGGCATGATGTTGATTTCGTTACCCACGCCGAGCTCGATGCTCTTTACCCCGGTAAAGACCTTTTTCAGATCAGGGGTTTTGGGCAGGGCCTCGATTTTTGCACCGCATTCCGGGCAAAATTTCGAGTTCGAGAGAACGATATTTTCACCACATTTTGGACAAATCATCTGAATCCTCCTTAGGATCGGTTTGGTTTAAGGTGCTTGAGAAAGATCAAACAGGCTCGATGCTACCACAAAATGACTCAAAAGTCAAGCTATAGGCCGAGATTTAGGCTCAATCTTCGGACTCGGAAACGGTCTTTGGAAGGCCGTTTGGGCAGCAGTGTTTTTTGAAGTCGCAAGTGGCGCAGGTGGATTAGGTGGGATGGGGGAGACAAGGCACAACACCATTCAAGAAGTTATTAACCTATAACTTGACTTTTGAGGCTAAGCGTGGTATACTTCTCCATCACATTTGAGGCTAATCCAGCCTTAAAAGCCACTTAACAAGGAGAAAACTAATGGCCTCAACCTATGATCGCTTGTACAGGAATGACGCAGGTGAATTCGATAGCGATTTCATTCGTCTGTGTGAGTCCAACTTCAGCATGACCCCGGCCGGTGCCAAAAAGCACTACGAAACACTGGTGAACCATCTACCTTCCGGATACACCTACCACGGAAAAACTACCCGTTCTCACGCTCAGAAATTTTACAGTGATACCTCGATGTATATCATCATCGACAACATCACTCTCTATGATCTGGTCGGGAACCCTCTTTCTTCCGAGTACGTTCTGCTTGGTAAGAAAATCTAATCTCTCGAGCCAAAGACACTTTCAAATGAAGGTGTCTTTTTTTATGGCGATCGTTGTTAAACCGGAAGATATACTACCTTATTCCTCCGTCGGTCCTATTACCGGCACGCCGTTTGGCCAGCAGTGATTCTTAAAGTCGCAAGTGGCGCAGGTGGTGTAGTCTGTAGTCCGGTCAAACTTCAAATCACGGATATCGGCCATCGAAGTTTTAATGACTTCTTTTAGCTCTCCCACTTCTTCCTCGGTAATGTTAAAGTGTTCCCTCTTGAAAGCCCCGCTCTTTTCCGGCTCGATAAAATCGATCACTGTCTGGACCACTTTATACGGGAACGACTTATCCAAGTCCGCGAGCAAAGTATAGAAAACGAGCTGGCGCTTGTAATCACCGTCCGAGTTCTTGGTATTACCCTCGATCTCGTTCCGGCTCTTCGGAGCGCCTGTTTTGTAGTCCACGAATCTAACGTGTTTGTCTTCTTTACTGGTGAGGTCCACGCGGTCCGCTTTACCGGACAAAGGAATATCCCCGAGTACCGCGGCCGAAGATAAACTATCTCCGAACTTCTTTTCGGTAAAGAGACTCGGTGCGAATTCGTCCTTGTACTCATCATAATACCCGGCCAAGATTTTCCGCCCGTGTTCCAGTCGCGTTTTATATTCCGGCTCCGTCAGAATCTCTTTCCGGAGCGCCGCCTTGAAGTCGCCCAAAAAGTCCTCCCTTGATTCCAGCTTCTCTCCGTTATTTAGTTTTAGATATAGCCGCTCCAAGGCAAAGTGGACCGCTGTCCCAAAACACATGGCCGGGGCTTTCGCCCGCGGGATCTTGTACAAGTTATCCAGCTTGAATTTGTACGGACATTTCAGAAAAGTATTTAAGGCCGTCGGACTAAGTTTGAAGTCTTTAATGAGCTCCAACAGGAACTCCTTTTCGCCTTCGTGAATCGTGGGCGCTACCGGAATCTGCATGAGGGACGCGAGGATCTTCGCCGCCTTTTTCTCCAGACCCGACGTTTTTATTTTCTTAATGGTCGAACCCGGCAGATCCGACAGGAACAGCGACGGATACATCATTTTTACCGACGAAGCGTATTTGGTGGAGCCGACGATGTAGAGCTGCTGCTTCGCCCGCGTCATAGCCACGTAAAATAGACGGCGTTCTTCCGCATTCTTGTCTTCCTTACTCACATCCTGCTCGTTTATTATTCCCGGCGGTAGTTTGATCATCTGGCGTCTGCTGGTATTGCCCCAATGAGTATCCGCAAAGCGGTAGATATAGACCAGCTTCCATTCCAGCCCCTTGGCTTTGTGCGCCGTCGTCAGGGTGACGGCCTTCGCGTCCGACACCAATGTTTGCTCCGGCAACTTGAGCCCGTTCTCTTCCATCACTCCCAGATTAAAAACGTAACCGAATAAGTCGAGACCCGAAGTGGCCGCCGCCTGCGCTTTCGTGTCTTCATAAAGAGTACCAAAACGGTTCAGCTCGATGATCGGCTGGGGCAGAGCCAAAATATAGTCGAGCAGCCCCGATTCCTGAAAAATGATCTGGAACATTTCCGGTAAAGTGTGTGAGGCAGAGCGCGAGTTCCACGACACCAGCAGGCCAAAAGTCTTAATGAGATCGTCATCGATTTCCGGATTTGCGTCCTGCAAGGTATCCACCAAAGATTCGCGGTTCCGGTGGGCATAACGAGCCGCCCGCAAAATAGCCAGTGGTTTTAATCCCAGATACGAATAATTCAAAACGGTAAAGAGATCGATATCATCCACCGGTCCGGAAAGCCCAGTCACCACTTTCAAAATGCGCAGGAACTGCGATACCAAAGGAGTTTTTAGCACATCGGTTCCGCCTTCCAAGCGGTAGGGAATATTTTTTTGTTTGAAAAGATTAATGAGGTTATCAATATCCCTATTCTCTTTGACGATCACCGCGATCTCTTCCGCCGGAATCCCGGCTTTCATTTTCTTCTTTATCGATCTACAAATGAACTCATCTTCCAGAATTGAGGAATTGAACTTTGCCGTCTTTACCGGCACGTCCCGGTACTTCACTTTCGGTACCAACGCTTCTTCACTAATGAGCGCGGCCGAAGAGGTGAGTAGGGTAGGCGTCGAGCGATAGTTGTCCGTCAGTTTGACCGTAGTAAAACCGGGGAATCTTTTTTGAAACTGCAAGAGATTTTCTTTACTCGCCCCTTGGAATCGGAAGATGGATTGGTTCGGGTCTCCCACACAAAAGATGTTCGCCTTCTCTCCCCAGAAAGAGGACAGGGCAAACACCAGCCGGTTTTGCGCCGAGTTCGTATCTTGATACTCGTCTACCAGAATGTACTGGAAATTTTCTTCATACTGCCGGAGGAAATCCGGATCCGACTCGAATGCCTCTACTACCCAATTGATCATGTCTTCGAAGTCGAGCCTCCCGATGGCCTTTAATTTTTCCTGATATTTTTCGTAGATCAGAAGCAGATCGGTATTTTTCTTGACTAGGCTTTCTCCTTCGGTTCTCGCAGTCTTCGTCATCCCTTCTTTCTCCATCGTAAACTCCTCCGTCAGGGTGGCGACCAGCTCCGCGAACTTTTTCAGAGTAATACCCTCTCGCTTGAGAATCGAGATCGCGCCGATGATATCTTTGGTGTACATCTGGGGCGCATTCACCGGTTTCAACAGTTCAAATGTATTCTTCTCCAAAATCTCGTTGATGATATTCACCCGCTCCAGCTCGGTCACGTTCGACATCCCCGCCGGCCGAGCGAATCTGTCCGGATTGTCACTGATGATCTCGTTACACAGGGCATGGAAAGTGCCGATCTTGACATAATACCCGTCCTGACCGATGAGACTGATGAGACGTTCCTTCATCTCGCGGGCGGCGGCATCGGTATAGGTGAGAGCGAGAATGGATGAGGGGTCAGTGTCTGTTTCTTTCAGAATATTGGCGATCCGTACCGTCAGCACTTGTGTCTTCCCTGTTCCCGGTCCGGCCAAAACCAGCACCAGTCCTTCGATACTGTCGACGGCCAGTTTCTGGGTCGGATTTAATTTGGCGTAGGCGCTTTCGTAAGCGGCAGTTACAGGCATAATTTATTGTATATCGTTATATCATTAATCTTGTCTATGAATATTACTCTCGCCAAAAAACATCTCCAAAAAGATCCCCGGCTGAAACCGCTTCTCTCCAAATACACCATTGAAGCCAGAGGCATGTCTGCCGATCTTTTCCGCGATCTCCTGGAGTCTATCATCGGTCAACAGCTTTCCGTCAAAGCCGCCGATACTATCATTCAGTGCTTTATGAATCTCTTCCCGGACCCGAAGAATATTCGGCCGGAAGACATCCTCGGCCAAGACGACGGCGCTCTCCGGTCTGTTGGTCTTTCCCGTCAAAAGATCTCTTATCTTCGATCTCTTTCCGAATTCATTGTTTCCGAAAAACTAATACTGGACGCACTCATCGATCTTCCGGACGAACTGGTAATAACCCACCTTACCATGGTCAAAGGCATCGGTCGCTGGACGGCAGAGATGATGCTGATCTTTTCGCTGGGTCGGGAAGATGTTTTTTCGGTCGGGGATCTCGGTCTGCGGACCGCCGTCTCCCGCCTCTATGGCGTCGACCGGGAAGACAAAACCAAGATCGAAGAAATATCCCGGATATGGAGTCCTTACCGGTCACTGGCCAGTCTCTATCTCTGGAAAAGTCTTGATAACAAATAGGCTATATTGAATAAATGACCAAAATCGAAGACGGCCGGAACATAGAAATTAAAACCCCCGAAGACTATCTGCCGGTCGTCAACCCCGAAGTTTTCGAAACCAAAAAAGGTCTCGTCTATCTCCAATCTCCCGGTGTCGCCGTCATCTCCGTGCCCCGGGTAGATCTCCGTGGCATTCAGGGTTTCCTTGACGGCTTTCCTGAAGAGCTCGAGTTTGGTGATTTTCTCAAAGACCCCACCCCACTTCCTTCCGCCGAAACTTTATGTAAGTTCGCCGGTCAACTTTGTTATGAAAGTTTTGGTCCCAATCGCACGGTCAACGAATATGCCGTCAAATATTTCGAGAACATTATGGAATCCGGTCATGGGTCCGTCCTCGAACACGCCAACGTCACCATGCTCTGGTGGGGCATTTCCCGCAGTCTGACTCACGAACTCGTCCGCCATCGCGCCGGTTTTGGCTTCTCTCAGGTTTCCCAGCGCTATGTCGGCGGCAAAACTCTAAGATTTGTCGAAAGACCGGAATACGCGGGCGACCCTTACCTTCATAAATTATTTGAAGACCGGATAGACCGGACCGCGCTGGAATATGAAGCGCTTACCGATTACTTGGTAAATAAACAAAAAGGCGGTACCGAAATTCTCAGCGCCGAGAGCAAGACCGATCTCCGCAAAAAAGTCCGTCAGGCCGCGAGATCGCTACTGCCAAATGAAACCGAAGCCCCAATAGTGGTCACCGCCAACATCCGCGCTTGGCGTCATTTCCTTAACATGAGATGTAGCGAACATGCCGAAACGGAGATCCGCCGGGCGGCCTTTGAAACTTACCGCTGTCTATACCGGCTCGCCCCAATCATTTTTGGAGACTTCGAAGTTGTTCATCTTCCGGACGGCACTCATGGCCTTACCACCCTGTTTCCCAAAGTTTAAGATCTATTTCCAAAAGCGGGCGACACCGCAAAGGGAATTTCTTCCCAGTCCTTGACCTTTCTGATCTTCAGATTTTTGGCCCAGACGGCGTCCAGTATTTTGGTATCGACCCCCTTGCCCTTGGCCATCGCCCGGAGCGCCAGCAGATCTTTGGGGAAACATTTTCCGCCAAACCCGCCTAAGGTGGTAATGTCCAAATGTCCGTCGAGAATTCTCTTGTCGGCGACCACCATTTTCTTTACCTCTTCGTACTTGATCCCCAGCTTTTCGCAAATTTGAAACATTTCGTTGCCAAAAATTACTTTGGTGGCGAGAAAACAATTCGCCATATACTTCACCATCTCGGCCGAAGTCGGATCGGTCTGGAAAATCGGCGCCAGTGGTAACACTGCTTGATACATGGCCGACACTCTTCTGGAAACCTGGTCGTTCACCGCCCCGATTACCAATCGGTCCGTATTGACAAAGTCCTGCAAGAAGGAGGCTTCTCTCAAAAACTCGGGGTTAAAACAGATCAGACTATTGGGGTATTTTTTGATGTAGCCCATGGTCGTTCCGGGTACTACCGTCGATTTGATAATAATAATTTTATCCGAACCTTGGGTGAGCTTCGCCAGCTCTTTAATGCTTTCATCCATGATCGACAAGTCGATACCCGACTCATCGTCTTTGATCGGTGTCGGCAGGCAGACAAAAATATAGTCCGAGTTCTTTACCACTTCGGGCAGGGACTCGAAGTCTTTGTATTTATCGTAAATATGAAGCTCGTGATTGGAAAATCCATACTCTACCGCCTGCCCCACAAAGCCGTATCCAACTATTCCGATACGGAATCTTCTTTTTGATTTTAGATTGGCGCTTTGGGTCACCGGCATCACCCCTCTCGCTCCACCGCTGTTTTGCTGAAGTCTGCCCTTGTCAATCAGGGTCTTGATGTATTGATGGATCGTGGGCACACTTCGCTTAAACTTCTTGGCAATTTCTTCCAAGGTCGGGGAGAACTGATTGTTTTGATAGTAATCCTCAATGAAGTCCAGAATTTGTTTTTGTTTTGGAGTTATACCTAACATATTACTAATAAATTACTAATAAAATCATAATAACCATAATTACTTCTTCTGTCAATTGTTTCTATAATTAACCCTGGATGAAAATCACTGTACAGGTAAAACCAAAGAAGAAAAAAGCCTATGTCGAAAAAGTTGACGCCGATTACTACCTGGTCTCCGTTCTCGAACCGCCGGTGGACGGGCGGGCCAACGCGGCAGTGATCAAAGCTCTCGCCAAGTTCTTTGCCGTTTCTCCTTCCCGGATCACTCTCGTCTCCGGCCACACCGCCAAAATGAAAACTTTCGAGATCCCCGACGAGCTGAAAGACTTTGAAGTTCTTCCTAAGCAAAAAGATCTTTTTCACTAAAAAACCCCCTAAAAAGGGGGCTAAGAATCAAGCAGATCGGAAACCTTCCAAGACTCTAAATTCAACTTCTCAATATCCTCGAGAATCTTTTCGGCCTTCTTTATGATGGCGAGAGGAACCTCAACTGTTTTCAGTGTACGTCTCCCAATCGTTTTCAGGACCACATCGGGCGGAATTCTTTCCACTGTCACTTTTCCGTCCTGGGAAATACCGATCTCCAAATTGCGCCTGTCCGGAAAGAACAAATAATTTTTGGTAAAAGTTCTTCCCGATCCAAACTTTCTCACTGTCACTTCTATCAGGATACCTTTCATCAAAAACACCTCCAATTTTATTGTGCCCTGAAATTATATATTATTTCCGGGTGCTCATGACACCCGGAATAATTAACTTACGGAAACATCACTTCCAGTCTCGCCGTCTCCAGCGCGATTTTTGCCCTTTCAACACCTTCTTTAAGCCTTTTCGGCGGGCCGCCGGGGAAGAGAAAACCCACCATGCTCGGATGGATCCACTTCAGATAGTGAGTGTCCAGCCATCTTCCCGCCCGCAGAACCGTCACCGGCTCGGTACCCCAGATGGAGTACCCCATCCTCTCCAGAGCCTTTCTTGAGGCTTCGTTCTCGACTCTCACCGAACTACGAAGTGTGAAGCAGTTCAAGTAGTCGGCCGCAAACAAAGTTCTTCCCAGATGTGCGGCGGAAGCTACCCCTTTACCCCACCAAGTTGGATCCCAGATGATAATGCCGGAAGAACCGGAATTGTTTCTTCCCGACAGATCATGCAGAGCCGTCACTCCTACCACCACCTCGGATCCTTCAGGCTGGATGCCCCAGACGCAACTATCCGGATCCCGGGTGTTCTTTTCGTACCACTCGACCTCGTTTTCGAGGGTCTGGGCGAATAGCCCTTTCGTGTACATATGGATCTTCATCGAAGAAAAATGCCTAACGAGCTCGGGCAGATCGTCTTTGCTAAGCGCCCGGAGCGTTACCTCCTGACCTTTGTGAGAAACTTTCATCGTTACACCGTACATGGTTACCTCCTGACAATTTAATGTTCCGGCCTAGCTCACTACTCATGAGATAGCTTTGTTTGGCCGGTTAAAACTCCAAAAGGAAGGTGAAAACTAAAAAGCCTCCGATTGGAGGCTTAAACAGCAAACTAAGTGTGCTCTTATGCCTCCGTTTGGGTATCAAAAACGACGCCCAGATCCTGGGTAGCCGGTTTTGAGGCAATAAGACACATGTTTCTAAACATAGAGGAATTATAACATATTATAAGATTATCGCTCCGCCACCAAAAAGGCGGCCTTTGGCCGCCAATGTTTGTTCCAAATCTATTTTCTTTCAAGAGCAAAGTGGAAGATCGTCGCTCCGGCTTCGCGGCAAATGGCCTCTTCGCGATTGGCCTGATTCCCTCCGGCGACGTTGATGAACACCTTCGGTCCGTTGTGCTGAGCACAAAAATCGGTAAAGGTGGCGCTCTCATCTCCCCAAGACGCACCCACCAAACGTCTTTCG
>CAZGSP010000059.1:0-4686 GCA_964528565.1 uncultured Pseudomonadales bacterium | reverse complement strand
CCCCCCCGGGGGGGGGGGGGCTTTTTTAGTTAATTACGTTAATAATATATCTACCTATTTCCCCGCTTTCCTTTCTTTGCTAATGTTTTTCTCTTCCAGAGAGTTGATGTATAACGAGCTGTACCGGTATGTCCCAAAAAGGCCTCGCTAAAAGCCAGCGCTTTCATCACTAGATCCACGTCGAAGTTTTCGTCGGTGCCGTGCATATTACAGTCCTCGTTACATAAAGGGATCATGAGAGTATCGACTCCCAAAATTTTCTTGACCTCCCCCACAAAAGGTATTGCCCCACCCACATTCTTCCGGTTCACTTTACTCCCGTAAACTTTTTTCAAAAGCTTTTCAACCGCATCAAAGTATTCATTTTCCGTATCAATTTTCACCGGGTCGTGCAGTCCGCTGAACTTCAGCTCGTACTCAACGAACTTGGGTGTCACCTTCTTCACAAACTTCTCAAAACTTTTGGCGATCGCTTCCGCTTTTTGGGAAGCCACGATCCTAAAGTTTAGCCTTACCTCGGCGTCGGCCGGCACAATATTGGCATATCCCTGATCCACATAGCCGACCTTCAAACCGGTTATTTGGATCGTGGGCCTCAAGCCGGTTTGGGTATAAAAATCCAAGCCTTTTTCACCCAGGAGTATCTTAACTCCGGCCAACTCGGCGAGATCGTTTGCCTCCCTGGTCAGTCTTTTGTTGTTTCTTAGCTGGGGTCTGGAGATGATGTCTGCCCGCCGGTAAAACTCGGCGTATTTAATCGAGTTATCGGCATTAAAAACTTTCGCCAGGAACTTGATCATCTCCGCTCCGGCATTTGGCACACCCCCGCCAAAAATACCCGAGTGCAGGTTGTTCCTGCCCGTTTTGTAGACCAGAGTGCAGTTGAATCCTCCTCTCAGCGACACTTCTATGGTCGGTTTGTTGTTGGTCAGCTCACCGTCGGAAACCACCAGGACATCGCAGTCGAGTTTGCTCTTATACTTCTTCATGGTGTCGGCGAGATCGTCATTACCGGTTTCCTCGTTCCCCTCTATGAGAAACTTCAGGTTGTAGCCCAACTTTCCTTCTTTAATTAGTTCACCTACCGTGAAGACATGGGCGAGAATCTGGCCTTTATTGTCCACTACTCCACGCCCAATGAGCTTGTTCTTGCGTTGGGTCAGATCATAGGGTTCACTTTTCCACCCATCCTTCTTAGCCGCGGGCTGAACATCGTAGTGTCCGTAGATCAATACCGTATCCAGCTCGTCGGACACATGATAGCTCGCAAACACAATCGGATTGGTTGTCTTTCCGTTCCAAATTTCCACCTCAAACTCGGCCTTCAACAGCTTCTTCTTTAGCCACGCCACTGTTTTCCGGATCTCCGGCTGAAATTTCGGGTCCGTCGAAACACTTTTTAGTTTTACGAACTCGGCTAATAGCTTTTTGTACGCCTCAAATTTGTTGGTCATATGTTTTATAAACAAAAAACTCTCCTTTTTAGGTGAGAGTTGTAGCTTCTAACGACAAATATCTCTCACCACATCAATCCATACCCCAAAAGGAGCGGTGTTTAATGGTAGTGAGGCAATATTTACTCATTCCCCAAATTCTACCACACTTGATTTACAATATTAAGAGTGCCCCCACTAGAACCCAATCACCGACCTCTGGAGCTTGTCTTCGTCCGGCATGGAGAGTCCGAAGGCAACGTGGCGGTCAAGGCGGCCGAAAACGGGGACGATAGCTTCTTCACCGAGGAGTTTCGCAAAAGACACAGCTCCACCTGGGATCTCACCCCCAAAGGCATAGAGCAAGCCAAAACCGCCGGCAAATGGATCCGGGAAAATATTAACGGTGGTATCTTTGACGGCTACTATGCCTCTACCTACCGCCGAGCCAAACGCACCGCCGGTTTCCTTAACCTACCCGGTGCCAAGTGGAATCTCCGTGATTATATCCGCGAACACGACTGGGGGAATCTAGACGTCATGACCGACGAAGAAAGACAGGCCAAGTATCCCGACGTCATGGACAAACGGGAGATCAACCCTTTCTACTTTTCTTCTCCCGGAGGTGAGTCACTCGCCGAAGTCCTCATCCGCGCCCGTGTCGGCATCATGTCCACTCTCTACCGAAAATTGCCCAACAAACGCGGCATCGTGGTCACTCACGGGAACATGATGTGGCCGGTCCGGATCATCATGGAAGATCTGCTTCCCGAAGAATATCTGGCCTTGAAAAAGAAAAAGGATCCCCGGGACAAGATCAACAACTGTCAGATTCTTCAGTACTCCAGGATCGATCCCCAGACCAAAAAAGTTTCCGAGAAGTTTTCCTGGATGAGATCCGTTTGTCCGTGGAACCTGAACCCCGATCACGACGCCTGGCGGCCCATCATCCACAAGAAGTACTCCAACCAAGACCTGATCAAGTAGCTTTCCCAAAATCTTCTCGATTGATATAGAATATGGGCTGAACGCAACTTGAAAATATAAAGGAGAATTTATGATTCCCTATGATTCGGATGAAGCCTTTCAAATGGCCATTTCTTCCTTGGACCTATTTAATGCCCTGATAAAAAAAAGGCACAATGCGGGGTATGTCAGACATGAAAGATTGCTGGAATGGGTGATCCTCGGCCGCTTCTTCTTCGATTCCTGCGGCAACTGCATGAAATTTACCGGCGACCCGGTTCCCATCGAGGTCTTCCCCAATCTCCTTCCGGTCATGACGAATACCGAGTTCTGGAAGTATGTCAAACAATTTTCACCTCCGAACAAGGAGTATTCTTTCACCTGTTCGATGGGTGACGACATTCCTCCTGCCGGCCTGATCTGCCCGGTGTGCCGCACCGGCTGGACAATCCAAAACTGTCACGACACCATCCTGGAGCATGAAAGTCGGGTCATAAAGCTAAATCAATACGGCGGCACCGGCGTAATGCTTGGAATGTTGAAAGATCTTTGGAGTATCAATAAAGAAGCTGTTTGGCATCTTCAGCCGGAAAGATCCATCCGCAATGACAAATACATCGACCATTCTATTGTCCAAACGGAACCCGGCCGTCAATATAAATGGCAAGTCAATGAACATGGCTGGATCTCTCCAAGTGACGGCTACCCAATCCAACCGGGCGACGAAGCCTTGGTCAATATCTGGACCTACCGGCACCACAAGTGCCACCGCCAACACCTGGCCAAGACCGAACTTGAATATTTTCATAAGGTCTTCGCAGAAGCAGGATACCGGAAAGTACGGTTCACCCGGATCACCAATCGGTACTGCTCCTGTGAACGTTGTGCCCCTTGGTACAAGGTCACTGCCGACGGCATCCCCTTCATCATCGGTTGGCGCAAAAGAGTCATCAGCATCCAGTCAACCGATCCGCGGATTGTCTTCGACAAGATATTTCCCAAAGAAGACGTCACCAAAAGCCCTCACGAGATCCACGCTTGGGGACGCGAAAAATGTATCGAGTACCTCTCCACCATCAGAAAACTCGTTAAATAATTTCCATCACTCTCACCACCCCGCCTTCAACGGCGGGGGTTTTGTTCTGGTACAATCCATATCTGACCGCACCTTAAATACCGGAGGTAAACATGTCCGATAGATCATATATCGTCATTATTGAATACACCAAAGCGACCGGTGGTTACTATAAGTGCCGCACGCGCACCGATTTCATGGACAAGGCAGAGTTCCGGGCTACTTACAAAACGATTCCGCAAGAAATCGTCGTTGCCGAAGGTATCAACGAGGAAGAGGCGGAAAGATTGCTCTACTCGGTTCCCGCCGTCTGTCTTTATACAGCCTCGGTTGAAAAACTTTTTGAAACTCCCGGCGTCGAACTATCGCTCTTTCATCTTCAAATAGTTATGGCCGGCACCAATCTCGCGGCGAAGCATGCCTCGGAAAGACGTTTTGAACTTGGCATTATCAACAGAATCGATGACGATCTTCTCTCCCACCTGAAGGGTCTAGCAAGAGACGATACTCCAAAGGGACGATATTTTAAATATGTCATCGGAAAATATGATCCGACGTGGGACTACATGCCCACACTTCATTTCCAAAACGTGTTATAGACCCACTCCCCCCCCCCCCCCCGGAGGGGGGGGTTTTCGTTCTGATACAATCCATATCTGACTGCACCTTAATTACCGGAGGTAAACATGCCCGATAAGTTGTACAACGTTGTTTTTGAGTATGACGAAACGACCGGTGGGGCTTATGGAGTCCGAACTTGGACATCCTACCGCGACCTGGCAGAAGCCGAAACCATGATAGCGAAGCGAACCAACGAAAAGATCGTTGCCCGCGGCGTTTCCGAGGAAGAAGCCTTGGATCTTACCAGCCAGACGCCGGAGATCTGTCGCCTGATGTGCGCCGTCGAACAAGCATTTCAGGACGAGGATCCACCTTCGTTGGGGATGGTAAATTTCCACCTCACCAATGCCAAATACGCCATCGCCGCCGACAGACAACGGATCTCGGAGCGACACCTGGTCCGTCACTACGCCAACCAATATATCCAGGCGGCGAGACAACTGTTGGCCGATAAACCAACTCTCAAAACGGCCGCCATGCGGGGAACCATGATCTTCCTTATGAACCGGCAGGGACAGGTGAGCCTGGACCTTCAGGACTTCGAATTTCCCCTCAGTTAACCAAACCACCCCCCCCCGAGGCGGGGGGGTT
>CAZGSP010000058.1:0-19206 GCA_964528565.1 uncultured Pseudomonadales bacterium | reverse complement strand
AGCAATACCTACGACTGTGAAGGTATCAGGGTAATCCAGTGCAACATCCGGGACATCACCTTGCGGGTAGTGGCAGAGAGGAAGGTAATCTGGTTGGCTTCGTTCCCCACGCTAAATCCGAAGCCGATACTGGAAATAGATAGAGTCGCCGGACTCGTTTATGTAAACCCAACCGCTCAAAGGTTATTCCCCGATTTGGACAGCCTAAAGATGAACCATCCCTATTTAAAAGAGTCGGGAAGATTTTTTAACGAACTTAACTTGCCCGAAAAGAAAACGGCCAGACGTGAGATAGAGATCGGTGGACGGTGGTACCTGCAAGAATGTAATTTGGTTACTCCGGATCGCTTGCGCATTTATGGAAGTGACATCACCTATCTCAAAAAGAACGAACGTGACCTGGCCGTTGCCAAGTCCTATGATGAGGCAGTTCTGAACTCGATTAGCGAAGGGGTTGTTGTTTGTGATCAAAAAGGAAATATCACCCTTTTCAATAAAAAATCGGCAGAGCTAACCGGAGCTCCGGCCAACGAAGTCATGGGCAATCATTACTCCAAATATCTAAACTTCGTCAAAGAGGTAACCGGTGAGCCGTACAACGGGTTCATCGTCAAGGTTTTATCGGGGCATGAAGTGGTGAAGATAGAAAAACAAGTCCTGCTGGTTAGTAGAAACGGTACCAAAATTCCGGTGGATGGTTCGGCCGCTCCCATAGTGGGCACGAACGGTATGGCGTACGGATTAGTCATTATTTTTCACGACATCACCCAGGAGCGAAGCGTGGACAAAGCCAAGACCGAATTTGTTTCT
Source organism: uncultured Pseudomonadales bacterium (assembly GCA_964528565.1). Classification (GTDB taxonomy): domain Bacteria; phylum Patescibacteriota; class Microgenomatia; order UBA1400; family MFAQ01; genus UBA10133. Next base: position 18,396 of record CAZGSP010000058.1, on the reverse strand, counting down.
TTGGCCTCGCACCAAATGCGAACCCCTCTTACGGCCATCAACTGGTATACGGAGCTACTACAGTCGGAAAAGCACGGACCGCTCAATCATGAGCAGACAAAATTCGCGGCCGAGACCTACAGTGCCAGTAGGAGGATGTCGGCCTTGGTAAACTCTCTTCTAAACGTTTCCCGTCTTGAAATGGGGACTTTTCTTATCGAGCCGGTCTTATTAAACGTCGTCGACTTGGTGGAGACCAATCTGTCTTTGTTCAAGTCACAGCTCTTATACAAGAATCTCGATTTCCGGAAAGAGTATGATCCGAACATGGAGGCTTTTCTGGCCGACCCAAAACTGCTCAGTATTATCATTCAAAATCTCCTGTCCAACGCGGTCAAGTACACCCCGTCGGGAGGAAAGATTGTTTTGGTTGTTAAAAAAGAAGCCGATCAACTGAAAATCTCGGTATCCGATACGGGCGCCGGTATTCCCAAGAATGAACAAGGTAAGATATTTGGCAAACTATATCGTGCCGAAAATGCCAAGTTGATCGATCCGGCGGGTACCGGCTTGGGGCTGTATATCGTTCACGAGGTCGTCACCAACTCGGGAGGAAGTATTGGCTTTGAATCCGAAGAGGGGAAGGGGTCGACTTTCTACGTTACCTTTCCGCTTTCGGGAATGATCAAAAAGGCCGGGGAAAAAAGAATAATCTAGCGGGTTTTACTTCGAGATCCACTCATTTCGCACTGCCGAAACATAGGCGGTGAAACCCTGATCACCCAGGAAGACGTAAATTGGCATGGCATATTTTTGATTTTCGTTCGAGTCGTAGTACCCCAAGAACACTCTTCTGATTTTTACTTCCCCCGTTCTGGGGCCGACGGTAGTGACGTATCCGCCTCCCTTGGAAAGTTCATCCCATGCTTCCGCTCCCGTCTTGATCGGATAGGTTGAGTTTTTAGCATAATCAATATCCGTATACTGATAGTCCATATAGACAACCTTTTCGTTTTGAATTTTTGATCCGCTCACCACTACTCTGATAAGCCCCTTACCCGGATCGGTTCGATAAAATGGGTAACTCGCGATAATTTCTTTGGACTTACTGGCCGGATCAACTTCGTCGATATTTTTTCTAAACAAGTCCAGCTGGACAAAATCGGCATCGGAAAGAGACAAAGCGGTAACCAATTTTGCGGCATCATTTTTTAAATAAGTTACCTTCTCCACACCCACAGCGTCGTCATTTAACAGCCCGATTCTTTTGATGTAATTTTCCGTCTCGGTGATCACTGCCTTTTCGGACTGGAAACTGCCCATCGTTGCCAGTGCCGGATTATTTTGCCACTGCCTGGTCAGGATAAAGTGTCCGGAAATAATATTCATTTCCAGTTTGGAGTTGAGCTGATCTTGATTTGTCCATATATATTCTGTCTCGGTCGGTTGGAAGGGTTTAAAAAGAAATCCCAGAGCCGTCGCGGTATCGACTGCCGTATCGGCATCCGCAAATCCGCTTCTCTTTGTCGGCGCCCAATAAACCCTCAGGCGGTCGGGGAACTCGGGGATCCCCCCGGTGGGTAACTCCAAAACCATTTTGGGCCGATCCTTGCTCTCCGGGAAACTCACGCCCATCAGGGTTCCAAAACCGGCACTGGCCGGTGGCAGAGGAGGGGGATTAAGAAGTTTGTAATAATTCACCCCCGCCACACCAAGGTACCAAAGAATGGTGATCCCGACGAATCCAATTGCTCCCCACTTGATCGCTTTTCTTGCCACCACGGAAGCTTCGGTTAGTGTAGCCATAGTCTTAATAAAGTATACTATCCCTATGGCCGATACGCATATTAGAACCAGAATTGCCCCCTCACCGACAGGTACTCCTCATATCGGCAATACCAGGACGGCTCTTTTCGACTACCTCTTGGCCAAAAAATATGGTGGAGAGTTCATCTTACGTATTGAGGACACCGATCGGGACCGCTTTGTTCCGGGTTCAACCGAAAATATTTACCGGATCCATGATTTTCTTGGCCTAAAGCGGGATGAAGATCCGCTTATCGGCGGCCCTTACGGTCCGTACATCCAAACCCAAAGATTGGATATCTATCAAAAATATGCTCAAACCCTTATCGATATGGGGGCCGCTTATTACTGCTTCTGCAGTGAGGAAAGACTGAAGTCACTTCACGAAAACAACCCATACGCCAAGTACGACCGTCATTGTCGCCATCTGTCCGAAGAAGAGATCCGGGAAAAAATCCGGTCGGGCACCCCCTTTGTCGTCCGGGCCAAACTTTCCGAAACCGGCTTTACCGTTTGGCACGATCTGGTTCAAGGAAAACTCAGCCTTCCCAATAGTGAGTGTGACGATAAAGTTCTCATGAAGACCAATGGTATTCCCACCTACCATCTGGCTGTGGTCGTGGACGACCATCTTATGAAGATCAGTCATGTCTTACGGGGTGTCGAATGGATGGCTTCCACTCCGATCCACATCTTTTTATACGAAGCTCTTGGTTGGGAACCGCCGGTTCTCGCCCATGTACCGCTTCTTTTGGGACCGGACAAAACCAAACTCTCCAAACGTCACGGCGCCAGATCCGTTTTGGATTACGCCGAAGACGGTTACCTCCCCGAAGCCATCAACAACTTTCTTTTTTATCTGGGTTTTTCTTACAAAGACAACTCCGATCTTCTGACCCTGGACCAAATGGTAGAGATCTTTGACGAAAAAAGAATTCAAAGACAAAATGCCATCTTTGATATCCAGCGGCTAAATTATCTCAACAGCCAATGGATCAAAAAAATGCCCATCGAAGATTTATTCCTCAGATTGAATGCTTTTATCCCGGCCGATTGGAATGATGACAAGGTCAAGCAAATCCTGGTGTTAGTCAAGGAGAGGATGTTTACTCTGAGGGATTTTGCCCCGGCGGCGGAATATTTCTTCTCCGCCCCCGCAGTCGGCACTTCATCGGTCTTGGAACAATCCGGTCACTCGGCAGAAGAAACCAAAGCTTGGTTCGAGACGGCCAACACCGTCATCAAGGGCATATCGGATTTTAATTCGACAGTCCTCCATGAGGAGCTGGGCCGGTCTCAAGCGGTTTCGGGACTTTCTCCCAAAGAAGCTTTTATGTCTCTTCGAGTTGCCCTTTCGGGCCGCACCGTCACACCTCCGCTCTTCGATTGCATGGTAATCTTAGGTAAGGAAGAAACACTCAAACGATTATCCGCCGTTTTTCCTTGATCTATGGATACCGCCAATTTTCTCAAATCGCTTGAAAAACTGGAAAAAAGGTCGGTCGCCCAAAGAGCCAAGCTTCTCCGTCACTCCACCGCCAAGAAATTCTTTACCAGATCTACTTTAATTGCCCACCGGCTTCGCGAAAGGTCGGGACAGATTCTGGCCGGTGCCGGTTTGGTCGGTACTCTTCTTACCATGCCCGCCCCTCCCAGCTTATCGGTAATCGATGCCTCCCGGAGTTCTCAATCCCAACCGGTGGAAAACGAGCTGACCGCGAGACAAAAATTAATGACCGGTCTGCAAGAACTCCTGCCCCACCAGCCGGGCAAACTTACCCCCGAGTCGGCCGTCCTGGTAGAAAAGGTCATTTACGAAAACACCGGGATAGTCGCCAAGGCGGTTCTGGAAGACCAAACACTCAATCACCAACTGGGTTATATTGGCTTTGAGCAACACCTGGTCCGTTTCCCCGGTGACTCTCTTTCCCAGCACGACGAAATCCAGGAAGCGGGCATCGCCCCCGGTCGCGGGGCGTTTGGCTACTTCGCCAAAGACTCGGGCAGTTTTACTACCCGTGACTTCCAAAGAGAAAAGTATTACTGTGTTGTCCAAACTCTATATCTTGATACTTGGAACCGCGATCACCGGTTCCTAAAAGATTGGTACGCCTTTAGGAAAATGATCGTCATCAATCCCGTAAATGGTCTGTCCGTTGTCTGTGATATCGGCGATGCCGGTCCGGCGGACTGGACGGGGAAGCAGTTTGGCGGTTCACCGGAAACCATGCAATACTTAGATTTAAACAAGGGCCCGAGGAAGGGTCTGGTCCTCATGCTTTTCGTTGACGATCCGGAAAACAAAATACCATTAGGCCCCATTAATAAATAAAATATGGCCATCCTTTTTTACGATCATCTAATAGCAAAGACCGAAATCGAGGAGATACTGGCCGGTATTGAAGAAGCCGAAAATCAAAAAGGCAAGGCCCTTCAACTGATTGATGACATTATTTTTCAAGGCATCATCAACATGATTTTGGAGCGGTTGGAGGATCCGCATCACCACACTTTTCTCGCCATCGTTCACGAAAGGCCCTACGATCCGGAAATAATCTCCTATCTCAAAGAGCATACCGGTCCCGATATCGAAGACGAGATTCGTAAAGAAGCCGACAAGCTGGTCAAGATGATCATCCGGGACTTAACTTCTTGAGTTCTTGATTCTCAGATGATACCCTTAAGAATATGCAAGACGAAAAATGCCCCAAATGTAGTTCTCCTCTGGGAGAAATAGTCGAAACAGCCACCGGACGCAAACTCCAGAGATGTTCGGCGGGAAGTTGGAACCAAGAAACCAAAAAATCCGAAGGTTGTGACTATGTTAAATGGTTGGAGGTAGAGCCTCAATCATTGGACGAAAAATGCCCCAAATGCGGTGAGCCCCTGGTTCTTCAAACTACCCGTTTTGGTAAAAAAATGAAAAAATGCAGTACCAATATTTGGAACAAAGAAACCAAAAAATCCGAAGGTTGTGACTATATCGAATGGATCAACGGTACCACCGAGAAGCTCGACGAAAAATGTCCCAAATGTGGTGAGCCCTTAGTTCTCTTTACCACCTCCGCCGGGAAGCGTCTCAAGAAATGCTCCACTTCCGGTTGGGATAGGGAAGCCAAAAAGGCTACCGGTTGTGACTACGTTCAGTGGCTCAAAGGTAACTTCAGCGCTCCCGCCAACGGAGAAGAATTTCTCCCTCCCGAAGACATCTTCTAGAACTCCTTTGCGGGTTTCTAAAATTAGTTTTTGCGTCTACAATTGTTTTATGGTGAAACACAGGCCAACCATCCTCGACACTCTATCCAGGCAGATGACTTACCATATAGGCACCAATACTTCCATCGTCATCCATACCCTTCTCTTCATTGGTATTTTCTCTCTGAGATTTTTTGGTCAGTCTACCGAGCAAATCCTCTTGATCCTTACGACCGCGGTCTCCTTGGAAGCTATTTATCTTGCCATTTTTATCCAAATGACCGTCAACCGGACCACCGAAAGCCTGGCCGGTGTTGAGGAAGATATCGACGACATCCAGGAAGATATCGACGACATCCAGGAAGACGTCAGTGAAGACTCCACCGAAGACGTGGATATGATCAAAGTATTACGGGACATGGAACTTCGTCTTCGGGACCTCCAGAAGGACATTTCTACCCTTGAAAAACAGCGTAAAAGTTGACTTCCTTGTACCTATAAGATAAAATCCCCCCATCTCAGGTCCTTAAATTGAAAAGCCCTAAAGGAGGGTCCCATGAAGAATTTCTATCTTTTCCTCGTATTATCGGTTCTGATCTTGGTTTCTACCGGCTGTGGCCTCAAGTCGGCCTTTGCCGGTCTGACGGAGCCGGGCGAAATCATCTTCATCGATCCTTCCCCCGGAGCCAAAAACCTGTTCACCGACGAAGATACCGGAGCCGGTATCCCTATCACGACCACTATCTGGTCTGGCTTCGAATACCTGAAAGAAATAACCTTCAACGCCGATGGTCTCTTCTGGAAATGTATCGTCGCCAAAGGCAGCAATCCTTGCCCCGGAGGCAGAATTATGACCCCCGGAGTGCATGTCATTCATGCAGAGGGTATGAGGCTCGACGGATCCATTTTCTCCACCGAAGTCACCGTCACCTGGATACCTTATTCCCCGTTGGATTTGGCTATGCAAAAGGTTTCCCAGGTGTTTGGTTCTGACAATCCGTTGCCCGGATATGGTCTGATCGGGTTCCTGATCGCCTGTATTGCCGCGGGTGTGTTTGGCAAAATCTTCGGAGCCCAATGGGGTGCCATCCTGGGTTTCTTCCTGGCCCTCATCGGTCTGGCCTTCTTTTTCGGTCAAGCCGGATCTACCGTCATGGCCGGGCAGGTACTGACCTTGATCGGCTCGGTCATCGGTGCCGCCCTGTTCGCTGTCATCATCTTCACGATGATAAAAAATGGCTACATGGCTACCACAGGTGGCTTTTCCAGGATAACGGATCTAAACAAGACTGTCACCATGGGCTCGGGTCCGTCGATCGGCCCCGGGGACAAAGTTTCCACTCCGGAGAAAATGACGGAAGCCGCCGAAAAGCACTTCCCTTCTCCTCAGGAGTACCGAGCTCTTCCCCCTTCATCCGAAGAATCTCTCATCGAAGTTACTCAAGAAAAGCCTCGAGGCCTGTTTGGCCGCTAGTTCACTCTTCCCCTCATCTTTATGGTGAGGGGTTTTTTTATCTCTTTATTTTCGTGCTATCGCTCTTTTGACCGCTTCCTTGATCGCGTTCTTACCCATACCGTATTTTTCGATCAGCTCTTTTGAGCTTCCGGACTCCGCAAAAGTATTTTGCAGTCCGATAAACTCCATCGGTGCCGGTTTTTTTGCCGCCAGTAGCTCGGCCAGCGCCCCTCCGAGTCCACCCGTCACTTGATGATCTTCCACGCTCACGGCACAGCCTGTCTTTTCTACGAGATTTAGCACACCCTCCGTGTCCAGCGGTTTGATATAGGCAGTATTGGCAACGAGAACGTTTATTCCCTCGCTCTCCAGCTCTTTTCCGGCGAGCATCGCCTGATAAAGCAGGTGCCCGGTCCCAAAGATGGTACATTGGGGATTTTCTGTCACCCAGTAAGTCTGGATTTTTTTATCAAAAGGAGTTTCTTCGGTCGTCATCATTACCGATTTATCGCGGCTGAACCGGAGATACACCGGTCCGTCGATATCGGCAGACATTATGGTTGCCTTTCTGCTCTCATGGCTGTCGCAAGGCACTATTATTTCAATGTCCGGCCAGCATCTGGTGATTGCAATATCCTCGGTGGCCTGATGAGTCGCTCCGTCCGCTCCGGTCATTACGCCGCTATGATGTCCCGCTATTTTTACATTTGAGTGGTTGTAAACAATGGTGGTCCGGATAGTTTCCCAGTTCTTGCCGGGGGAGAAAACAGCATATGAAGATATAAAGGGTATCTTCCTGCTTACACCGAGCCCGGCCGCAATGGCCGCCATGTTTTGTTCGGCCACACCGCACTCAAAAAATCTTTCCGGAAATTTTTTGGAGAACTCTTCCGTCCTGGTTGACTCATTTAGGTCTGCGGTCAGCACTACCACCGCCGGATTTGTCTCTCCGAGATAGACGAGAGCCGATCCAAAGCCGTCTCTTGTCGCCTTGAGTTCGGCCGTCTCATCAAACATTTTTTGGTTTAGTTTTAAGTCGGGATTGAGCATGTTCTTTATTGATGTTCGCTTTCTATTTTTCCTTGCAACGTTCTCAGGTCGGCCAGAGCCATCTTCGCCTGTTCACCTTTTGAAGGTGATCCGGCTATCTCCCCGGTGTCGGGAGGGGCTCCGTGCCACAGATAATTATTTTCCATAAAACTCACTCCTTTGCCGGGTATGGTGTGAGCAATGATCACGGTTGGTTTGTTAAAAATAGCTTTTGCTTCGCGCACGGCATCGATGAAGGTTCTGATATTATTTCCATCCACTTCCAGGACATGCCAGCCGAACGCTTCATATTTTTCCCGCAGTGGTTCAAGAGGCATGATATTTTCGGTAAAGCCGTCGATCTGAATATTGTTCCGGTCAACGATCACCGTCATATTATTTATTTTATTTTTTCCGGCGAACATGATCGCTTCCCAGGTACCGCCTTCCTGATGTTCACCATCGGAAGTAATACAGTAGATATAGTGACTCTTGTTATCCAGTTTGGCCGCCAGAGCATACCCGATAGCTTGCGCGAGACCTTCTCCGAGAGGTCCGGAGGTTGTTTCCACTCCGTCCAAAGCCGTCCGGTGGGGATGTCCCTGCAATCTGGAATTGATTTTTCTCAGTGTTTTAAGCTCTTCCATGGGGAAGTATCCCGCCATAGCCATGACCACGTAGCGGATGGGACAGATATGTCCATTGCTGAGGATCAATCTATCCCTGTCGGGCTTATGAGGGTCTTTCGGATCATGGTTTAAGATATGAAAATAAAGCGCCACAAAAATATCCGCCATTCCCAGAGGTCCGGCACTATGACCGGACTTTGCTTCCAATAGTGTTTCGATCACGAGCTCCCTCGCCTTAAGAGCTTTTTCCTGAAGATCAAATAATTTTTCTTCCGTCAAATCCACATCCAAGTTGTCGACTATCATTCTACTTCAGTTTACCATCATTTATACCCCTCCAAAACGTTACCGGGACAGTAATTGCTTTACTTCCTCAAAGACCTCCTCGATCGGTTTGGTTGCATCCACCGGAAGCAGTTCCCATCCCGGTTGGTTTTGCATGATATCTACTCTATCTTGAAGCCGGTGATGAAACTGTGAAAGTCTACTGTAAACCCCGCGAAAAGTATCGTCTTTTCTTTTTCTGGCGTTTTTCCCATACACCAATCTTTCGTAACTGGTCAGGTAAGGTATTTGTAAATACAAAATCGTCAAGGGTAAGACTAAATTAGCTTGGTCCATCATCGCCTGGAAATCCCTTGTTTCTTCAATGGTTCTCATGCCTCCATCCAAGATCAGCCCCTTAGCTACATCGCTCCGGCTGAACCGGTGAACCAGAATTTTGAGCAATGTCTCACCCGAAATATATGTTTTTGCGGCCAGTATCGTTCGGCACTCTTCTCCCAACTCTCCCGGATCATTTACGGCCAGATCCCGGATGGTATCACCGGTGGTGACATAAGGTTTCCCGCTTTTTTCCGCGAGCATCCTGGCGATCGTTGTTTTCCCCGATCCTTCCGGACCGACAAAGACCACCATTTTTTCCCCTATCCTCAATCTTTCTTCGGGAACTAATTTTTCGCTCATTTAAACGATACTAAGCGGCATGACCCGAAAATACAAGTCTCTCTTTTTTTGCCTTTGTCCAAGTTCTTATTTCCCTCTCCCTTCTCATTGCCTCTCCTCTGGTGGGCTGTTCCTCCGAATAAACCAGCTCTACACTATCAAAACATCGAACGTACTTGGCCGATCTTCCTGTCTTACTCTGGTGATCCCTTAGTCTTCGTTCCAAATTATTCGTCTGTCCAATATATAAAGTGTTGGCCGAAGTTCTCAGGATATATACAAAATATTTCATATCACGAGTCAATTCTATCAGTCCGTTTAACTTCCGGGTTCATCACAAAAAACCAGCCGATAGTAGGCTGGTTCGAAAAATTAGCGGAGACCAAGAATGTATGATTCAAACTGTTGCGCCAGTAGTTCTTGATTCTTCCACAAGACATACAGTATGTCCCTGAGAGAAACTATCCCCACTAGCAGCCCATTGTCGACCACCGGAATGTGTCTCACCTTCATTTCTTCCATGAGCTTCATACAGTCCATAATATCGGTAAAGGGAGTCACACAGGCCGGATCTTTGGTCATACAGTCGGCAACGGCAATGGTCGCGGGATCGGTCCTGTTTGCCAAAACGTCAAACACCATATCCCGTTCGGAGATAATTCCCACTAACACTCCATCGTCCATAACCGGCAAAGCACCGATATTATTGTGACGAAGGATGAAGGCGGCATCCACCACTGAAGTTCCCGGACTGACAGTCACCACATTTTTGTCCGAATGGGCGGCTTTCAACAATTGAGATACTCTTGACATACCGACTCTCCTTTTTTTGGGGTTTGATAACGTGCAAGAAGCGTATTATACCCCATCTAATGTAGGATAATAGTACTATGAAAAAACTACTGCTTGGTTTAGTCATTCTGATAATATTGGCGGTCGCCGGTCTAAGCTACCTTGGTTTTATGCCGTTTCTATCCGGCTACATTGCTAAGCAAGTTGACTTGGGGGTCAAAGCCGATCCTGCTCTGGTTACTGCCTTTGAGTCTAAATATGGCGAGCCCAATGGTTCCGGCAAAGTCGACTTGAATGTTGACTTATCAAGCGCCGAAATCACATCCATTTTTGCCGTCTGGGAAGATAGAGATAAAAATTTTCCTCTTCACAACGTTCAAATCAGATTTAATCCGGACGGTACCGGTGAAGCTTCCGGTTTCCTAAATATTTCTACCGCCATTTCTTTAGCCAAAAGTCTCGGCTACTCCGACTCCGATATCGAAAAGGGAAAACAGTATGTCCGGTATGTAGCCGGCGACTTACCGTTTTATGTCAAAGGAACCGGAGGAATGACAAATAATATTCTTTCCATCGATCCTTCGACCTTTCAAATTGGCAGGGTAACGGTTCCGGACTCGATCACCAATCCGGTTGCGGGTGCCGTGGGGGATATGATCAAGCGCCGGATCAGCCAAATTGGCGGTGCCAATATCCGGGAAGCTAGCTTCAAATCAGGCTCCCTGCATCTCGTTGGCTCAGTCCCTGAGACGATAAAATACTGATCTTGGCCGCCACACACTCCTTTTTTATTAGGATAGCCTAACCCCTTTTACTTTTCCCGTCTTGTCTAATTCTTGAAAAATCACCTCAAGTGCTTTCTCATCATTACTACTTCCCATATCTGCCCAAAAAGAAAAGGTTGTATTTTTCTTCTTCCACGCCTTCTCATCGATCTCCCACGAATGCATCTTTCCGCCGTAACCGTTATCCACTCCGTTTGTTGCCCATTTGGTAACCACCGACTCTATCTCGGCTTTCAGTTCATCCGACACAGGTTCCACGAAAGTTATCTTAAAATTCAAATCATCCCATGAAACAGATTCCGAAAAACTAAAATCAAACTGCCATGAAGACTCCTCGGGATTATCTCCCTGCGGTTCTTCCGGAATCGTTTCTCGAGGCTCATCCATACCCATAATTGTATCCCAAAATCTCTTCACCTGACGAATGATCCAAAGGACTCACTCCTCATAGTACAATTCCCTATGATGTCTAGGCTTTCGGAGATTCTCGGACACAACTACGAACCTCTAAACAGGATCGAGCTTTCCAAAACCGCTCTAAAAAACAATTTTCAATATCTGAGGTCTCTGGATCACCATCTTGAAATCTCACCCGTTCTCAAAAGTAATGCATACGGTCACGGACTTGCCATGGTCGCCAAAGAACTTGATCATTATCGGTGTCCTTTCTTTTGCGTCGATAGTCTATACGAGGCTTACGAGCTTTCAAAAAACAAGATCAAAACTCCGATCCTAATAATGGGAAGTATCCATCCCGGAAGTTTCCAAACCAAGATCCTCCCATACTCCTTCGCAGTTAGTTCCAAAGAACAATTAATCGCGCTCAACAAATATCAACCACACGCCAAAATTCACCTTTTTGTAGACACGGGCATGCACCGTGAGGGAGTCCCGATCGATCGATTATCCGACTTAATTTCTTTCATCAAATCAAAAACCGGCCTCACCATTGAAGGACTAATGTCGCATCTTGCGATGTCCGAAAAACCGGAAAATACTTACACCCGGAAACAAATAGACACGTTTAAGAAAGCTTTGGATATTGTAGACCGGAACGGCATCTTTCCCAAGTGGGTTCATCTCGCCAACTCCTCCGGCTTATTGAATATCCGGCAAGATGGTGACTCAATGGGCAACCTAGTGAGACCGGGACTTTCTTTATTCGGGATAGATCCCTCAGGTAAAAATAAAGTATTGAAACCGGTTCTTAGGTTGATTACGCATATCACTTTGATAAAAGAGATCCGGAAAGGGGATTGTGTTGGCTACGGCTTTTCATTTCGGGCCAAAAAGACAATGAAGATTGCTCTTCTTCCACTTGGCTACCACGACGGAGTTGATCTTAGACTTTCAAATGTCGGCTGTGTCAAGATCGGGGAAAAATACTGCCCAATAATCGGTAAGGTAAGCATGAACATCACGGTCATCGACGTCAGTAATATAAAAAGAATCGGTTTGGGTCAGGAAGTGATCGTCTATTCCAATACTCGGACAGACAAAAACTCTATCGAAAACACCGCCAGGTTGATAAAAACTATTCCTTACGAACTCTTGGTTCACCTCAACTCCTCGACGAGAAGGGTCTTTGTCTAGTCGTACAGCCCGATACTTAATACCTCACTTTATATTTTTTTACCACGTTTTGACCCCCGGTAGTCTGATAGGTGATAGTTAGTCGCACGTTGCTGACATTTTTGTGAGCAGTACACACTCTATAGGAGCACGTTCCCAAAAAAAGTGATTTAGTCACATTGCCTTCATTTGGATACACCTTGCCCCCGGCACCCTGATCGACACCGTTGCTGGCATAAATTAGTTCATAGGTAATATCTTTGGTACTCGCCACTCCCCTGAAACTCACATTCAGATACTGTTTCCATCCGCTGAATCTCGCGGATACCGACAGAGGACTATTTCTGGAGGCAGTGGTGTTTATTGTTTTTCCCCACACTCTCTTTTTGGCCGCCAATGCAGGCGTGGACCCAAAAAAAGCCAAAAACACTGTGAGCGATAACAACACCACGTAAATTCTTATTTTCATTGTTTATAATAACATTTAATATGAATTCGAAACAAATTCTGGTCGCCATTGTCCTGTTTGTCTTGATCGGGGGAACCGCCACCTACTTTATTTTCGGACGCCATCCGGAGACTCAAAAAACCACAGAAAAACCTACTCCCACACCGACCGCGATACCGGTCAAAATGTTAACTTGGACGGATGAGGCGGGTTTTTCTTTCCAATATCCGGAAGGGACTAGTATTGATAATCATCCTGAGGATAAGAAAAATTACGCGAACCTGACTCTCACCCTCCCTTCCAAAGATATCGTTACCATAATCATGTCGGACAATACTTTTAAAAATCTGGATGCATGGGTTGGCAAAAACTCGGCTCTCGATACGACTTTAGATGGCCAGCCGGCCAAGAAGATATTAACGGATGATCTGGAAACGATCGCCTGTATAGACAACGAAGTCTTGGTTACAATTACTGGTAAGGATACTACCGATCTGGCCAAGTCTTGGGTCTTTATCTATCCCTCACCAACAGCCACCGCAAAATCTACCAACACTAGTGACGACGGCGGTGATGTACTGGAAGAGGAATAGTCCTAACCTTTTCTCAATTTCAAAGCCTGATCGATCAAAAACAGTTGGTTTTTTCTCAGCAGAGGGAGGTTGTTCATGTTGAAGAAGCCAAACTCGGCGACTTCATGCGTCGGCGAGAAGTCACCGCCGATCAGCGCTCCCGTATAGCAGATATCCAGTCGCGCGGTACCTCTATCGGTTCTGGTCTTCTGGGAATCATCCACACTGACAATAAGCCCCGACTCTTCTTTGATTTCCCTTTCCAGTCCTTCCATGGGATGCTCGCCGGACTTTAAGTAACCTCCCGGCAAACTCCATTGATGAGCCCGGTATGTATGTTTAAAAAGTAAAATCTCGTTTTTTTCATTAAAGATTATTCCGGTCACTCCCACCAGAAACTGATCCTGGAAGAAACGCATAATAAACAGCTGCAGTCCTTTCGGCATTTTCAACAACCCCCAGATTTTTGTCAGAAGATTCTTCATAACGCATTCTCGTCTACGTTTTCCACCGTTGTTCCGTTTTTGATCTTTTCCTTTTCCAGCTCCAGCTGATGAACCCTTCTGGCGAGTTCCAGTACTTCACCCTTATTTTGTTTGATCTCTTTGTCCTTTGCTCTGAACTTGAACGAGTTTGATATCCCATTGATGAGATAAATCCCATAGGACAAAACCAAACCGGTGACTAGCGAGCCCAAAATGACGTAAAAAAGCGGAATATCGGCTATGGTAAAAAACCCAAAATTAACTGATACCAACATAGAATTAAAGGTTGAGATATATACCAGTCCCGCGCCGACCAACAGGGTAAAAATTAAAGCTAACATAATGTCCTATAAATATCTAATACCTTCAGTATACACTACTATTTCAAATTGATCCCTTTTAGCCGTGAATCCAATTTTGCTTGAAATAATATCGCCCCCGGATCGGTATTAATGGTAGTTAGTAATTAAAAACAAAACATGACCAAACAGTCAATGCTTTTAGGCTTAGCCGGCCTTGCTCTAGTCGGAGCTATGGTTGCTCCTAAGGCTATTCTCGCTTACAAAGGTGATCCAAACGTTCAGGGTCCAAACTATACCGTTGCCCGTCACGAAGCCATGGAAAAGGCTTTTGAGACCGGGGACTATAATGCCTGGAAAGGCTTAATGAACGGTCAGGGTCGGGTTCCCCAGGTTGTCAATGCTCAAAACTTCTCCAGATTTGCAGAGGCGCATGAGCTTGCCGAACAGGGAAAGATTGCGGAAGCCAAAGCGATCAGATCGGAGTTGGGTCTCGGCAATGGTTCCGGAAGAGGTCAAGGTGCCGGGTGTAATCGCTAAACGAATTTACAGGAACCTGAGAACCCCGCCTCTTTACCGGCGGGGTTTCTTGGGAGACTGCTAATATTAATTCAGTAACCATGGAAGATCTATCAAAACTAACGGATGAAGCGGTTGTTGAAATAATAAGGAAAAAAGACAAGAATCTTTTTTCGGAAATTATTTATAGATATCAACAAAAGCTTTTGCGATATGCCACCTATCTTCTAAACGATGATCAGCTTGGTGCCGATGCCACACAGGAAGGATTCATCAGGGCGTATATCAACCTGAACGGATTTGATACCAAGAAAAAATTCTCCAGCTGGATCTATCGAATCGTCCATAACGAAGCCATGAATCTGATCAACAAGAACAAGAAATACACCATGATGAACGCCGAAGTCGAGTATGACAGCGGTGTCGATCTTGAAGATGAGCTGATAAAAAAAGAATTGATCACAAGAACCCACCAATGCCTGGACAAAATGCCCATACTTTACAAAGAGCCACTTTCCTTGTTTTTCTTGGACGAAAAATCATATGAAGAAATCAGTGATATTTTAAGAATACCGGTAAATACCGTAGGAACCAGAATTAGTCGGGCCAAATCAATTATGAAAAAACTATGCCAAAAAAACACCCAATAAATACCCCCAATTTAGAACTGGACGTGATGAAAAAAATCAAGTCCGGGAGTATCGTTATGAAACCCCGCTGGTACTTTGTCGTGGGGGCTGTTTTGAGTACGGTAGGTTTGGCGAGTTTGGGCGTCCTGGCCACATTCTTAACCAATCTGACGATCTTTTTGCTCAAAAAACATGGACCATTTGGCCAGTGGCGATTGCAACAAATCATCGACAGCTTTCCTGTTTGGATCCCGATACTCGCGATCACCGGCATTGTGCTGGGGATATGGATGCTCAAGAAGTATGACTTCTCATACAAGAAAAATTTCTGGATGATCGTTATCTTGTTTATTATCTCGATCATCCTCACTGCCTTTCTTTTGGACCTCACCGGGCTTGATAATCTTTGGATGAAACGTGGACCGATGCAGCGTTTTTACCGGGACTTGGGAGCCCAAGGTTATCCGGGTGGGATGTATCCGGGCAGGGGTCGGATGATGTTGCAGTAAACAGGTTACTATTAAATAAATAATATGTTCATAAAACTCTACCTGATTGCTCTCCCGGTATTCTTAGCTATCGATGCGGTTTGGCTGACTCTGGTAGCCAAAAATTTCTACGCCAAACAAATCGGGTTTCTAATGGCCAAAAACCCAAACCTATTGGCCGCCTTTATTTTTTATCTGATTTTTATTGCCGGATTGATATTTTTTGTCATCACTCCTGCACTCGATAAAAAAGTGTGGAGTCAGGCGCTTCTGGCAGGAGCTTTCTTTGGCCTGGTTACTTACGCGACCTATGATCTCACCAACCTTGCTACCGTAAAAGAATGGCCGCTTATTGTTACGGTTATCGACCTTCTCTGGGGTATGGCTGTATCCGCTACGGTCTCGGTAACCACCTACTTCTTTGCCCTTAAATTCGGACTCTAAACCATTTCCCCATTCTTGCCCCAACTTGGTTCCGACGAAATTATTAATCTATTGACTCACCACCCTATTGCCGGCAGGTCAACACTTTCGTGTCTATCTGTCATTCCTGTATATTATACTCAGAATATGATCTTATATTTAATTCGACACGGAAAAACAGATACCCATCTAGAAAACAGAAGACAATCACCCAGCAGTCCACTCGGTGAATATGGAAAGAAGCAGGCTCTGGCTGTGGCTGAAAAAATGAAATTAGTAAAACTTGATCATTTGTACTCCAGTGATTGGCCTAGAGCTCACCAAACAGCACAAGCTATTTCTGAGACTACCGGACTGCCCATTAAAATCCACCCTTTGGTTCATGAAATTACAAAACCTTCGGTACTAGATGATGTAGAAGATGAAAGTGAAATAAATTTGCGATTTTTGGAAGAAAGAGAGCAAAATAAATTAAACTTTGACTGGAAGTTTGAAGATGGCGGAGAATCGTTCAATGAAACTATTGATAGAGCCAAAAAAGTGATCAACTTTCTGATCCAAAATCACCCCATGGACACTGTTGCCATTATCACCCATGGTACATTTTCAATGATTTTAATATCCCTAATTTTACTAGGTTCAGATTTTGATAAAGAATCCTTTAGGAGGGTCTTTATGAGCCTGAGGATTCATAACGCAGGAGTCAGCAGCTTCAAATACAATCCGGAGACAAATCAATGGACAATGGTTTGCTTTAATGACCATAGTCACCTGGAATCTTTGAGGAGTTAATCCTATTCGTATCCAAAAATCAACTCCTAATGAGGAGTCCAACAAATCGAAACGCCATTTCGTTATCTAGTTCTCTACTAATTGAAATTTAAGATTGGGAAATTTCTTCACTATTTTTACTTCGATAATATCTTTTTGAACTGAGGTTTGGCATGAATTTTGTCTACGATTTCTTCTCTCTTTTCATAATCATATTTATCTTCGTATGTAGCCAGATGCAGAATCTCATGAATTATTGTGCCGAGTAGTTCCTTGTCACCTTCCGAATCGGGAAAGCGAACATGGATTGAATTGTCATCAGTATCAAACCAACCTTCACATGACATGCCGTGTAGATAACATGGCATTACTCCCGGGTCCTTAATTTTAAGTTCCCTGAACGCCTTGATGATATCGGATTCGTACTTTGTCCAGATTATGGCCATATGTTTGATGGCAGTATTCTTATTTATTGCGAAAGAGAAAATAGATTTTGGAGTAGGCAGAATAAAAGATCGAAGGTTTTTGTACTCGTCTAGGTGTAACAGAACTTTAGCTGCCTCCTTGAGCTCCCTAAAGAGAGAATATTTAATTATTAGTTCCATTCGTTTTTTTTATCTCCTTCACCATGTAAATAACTTTTTCCTTTGGGTTTCTTCCTTCTGCTTCTTTGAATTTTTTATACCCCAGGTGAGTATAAAAGCCAATTGCATTAGTGTTCACATCATCGACACCCAATGTTAGTTTTTTAATCCCACGTTCTTTAGAATATCTTTCCAGATATTCCATCAACTCTCTTCCCCTACCTATTCCCAGTTCACTATCTTTTACTTTTAGGTGATGCACGTGGCCAATAGTAGATCCATTTGCCAATTCGGGATCGTTATCAGCTCGATTCAGTATTAGTTGTACAGTTCCAACAGAAAGTCCGTCCTCAAGACCCACAAAAATAATTCTATTTTCTCCAATTTCTTTAAGCTCTTCCAAAACATTTTTATATATTTTGTCAAAATTATCTGAATCGCTGATATATAAATCAGCCAAGAGTCCAGCTTCTTTAACTGAAGTTAGCTTTTTAATTTCCATGATCTCATTATAAGCCTGCAAAAAATAATATTTTCACAACATACGAAACATCGGTTCGAATTACTTATTGAAAGATAAACAGATTATTGTAAATTGGGAAAAGCCCTTCGCATCGCTCCGCGCGTGGGCGGGCGCGCGGACGACTACCCCGAAAACGGGTGGGGAATCCCTTTCTGTTGCCGAGCTAGGACTCCTCTCGGTAAAACTCTGCTGAGTTTTCCTCATGACCTGTCTCGCCAAAACCGTTACGGGTTTGGCTCCGACTTTCGAGCCCCAGTCAATAAAAACATCAAAAAACTCCCGCAAGGGGAGTTTTTCAATGTTGTCTGTTATAACGATATTCGAACTTGGTTCCAACAAAATTATTAATCTATTGGCCCCCCCCCCCCCCCCATACTGTCTTCCCGGGTGTCGCCCCCCCCCCCCCCCCCCCCCACGCGGCCCCCCGGCCCCCCCCCCGCCCCCCGCGCCCCCCCCTGCCCCCGCCC
>CAZGSP010000057.1:0-9422 GCA_964528565.1 uncultured Pseudomonadales bacterium | reverse complement strand
GCTGAATGCATCTAAGCGAGAAGCCATTCCCAAGATGAGAAATCCATGCCCCGTGAGGGGCGAAAGAACCCTAGTAGACTACTAGGTTGATAGGCAGAGAGTGTAAGCGCCGTAAGGTGTTTAGCTTATCTGTACTAATGTTCAAAGAGTAAATCAAAAATCTCGTGCCATCTATCTGCAATCATCTATTCACTATTCAGGGAGTAACCCTACTAGTAAATTAACAATTTTCAATTTTCAAACTCCAATTTCCGGAGCGTGAATTTTGAGGGTCACAAGACAGGAAAGTATTTGAATGTCGAATATTTCCCTGTCCGGTGATTTGTGCGACTTGGAACCACCTCTTCCCATTTCGAACAGAGAAGTGAAACAGGTCAGCGTCGATGATAGTGATTGAGCAATTGATTGCGAAAGTAGATCATCGCCGGGCAAACAAAGAATCCGCATAATAGCGGATTTTTTGTTGGCTTTTGATACAAAAAAAGCCCTCATGAAAGGGCTTGAGAAAAGACTGACTAATTATGATTTGGAGATATGGCGACAATTCTGGTAATTTTGTAGGTTACATCAGCCAGATTTTTGCGGGATCTTTTGTGCCGGTTGATGTAACTTTCTTCCATATTCTTTTCAAGTTCTCTACGATCTTTGCCGACTGGCTTTGATTCCAACATAATCACCACTTTCCCTTTTTGTTGCCACTCATTGTTCCAGGTGCTAACAGTTTTAATGTAATACACCATAAAAGGATATAGTACATGTTTTTTTATCATGTTACCTCCAGTTATTTAAGGTTCTTTGAGATTGTATCACTTTAAAAGTTTGTTAGAGTAGGTGCAGGAGCGGGGTTTGGAATAATCGCCGGGCAAACCAAACAACCAACCAAAAGGTTGGTTTTTTGGTGGCGAATGGATGGTGATGGGCTATATCTAGCCTATAAGTTGACTTTGTGGTTCTTTGGGGATAAAATACCGGTTTGAAAGTACATTTCTAAAGGAGGTTTTTGTGCCTGTTACAAAAATATTAAAGTCATGTAGGTCGGTGAACGGCGGGACGGTTCATGTCTCGCTGTGTTTTGATGGGATGGACCTGACCACGCCCGCCGGTGTGGCAGAATTGGCTTTCGAGGCCATGCTTGATTTTCCCTGGCTGAAACCGCAACAGATCATTGTCGAACCTACCGGGAACACCTTTGTGCCCGACCAGACGGGGGTTGGGTTTGATATGCCCGAGGGAAAGGACCTACCCGCGTACTACGAAGTACGCCATACGAAGATCCTCCGATAATATCCGTGCGTGTTTCCCCTCCTTATTAGGAGGGGATTTTGTATGAAAAACCCTCCAAAATATTGGATGGTAGAAGAGAAAAGTTCGATCGGCCGGCTAGATGGCGTTATCCAGCCAGAAAAGGAGCGCAAGCAAGCAAACCCAGGCCAAAAATCCGAAGACACCACCGAGGATGGTAATCTCAACTTTGTGCCAGGGGTCCGGTGTGGAGGTAATAACGGAGCTTTCCAGGCTGAAAATAGAGGCTGAGCTGTTAATTCGCCAAACACCGGTCATGGGGTAGTCTCTTATCCAGAAGGTGGCTTGAGATTCTCCGGGTTCGGGAGCTTCCACAGTAGCCTGTTTCTTGACGATGTCGTCCTGGCTAAGCTGGAAGTAGCCATAACTTTTGAGAGAGTACGTTCCGTCCAGAGACAGAGTGTGATTGTATGGCCAGAAGTAAAGCAGATTGGGGCCGATGGTGACTTGATGGGGAGATTTGGTGTCGGAGACGACATTCCAGGGGACATAGATACAAGCGGCGGTAACGAGAAGGACCAAAACAATCATAATAAACGGTCTCATATGTCAAAACTCCTTTGAGCAGGTTTGGAGCGCGAACTGGAACGGATTGTATAGGTTGAGATCGGGTGGGTCAAGTCCGGGGAGGGGAATTGAGCCTAATCGGGCCGGAAGTGTGCTAGAATATACAGGTCGAAAAGACAAGAAAGGAATTTATGATAAATGAGCAAATCTCAAAAATCAAAGGTTATTAATAAGAAAACAGCTATGTCCGTAATGGACAAGCTTATGGAGGGCGCCGGAAGCTTCTCGGGGGCGTTGAAAAGGAACCAGAAAGTAGAGGGAACCGTAACCGCTATCAGCAAGAAAATGGTGCTGATCGACATTGGGGCCAAGACGGAAGGGGTTGTGTCCGGGGAAGACCTGGCGGAAGCCTACGATGTCCTGAAGGAGCTAAAAGTAGGCGAGATGGTCAGTGCCTACGTAAAGTTTCCCGAAAATGATCAGGGTCAGATAATCCTTACCCTCAAACAGGCGGCCGACGAAAACCGCTGGTATAAGTTTAAGAAGGTGATGGATGAGGAAAAAGAGGTGGACGTGACCGGACTCGAAGTGAACAAGGGTGGAATGGTGGTCAAGATCGGCGATATCCGCGGGTTTGTTCCTACCTCACAGTTCGGTGAAAGATTCCTCGGTAACATGGAGTCTCTTCTAAACAAAAACTTTAAGGTCCGGGTGATCGAAGTTGATAAAGACCAGAACAGATTGATCTTCTCCGAAAAGTTGGTTTCCGACTCGGAAGCATTGGCCAAGAAGGGCGAGGCACTGGAACTCGTCAACGTGGGTGACAAGTTTGAAGGAACGGTTTCCGGAATTATGCCTTTTGGCGTCTTCGTGACCGTCAATGTCCCTATGAAGGGAACCGAAGAAGTGGCCAAAGTGGAAGGACTGATTCATATTTCCGAGATCTCCTGGGAAAAGGTGGAAGACCCGAACGTTATGTTTAAGGTCGGCCAGGAAGTCCACGTCCAAGTAATTGGCATTGATAAGGCAGTAGGAAAATTGAATCTTTCGATCAAGCAAATGACGGGAGATCCGTGGTCCGCTATCGAGACAAACTTTGCCATTGGTACCAAGCACTCGGGTAAAGTAGTCCGGATCGCGCCTTATGGAATCTTTGTCAACTTTGACAAGGGTGTTGACGGTCTGATCCACGTTTCCAAGAAGCCCGCCGACAAAGAGTTCAAGATCGGCGACAAAGTGGAAGTATTTGTGGAAAATCTGGATGTCAAAGCGAGAAGGATGTCGCTTGGAGTGGTGCTAACGGAAGTTCCGGTGGCATACAAGTAAGAGCTTGCTCGTCCTTCTTTCAATAACATCTGTTATTGAAATGGCGTCCTGTGCTTCCTCTTATATCTACGCCCATAATTGCATGTGCCATTATGGGCTTGATATAACCGCTCATCTGCGAGATACATTAGGATATAATGTTCCGTAGGTTATTAAAAGAAATATTGAATATGGCTAAAACAAAGATGATCGTGAAAGAGGACCAGATATTAGTAGACGTGGAGATGATATTCAAAGAAATTGAGGCCGCCGATGGGGATTGGAAAAAAGTATGGGAAGAGTTTAAGGCATACTTGAAAGACGTGAAAGGCGAGGGCAAGTAAATGGAGGCTGTTGCTGTCTTTCCAATCGGTGCGGAAGTGGTTTGTGTAAATACTGTCGATGTCGGTTTGGAATTACGGAGAATATTGGACGGCCGGTACACTAATTCGTATGGCAAGAGGGTAATGGAATTTGGTTTTGGAGTTGAAACGCTAATGTCTTTTTTGGAGGAGAAATTTGGAGAGAAAGTGTGTCATATGGATCTGGATGATTGGAACGAAAGAAACAGAAAGCTTGATGAAAGATTGGTTCAAGGGGTGCCGCAATGTTTGCCGATAGCCAATGATTCCGTTGATGTAGTGGTTTCGGCCAATATCTTTGAGGAGGAGCTTAATTTGGTAAGAGCGCTTGCCGAGATAGAAAGAGTTTTGATCAGCGGAGGGGAGGCTCTGCTCATTATTTCGGCCAAGTATTTTGAGGATGGAAGGCTGAAGCTTCCGACGGCGTTGAATCTAGTGGAGTCGAGCGTGATTGTGTCGCCGACCAGGGAGGGTGATTCTCTGGTGGTGACGCTTAAAAAGAAGTAAATACTTTTTCCCAAAAAATAACCCTGAGAAACTCAGGGTTAAGAAGATCAAGTCGTCAGGCAATTCTTCGCCAGGACGAAAACCTGCGGAAACCGTTCCGAGCGTAGATCCAGTATGCCCAGATGGAGAAGATGAGAAGAGAGTACCAGCCGTAGATAACGATAGAGCAAATAATGACCGAGCCATTCCAGATGAGCCAGCCAAGACGGGAACAGGTGTCCTTTTCGGCGAAGAAAGGGAAGACGACGATCAGGACAAAAGCGATAATGCCCAGAACAAGGCCCATCTTTGCCGTCACTGCGATGCCGACAGAAAGTATGGCGGCGATGTAGGCCAAGAATAGAATCACGAGCGGGAAGATGACCATGAGATCCTCCTTGAGATTTTAATGTTTGGCACAATCAAGATGCCCATTAATACTAACACCAATATAGGCCTTCGGGGATAGTTCCTGAGGTTTATTTTCTGACGAAGAGAATGACGTTCGGGAGGTCACGGCCGGGGCCGACTTTGTAGCCACCGGACCAGAGAGCGGTAGAGCCGCCACTATCAAGGTTTAAGGCGTTTTCCATACCCATGGCTTTCAGGACTCTGGCCGACTCGGCCACGGTAACACCGTGGGCAACTCCGATGTAAACAGTATTTCCCTTATTGGCAACAAAACTGCGATTACCACGCGAACCTTGCTTGGGGTCCGAGTTGCCGCCAAAGGTGACGCTGCCTCCAGAAAGTAATAAGGGGTAGTTACTGATCATGCTGTCAATTCCCGTATCACGTCCCCAACCCGAGACGGCCGAAAGAAAACGGATATAACCACTGCCAAAAACAACTCCGGGATTACTGCTGTAAACATTGTTGTCGGAGTTGAAGTAGACTTTGTCTTTGTTCATGAGAAGTAGGTCAAAAGAATTGGTCTTGCCGGAACAGCTAGGGTAACTGGCCGGACAGAAGTACGATCCGTTGACCCCGGCGTAGGCGCCGGTGCGGCTGACATAGGTGGCGAGAGGGAGAACCGGGCAGTCGTTACCACAAGTGCCGGCAGAGGCAGTGTCGACGATGACCTTGGTTGAGCCGAGATCGCCCGCTACAATATCGACCAAGAAGTATCCCAGGCCCTCGACGTTTACCTTTTGACGGCTATAACCCGATGAGGGTGGCGTAGATTTGTCCGGGACGTTGGCAGGAATAGCGACCACTGCTGTCTGAGCAAGGGAGGCCAGTCTGGACTTTTCTTTTGTGATCTCGGTGGCTAGTTTCCTGGAGGTATCTTGGGCGGTTTTGAGGTCATTTTTGGAAATGGCGGCCAAAATGTCGGCCAAAAGATTTTCCAAAACGGTTGTTTTGGACGCCGACTGTTCCCTGAGGTTCAGAATATCCTCATACTGAATGAGGGTGACATTGTAGATGGCTTTCAGACCGGCAATTTCTTTTTGAAGAGCATTGTTTTTTAGTCTCTGGTCTTCATTTTCCAAGACCAATATCTGTTGGGCCAAGTCTTTTATTTGGGCTTCGGCCGAGGCAATTTTTTCGGATTGGATGATCGATGCCGATTCTAGCGTGACTTGTCGGGACCAGGACTGACGGAAGGCATATGACATGACGGCTAGAATGACGGTGAGAACAACAACGAGTAGGGGCCAACGGAATGAAGTGGGCGTGTTTTTGGTCATAATATTATCCTAACACGGGGTAATTTAAATTACATTTGGAAGAGTGACTATTTGACACTATATCCCAGGTCGCGGATGGCGAAGTGGATTTGGTCCAAAGTGGTTTTGGACGGGTCGAAAGTGATCCTCGTTTCGGATCTGGCGTAGTTGGTTTTGGCTATTACCCCGGGGAGATCTTCCAGGGCCAGATCGATGTTTACGGCACAGGAAGAGCAGTGGAGGCCGGTGAGCTGTAAAGTGATCGATTCGGTATCGGGGACGATATCTATTTTTTTGGGTTTAAATAAATGGAACATATTGGATTTTTTTATACACAGTTCGAAGCCCGCCAAAAACCGTACTCCCGCGTAACTGTCTCGAGTACTCGCATGTACATGGTCCGTGCGGTTTGTTGGCTAGTCTTCTGCACTGTGTTGAAAAAATAATTAATTGATGACGTTGAAGCGGCCGGTGTACATGCCCATGGAGCAGGAGAAGGCGAGAGGGCCGACTTTGTCCGGAGTGAATTCGATAATGGTTTCGCCGGTTTCCGGAAGTAATTTTTGAATATTTAGTGCCGGGATAGTAAAGGAGCGGGAGCAGGACTGGACATTGTTGGTGATCAGTTTTATTTTGGCGAGGACACCCCTTTTTAGAGTGATGGAGTTGGGAGTATAAGCGTAGTTACTAACGTTGATAGTGACCGTCTGAACCTTGTCTCCCAGAATGGCGATATTGGTTGGGGTAGCAGTCGAAGACGAGGTGGCGGCTTGCCAAAAGTTTTGGAGAGTGTAGACAGAGCCCATGAGACCGGCACCGGCATTGATGGTGTAAACGGACATAGCGAAGAGGGCGGTGGCGGCAACGGCGGGGAAGTATTTTCTAAAGGAAACGGAACCCCGATTGAGAAGAAAACCGAAAATCAGGAAAGTGGGGGAAGTGCCGAGAATAAAAGCGAACATGATGGCAGCGCCGTAGAGAGGGTTGCCGGTGCCGATGGCTATAACTTCCATGGCTTGGGTGGTGGCACAAGGGAGAAAAACGGTCATGAGACCCAAGAGGGCGGGGGCAAAAATGGAACTGCTTTTGGACTCGTTCTTAACTAACCTGGCTAAAAATTTTGGCGGGATGATAACAAAATAACGGAATAAGGGGTGAAGCTGAAGTAGATTCCCGGCGATGCCAAAAAGATATATACCAATAAAAACTTGAAGCCAGCCCCGGGTGATCGGCGAGAGGGTGATGGCCGAGCCGAGAAGACCGAGAAAAAAGCCAAGAAGGGTGTGAATAAAGAGCTTGCCGGAAAGAAAGGAAGCTATTGGAAGTAAGCTATCGGTTTTCGATTTTGAGTTGGCGATCACCGATGTGAGAAGGCCGCCTTGAATGGCGAGGCAGGTCAGGCCGCCGGTGGTGAGGCCGGTGAGGAAAATAACCAGTAAATTAGTCGATTCCATGAGTGGTTATATTTTAGCTGTTTTAAGCCTGAGTGAATTAGTAACAACCGAGACGGAGGAAAAGGCCATGGCGGCACCGGCGATAGCGGGGTTGAGGACTATCCCAAAGAGAGGATATAGAACTCCGGCGGCGACGGGAATGCCGATGACATTGTAAAAGAAAGCCCAGAAGAGATTTTGCTTGATCGTCCCCATGGTTAGTCGACTAAGCTTGATTGCCTTTTCGACTTTGGAGAGGTCTCCGTGAAGCAAGGTAATACCCGCAGATTCGATGGCGACATCGGTGCCGGTACTCATAGCGATACCGACATCGGCGGAAGCCAGGGCGGGAGAGTCGTTGATGCCGTCGCCGACCATAACCACTTTGTTGCCTTCGCCCTTAAGTTTGTCGATAACGTGGGCCTTGTCTGTCGGAAGAACTTGAGCGTAGATGCGGTCGATGCCGGCCAGTCCCGCTATATATGCGGCCGCGTCATGATCGTCTCCCGTCAGCATAACCGTCTTGATACCCATTTTGTGCAGATCGGCAATAGCCGTGATGGACTCCGATTTTAGAGAATCGGAGATGAGGATCGTGCCAAGAAGTATCTTTTCGGAAAATAGAAAGACAGGGGTCATCCCTTTTTGGGTGTACTCCAGAATTTCTTTTGAATCAAAATCCACTTTGTGTTCTTTGAGGAGAGTGAGATTTCCGGCGAGATAACGTTTGGATTTGAATTGACCGGCGACACCTTTGCCGGGGATTTCTTTGAAGTGCTGGATGGTGTGAAGACCAACGTTTTGTTTTTTGGCGTAATCGACTATGGCGGTGGCCAGAGGGTGCCCGGATTTTTTCTCCATGGATGACAGAATGGATAATAACTCGGTTTCGGAAACGGATGATTTGGGTAAAATTTTGACCACTTGGGGCTTTCCTAAAGTGATAGTGCCGGTCTTGTCGAAAACGACGGTGTTCACGTCGTGAAGTTTTTCCAGTACGGAAGCATCTTTGACCAAAATACCATTCTCGGCTCCCTTACCGACACCGACAATGATGGCGGTAGGAGTGGCAAGGCCTAAAGCACAAGGACAAGCGATGACGAGAATCCCGACAAAAGAAGAGATGGCCAAAGATAAATTGCCAAAAGCAAGCCAGGTGATGAACGAAAGAACCGACAACAGAAGAACCGCCGGGACGAAGTAAGCGGAAACCGTGTCGGCCATTCTTTCAATCGGGGCCTTTGATCCTTGGGCAGTTTCTACCATCTTGATGATTTGAGACAGTAAAGTATCCGAACCGACTCTTTCGGCTTTGAAGATAATGTATCCCTGTTTGTTGATGGTGCCACTGGTGACCTGCTCGCCGATGGTTTTGTCGACCGGTATTGGCTCGCCAGTAATCATGGACTCGTCAATCGAAGTATTGCCTTCGATGATCTTGCCGTCGACCGGGATCTTGGCGCCGGGTTTGACGATGACAAGGTCACCCACAAGAACTTCGGAAACAGGAACTTCGATTTCCTTCGCGCCTCTTTTTATTAAGGCGGTTTTGGCGGATAGATTTAATAATTTTTTGATGGCTTCACCGGTTTTTTGTTTGGAGTTTGCCTCCAAATATTTACCGAACTTTATAAAACCAATAACGACGATGACAACATCGAAATATGTGGTTTCGGGAAGTTTGAGAGACATTACAAACTCCGGGAAGAAAATGACAAACATGGAATAAAGGTAAGCGACGACCGAACCGATGCCGATCAGGGTGTCCATATTGGCCACTTTGGTTTTGGCGAAGCGGGGAATGGAGGTGAGAAACTCCCGACCGTAGAAGAAAAGGGTAAGTGTGGCCAGAATGGCCAGAACGGTGTTGAAGATCGTCATAGGAATTATGAACATGGGGAAGCCGGGGACATAGCGGCTGAGGGCATCCCAAAGCATGAGGACGAAAACGATCAAGGAAACGGGGAAGAGAACTACGATCTGTTTTTTGAGCATGGCAACATGTTCCTCCCCGGTGTGATGCATGTGATCCGTCATTTCAGTCTGAGGTGTGAGATTGAGGGAGTAACCGAATTCTTTGACATTTTGATTAATTTTTTCCAAGGAGGTAACGGCAGAGTCGAATTCGATATCGGCCTTGTTGGTGGCAATGCTCACCGATGAGGCTACGACACCCGGAGTCTTTTTGATGGCGCGGTTCACTATATTTGAGCAGGAGGCGCAGTCCATGCCGATGACGGGAAGGGTGGTTTTGGTCATGTATCTTTAATTTTGACTAGTATTTGGTATTTTGCAAATTAAAATATTTTGTAGACGATTCGAAGCCCGCCAAAAACCACAATCCCCCCGCACTACCT
>CAZGSP010000056.1:0-11038 GCA_964528565.1 uncultured Pseudomonadales bacterium | reverse complement strand
TCCAGTTCGGCGATTTTTTTTGGTCTATATGTCTGGTAAAAACTCACACTAACAACTTATGGCTTTTCACACTGCTTGTCAACTGCAAAAAACTTGCTCATTACCTTCACTTATCGCGCTACAGCCCATCTTTTATTTAACACCGTGCCTAAATTAGTTTTCACAACTCCACCTTATAAGTCCACCGAATAAAAGACGAAAAAATCCCCCGTTTTTACGGGGGATGAACTCAACAGCCGATAATTGCTCGAAAAATCTGTTTCGAATCTCCCAGATTACGTTCGATCAAAATTACTCCATTATCAAGGAAGGTAACAAACACCTTTTCTTTGGCAATGTCCCAAAAGATGTTCCGGCGGGGTTTCAGAGGGATACGCAGTCTGCCGTTTTCAAAAGTAAAACCGGACAGTAGTTTTACATCCGACATGATTCTCGGACCTTCACCGCCGGTAATTCCGGCGTAGGACGACACAATCGTCAAATCCTTATCAAACAGCCTCTCCACTATCTCTTGGGCGATCTGCACACAGTTATCTTTTGTGACAAATATTTTATCCAAAGGACACTCCTCTTTCGGAAATAGATTAAAAACGAATGATAATACTGGAGGAAAAACCGTGGAAAAGCGATTTTTCGATGGTAATGTTCCCATCTTCGTGAAAGGTAACAAAAACCCTTTCGATCTTGACATCCCACTGCAACTTTCGGCGTGGCGACAGGGGGATCGTCAAAACGCCGTTGTCAAAATGATATCCGATCGAAGGATCAAAATCGGGGATCCGCCCTTCGTCATACAACCTGAGGCCGGATATCGTTTTGGGAGCCGGTCTCGGGGAAATATTCGTCCGGGAACTAGAGACCGAAAAGGTTTTGCCTTTAAGCCGGAATACCAGATCGCCGGCTATCTGACGGCAGTTTTCGTAATTAACCTCAACCGTTCTTTCACTCAAAGCACACCTCCAAAAAATATTTAAGGAACAAATTACCCCCTATTCTACCCCAAAAACATCCCTGACGCTCAAAGATCGATTTAGTCGTGGTGAATACCCAAAAGATGGAGCAGTCCGTGACAAGCCAAAAACTCAATTTCCTCATCCACGATCCTATTCCACTGCATCGCTTGACGCTTGGCTTGAGGATAGCAGATCACGATATCACCAAGACTCTGGCCGTCAGGATCCTCCGGCATGCTCTCTCCCTCTTCCAAGGGAAAGGAGAGCACATCGGTTACCGTGTCCCGGTCAAAGTACTTCTGTTCCAGCTCACGGATTTTTCTCTCCCCCACAATACTGAGAGAAATTTTGATCTTTCCTTCCATCCCCTGCTCTTCCAAGGCCTTCGTCAAAGCATGCCTCACCCGCTTACGGTCAAAGCTGTACCGGCTATCGGCGCTAATACTCAAATCCAGTTTTAACATATCCCTATTTTACTTCATAAAAAGCGGCCTCAATTAGAAGGCCGCGTTCTCTGATCCACTTAATGCTCAAGGAGTCGTATCTTCGATCACCAAAAACCTTTGAAGGAGGCTGCCGATTCCTTCGATCGGGATCAAGACACCGTACTGGTTTAAAACATACCGGTCCCCAATTTCGGGCTGAGGCCATCCGGGTTCGGCGCACCGGGCCAGGATTATGAGCGAGGGATCGTTTAGATTTTTGAAAGTGGCCACGTCGTAATGGAATCCATTTTCATATATCTTGTTCTCTTCGATCGCTACCACTTCCCAGATATTCCCGGGAGCCGCGGGAATCGCGGTCTGTGTTGGTGTAGGAGTCATCACAGGTGTCGCTGTCGCGAGCACCGTCGGGGTGGATAACAAAGAAGCCTGTTGCCGGGTTGGCAAACTCGTTAACCAGTATATTAGCGAGCAGATCAAAGCAACCACCAGAAATATACCTAAACCGATCCTGATGTATTTCTTGTCCATTCACACCTCCATAACAGAAGATTTGTTTAAAGTTCCGCAGTCACAGAGTACTTTACTACGGATAGCTTTGATTTACCACTTTTTGGACCAGTGAGCCGTCCACCTTACCCTTCAATTTTCCCATCACCGCCCCCATGAGTCTTCCCCCGGTCAATCCGGTTGCCGAGGCTATCATCGCAATCTCACACGCTGCCTCTTCTTCACTCATCATTTGCGGTAGATACCCTTCTATCACACCCAGCTCATACTTCTCTTCTTCGGCTCTCTCGGGTGAGGCTACTTTGGTATAGATCTCTATCGAGTCCCTTCGTTTCTTGGCTTCTTTCATCAGCACGCGAACCACTTCTTCATCCGGAAGTTCCTTCTCCTTAAACTCCACCTGAGAATAAGAAAGCTCCGAGACAATCAGCTTCAAAACACCAACCAGATGAGAATCCCCCGCCTTTTGGGCGGTGGTCAGATCGGACCTTATTTTTGAATAAAGCATCTTCTTTATTTAGTTATACCGGCGTTACGTTTATTCCGTCTACGAATCCTCGCGGAAGCTTTGCGTAACTCGGTCATCTTAATATTTTTTACCTTGGATGGTTTTAGAAATCCGGACATGCCAACCGCCCGGACTTTATCCAGTCCCTGATCCTCATAAGTCAGCTTTTTAAACTCACTTATAAGCTGTTGTGTACTTTGTCCTTGTTTTCTTTTTGCTACTAGTGCCACAAAAAATGCACCTCACTTTCTAATTTATTTTCTTTATTATTAAATCCGTCCTTAAGTGGTACCACCCGGTTCGGTCTCCGTCCCACCCAGAATATGAACGTGTTCATGCTCAAAATGGTTGTATCCCGCCCCGTTATTGACGAGCTTGTAACCGGTTTTATCCAGTCCCAGCTGTGATACTACCTCAAAAACGGCTGACAACATTTTACCCCAAAACTCCCCATTTTTATAGGGGCTACTTGCCCCGCCAACGGCGGGGGTGGCAACCTCTTGCTTCCTAATATGGGCTTTGGGGATCACCAGAACGTGGGTCGGCGCTATCGGATACTTGTTTTGGATACAGACAAACTCCTCGTTTTCCCAGACTTTCTCGCTCGGCTCCTCCCCTGCCACAATTTTGCAAAACAGACAGTTTGGATCTTTCATAATGATCTTGTAAATTAATAGGGCATAGTAACTTTTGTGTTCCCCCAGCCATAAGTCACCCCTTCCTCACCGGCAGAAACCGTCACACCTTTCAAGACGAGCTGACTCCTGGGTTCCTCGGCCACCCTAGTCCCATCTGTTCTTGTGATGACTTTCGTCGGTCCAAACAAGCCTATTTTGTTTTCCGCTTTATGATAATCGGTGCTCCAAACATAGTCTTCAAATACCTTCTTTGATAAGGCCGTCCATTTATTTTCAACTTCCGCCTCCATGATATCGGACATGCCCATCCCAAACTGCAACAATATTGCCACACCCTTACTTACAGTTCCGTCTCTTTGGGGCTCAATATCATCTCTCCACTTCATCCCCACCAATGAAATTCCTTTTTCATCGACCAATTGACCCATTACCTTTAGAGACCTGCCACCTTTTAAAGTTAGCGGAGGCAAACTGGCATCCCATCTTTTTGCGGTGGACACGTATTTTCTATCGGGGGTCAGTTCACCTGCCAGTTCCCCCAAAAATCCGTCTTTCGTCCCCTCTTTCAAATGAATTAAAATCTCAAACACCACTTGTTTGGGCTCACCTTCACCCGTTTCGCGAGCTTCTCCCATAGTAGTATTCACGGTCTAATCAGTTTAATAACATCCCGCACGGTGATCAGCACCATCAAACCGATCAGGAAAAACATGCCCACCGTGTGTACATAGCCTTCGATCCGGTTCTTCAGTCTTTTCCCAATAACCTTTTCAACTCCCAAGAAAAACACCCTGCCCCCATCCAGCGCAGGGAAAGGCATTATATTGAGAATAGCTAGGTTGATCGAGAGAATAGCCATGAACTGCAAGGTCGCAATCCAGCCCACTTTATAAACCTGTTTACTGACCTGATAGATCCCGATTGGTCCGGCTACGTCCTTCGGCACTCCTTTACCGGTCAGTATCCCCCAGACCAACTTTCCCAAACTCACTGTGATCTCTTTCCCCCACGCCCAAGACTCGGTTACTCCCACCACTACTCCCCGAAACGGTCTTTGCCAAATGGGATACATCTTCATTTCTACATCGGACAGTGCGACTCCGAGAGCCCCCTCTCCCTGAGGAGGCGTCAATCTCGGTACTATCTTGATCACCTCTTCTTTACCGTCTTTTGCCAGCAGAGTTAGCTCAATTTCTTTTCCTTTTAATGGCTCAATTTGTTTGATAAACCCGGTAACCCCCGAGAAAACTATTTCTTTATTTTCAAAAGTCACTTTTGTTATCCGGCTTTCTGTCTTTATTCCTGCCGCCTCCGCCGGAGTATTCTTTCCCACTTCTACCACGATCACGTTGTCTGTTTTGGTCGGAATCCCCAGATATGTGTAAACCACTCCAAAAGCAAAAACACCCAGTAAAAAGTTCATCATCACACCGGCGGTCAAAACACCGGCTCTTTGCCATACCGGTTTGTTGAAAAAAGCTTCCGGAGAACCCGCTTGAGCCGGATCATCCATATCCTCACCAAAAAGTTTGACGAATCCTCCAATGGGCAGCCAGTTCAAACTAAACAGAGTGCCTTTACTGGAAAAGAGTTTCTTAGCCCGTGGCGGAAGACCGATCCCGAATTCCTCCACTCTCATCTTAAAAAGTCTGGCCATGATAAAGTGCCCAAACTCATGGACCAAAACTAAAACGGAAAGCATCAGGACAAAAACAACAATTTGCATCGTTTAATCTTACCAAATTAAAAAGTCCTAAACCGCCATTATTTCGTCCTCTTTGGCCCGGCACATGGTCTCGATCTTCTCACTGAACTCCGCCGTAATTTTGTCGAGGTCCGCAAGAAGCATAAAAATATCGTCTTCGGAAACTTCTTTCCGCTCTTTCAGGGCGTCTATTTTTTCTTTGACATCTTGCCTCGCTTGACGGAGCATTACTTTTCCGGACTCGGTTTTTTGTTTGAGCAGTTTCACAAAATCCTGCCTTCTTTCCTGGGTGAGAGACGGCACTACAATGCGAATCATGTCTCCGGATACTGCCGGTGATAGCTGAAGTTCGCTGTCGCTGATCGCCTTTTCTATCGCCCCCATCAAGCTTCTATCAAATGGGGTGATGATCAGCATATTGATATCGGGTGCCGAAATGGTCGCCACCTCAACTAGTCTCATACGGGTTCCATAGGCCGGCACGGAAACTCCCTCGACCATATCCGGCTTAGCCCGACCCACACGTACCGTCCCAAAATCCTCATCGATCACTTCAATCACTTTGGCAAACTTCTGTCTGAGTAACTGGATCAGTTCATGTTCTAGCATATGGATTTATTCTAGCACCTACTCGTAAACCTTTTTTCCGCCTACGACTCTAAACCATTTTCCTTTGTCACGGTCGTATTGTAAATCCGCCGCTGCATTTTCCGGGCTAATTGGACTGCGACCTCTTGTCAGTTCGGTCGGTACCCCTGAAGGAATTTGAGCTGTATCATTTCGGAAAGAACCCTCTAAAGCACCAGACTGAACCGGCTTTCCGTTCCATAGTAATCTCCCATCACCTTCAACTGGCACCACCTCTTCCTCTTTTACGACTGGTTTAGGAGAGTTTGCTGCTCTCTCCTTAACCCTGGCAACTTGTTGATCGCTTAACTCTTGCTGTTCCGGTGTTAACTGCATATCCCTAAATTTACCACACTCCGGCCATTTTTGGCCAAAAAAATCACCCTCCGGTTTCCCAAAGGGTGAAATGAAACACTATTGTGGATTTAGAACCACAACTTTCGGTCCGATCTCGAGTGAGTCGATAAAGGTTTTCACCTTTCCAAACTCAACGGGATGATTTCCGTTGACAGGTCTGAGAGTGAATGTAATATCCATACGTCCACGCCGTCGCAGTTCAAACTGGGCAATGGGTACTGAAAACCAGTTACTCCGCTTCACATAGATCTTGAAACTATCAACAAATCGTTTTGTGTCGACCATATAGCCTGCTGTTACGAGGGTGCTGAGCAAATAATTTCCCACCTCCATCTCGAAGCATTTACATCCCTCACACCGAACAACATCCTCGCCCTCGACTTTCCTAAAGGATTTTTCCCCACAGACTGGGCACTTCAGATCCCATTCAGGGCAGTCGCGAAGTGAGACTCTTTTGAACTTCATCCCCTCCCCAAAAACTCCTCTGAGGAAGGTGACAACCTGCTTGGCCACACCTCCCTCAGAAATCTCGAGGATCACCCCCACTTCGAGGCCACTTGGAAACAGGGTTACTTTTCCAACGGTATGAATGCCTACCTGGATGAGATAATTATTCTCATCTCCAAAACTTCGTTGAGGCGTGAAGACGAATTTCTTAGCCTTCGGATCGGGTGGTAAAAGCAGAAAATAATCGGAGATTCCCTTCTCGAACTTACATGTAGGGCAGTATACCTTGCCATCGTACATCAATACCTTCAGACCTTCACGGCCACAATCGGGACATTTCATGCCTACACCTCCATAGAACAGATTTTTTGTGAATGTCAAATTACTCGGAAATTATACTCCTATAGGTTATATAAGTCAAGCTTTAAACAGCTTCTTGGCTCACGGAAACGATGGTCTACTCCTCTCCCAACTTGAATCTGGCAAATCTGGTGACCCGGATATTCTCGCCTGTCTTGGCGATAAGCTCCTTAACCAGATCTTCGATGGTCTTACTGCCATCCCGGATGTATTCCTGTTTCAACAGCTCTTCGACATTTGTGGGTTCCATGGACACCACCTGCATGGCAATTTCTTTACATAGAGTTTCGAACTCGGGAGTCTTGGCCACAAAATCTGTTTCGCAGGCCACTTCTACCATCGCGGCGGCGGAGCCACCCAGATGGGTGTAGCAATAAACACGGCCACTTCTGACCTCTCTGGCCGACTTGCCTTCTGCCTTAGCCAGACCTTTGGCCCGGATTATCTCAACGGCTTTGTCCATATCCCCACCGGTTTCCTCAAGGGCCTTTTTGGCATCCATGACTCCCGCACCGGTCTTTTCTCTTAGTTCCTTAATTTTATCCATCATAGTTTTTCTTAATTATTACTTTTTCTCGTTTTGAGTTTTTACTTCTTTAATTTGTTTTAAGCCATTCTCTATCGCCTGTCCAAGAACTCTCACCATAATTTCCAAAGCTTTGGCGGAGTCATCGTTCATAGGTATCAAGTAATCCACCGGGTCCGGATTGGCATTTGAGTCCACCAGACCGACTACCGTCACACCTCTGTTTGATGCTTCTTTGACGGCCAATTTTTCTTTGTGGGTATCGAAGACCACGACCACTTCGGGAGCTTCTTTAAGAGTGGCAATACCGCCAACGATTCTCTCCAGTTTGGTGATCTCTTTATCGAACAACAGCTGTTCCTTTTTGGTATATTTCTTGAGCTGACCGGCTTCTCTCCTCTGTTTCAAAGAGTTCAATCTATCCAGGGTCAGTTTGAGTTGCTTCCAGTTGGTGATGAGCCCTCCCATCCAGCGCTGAGAAATGTAGGGTACTCCGAGTCTCTTGCCCTCCTCTTCGATCATCTGCCGCACTTGTCTCTTGGTACCTACCAGGACGATCCTCTTGCCTGCGGCGGCAAGGTCGGTCAAGGCTTTCGTGGACTCGGTAACACCGGCCATTGTTTTTTCCAGATCAAAGATGTGAATCCCATTCTTCTCACCCCAAAGGAATTTATTCATTTTGGGATTCCACTTCTTCACGACGTGTCCAAAGTGAGCACCGGCCTCAAAAAGCTCCTCGATCGATGTCTCGGCGTTTGCCGCTACCTTCTTCGGTTTCTCGGCCTTAACTTCTTTTGCAACGACGACCTCGGCCTCTTCAGGCTTCTTTAAGACTTTCTTGACGGGAGTTTTCTTCTCTACAGCCTTCTTCTCTACTTTGACTTCGGCTGTCTTGGGTTCTTTTACGACCACCGGCTTCTTCACAGGAGCCAGCTTCTTTACTACCTTTTTGACCTCTTTTTTGGTCGTGGTCACGACTATTTTTTCTGCGGCTTTTGTAGCCATAATTTTCATCTCTTTTAATCCTCGACACTTTCAGAGATTCGCGCCGGGACAAACTATTAATAAATTGAACTTGCCTATTCTACCACAAAATTGACTCTTCTTATCCAAAAGCCTTATAATCCCCACGAACGGCACCTTCACTTTCAAAGGAGAAAAATATTATGGCAAGGTTTATTATTATCGACCGACGTGAGATCAATTCGAAGATTCTGGACGCCATCAAACAAATTGACCCTTCTCTTCGTCTGGGAGATAGTTCGGGCAATTATGACCCCAGCTATAAGGATCCGGAAGACTTTCTCGACCGTTCGGGCTTTTCCATCATTGAACCCAAACAACCGGACAACCGGCCACGCACCAAATTATTTCATATTCCCGTGGGCAAACTACCAAAATCATTCGTGCTGGCCTTTATGGAATTGAACGTTGACGACAAAAAACCATACAGTGTCAGCATAACAAGCTATGGAGCCGCCGGCCGAACCTTAGCTGAAGGGCTTGCCTGCAGACTTCTCCCCAAAGACATAAGCGTGACCATCTACGTACAACACTTCAAAATACCGGCCACTATCCTATCCTGATCCAATATACTGATCACCATCACCTATCCCTCGATTTGCCATCGGGGGGTTTTTATGCATCCGCCAAGTTCTCATACAAAGCCACGATCGTCATCGGACCAACTCCACCGGGAACCGGAGTGATCAAAGATGCTTTTGCGACCGCTTCAGCCGAAAATTCGGCCATGGGGTAACCCAGATCGATACCTGTAAACCCTTCCGTGACAACATCTTCCCCGATCAATCCTTCTACCCCTGTCGTACTGATTATCAAATCAAAATCTTTAAGTTTGACCAAAGGGTCTCCCTTATCCAGGCCGACCGCTACGATATTTAGACTTCTTAATCTCTGGACCAACCTTGATCCGATAATGCCATTTGCCCCGACTACCGCCACCCGGTCATCCTCCGATATTTTGAAAATTTCCACCAGCCTCTCGACAGCCTTTACCACCGCCGGAATGAACCTACTTTTCGGGTTTAATCCGTCTATATCTTTACTTGGATTAATTGAGGACAAAATTTGATCAAGTTCCTCCCTATCTGCCCCAATTACGGGTAACTGGACCAAGATTCCATCAACCGTTTCATCGGCATTAAGCTCTTCCAGCATCTCCTTAAGCCTTTCCTTACTTCCGGCAAATTGAACCGTCACGACTGCCCCCAACCTTTCCCCCATTTTCCGCTTCAGACGGACATAAACGCTCTCTTCGCTTCTCCCGTCGCACTGCAAGATCACCAGGCTTTTACCCAAAACACGCTCACTTTCCTCTAAAAATAGAGCCATCCTTTCCGCCTCCTTCTTTCCGTCAAAGACTACTTTTGCCATTAAACTGAGTATACCTCACCAAACCGCCACAAACATACCCTATAGCTTGACATTTGAGCCCATTCATGATATAATTCACCCACTTCGATTAGTTATCACCCACGTTCATTGACATCACCAGGAGGCCTGAAATGGCAAAAATCGTTATGTATTGGGACTGTCCCTATGACAGTAACAAAAAAATCCCCGGCTACGTCCGGGAATGCCCGGGTTGCGGACACCCACGTTCAAAGAACGTAGTGTTCTATCACAGCGACCCTCCCCACGAGGCGACACCCAAAGAAATCCTCTTGATGGGGAAGCCCGATCCGAACTGGTATTGCGAAAGCTGCCAGTCGGGGAATCTCAAAGCAGACAAAAAGTGTTGGAAGTGCGGCGATTCCCGCACCACCAACTCTGCCGTCCAACCCGTGCGCAAAGCCTACCGCAAGAACGGTCTCGTCTTTAGCACGACCCAGGCAGAAGAGGTTGAGAAAACGGCAGATCATGTTACACCCGAACCCTTTGTCCCTGAGGATGATCCCTACAATCCTCAGATTAGCCGGTCAGATCCTCCGATCAAACGCGAACAGCTATACTCCTCCGCTATCATCTCCGAACCGGCCTCAAATAAGTACGATAGTCACGATTACGGCTTTGAGACCAACGAGAACCTGAAAAACGGTTTCAAAATCGGTGGCGGGGTGCTGGCAATCGCTTTCCTCTGCTTCCTTAGCCTCTGGATCTACAGCTTCTTCTTCAAGACCCACGTAGAGACTCTCGTGGTCACCGATATGAACTGGACTCAGTCCGTTCATATCGAAGAGTATCGGACCGTCCACGAAGAGGGTTGGTCCGTTCCCGGTGAGATCCTCGGAGTCCACTCTGCCGGACGGGAAACCGCCCAAGAACAACGCAAAAGTGGCGAACGAACGGTCCATGACGGTTGGCACACTGAAACCGTGCCTGACACGTGCTACAAAGATGTCGAGGTTCAGACCACATGTACCGGTTATCACGACGTCCCAAGCACCTGCACCGGATCTCACTACGTTTCTGATACCTGCTATCAGGATGACGGAAACGGCGGCTCTGAGTCCTACGAGTGTGGAAGTTATGAAGATTACACATACTCGTGCACGGAAAGCGAATCGTACACCTACTCGTGTACGGAGACGCAAAGTCAGCCATACTCCTGCACGAAAGATGTACAGGTAGAGGACACGCACCAGGAAGACATTATCGACACCTGGTACTGGTACGATATCGAGCGTTGGGTCAGCATCATGGTCTACCCAACTTCCGGTACCGGCTTGGACGTCTACTACGATCCCATTCAACCGCTAAGCAATCAGCGACGGATCGAGGACGGTGGCCAGTACTGCGT
This sequence comes from uncultured Pseudomonadales bacterium, assembly GCA_964528565.1. Classification (GTDB taxonomy): domain Bacteria; phylum Patescibacteriota; class Microgenomatia; order UBA1400; family MFAQ01; genus UBA10133. Next base: position 204 of record CAZGSP010000056.1, on the reverse strand, counting down.
TACCTTCTCACCGCAGTCCTCCGATAGTAAGGTCCAGCCGTTCGAAAACTGCTATGACCTTCCTGTCTACCTGACCTTTTTCATCGGCCAGCTTCACGAAGCCGATGTCAATCGTTCTGGTTCCGTCTTCAATCTCCGATAGTTTCCTCTCTTTCATATCCGCCCCCTCTCGGGGGCGGTGGTTTTTTTTTTTAATTAACACCC
>CAZGSP010000055.1:0-20549 GCA_964528565.1 uncultured Pseudomonadales bacterium | reverse complement strand
CACCCTTGACAATAGCTTCAAAAGCTTTGGAACGACCGACAACATCATCGGACTTGAGAGTAAGCATTTCCTGAAGCGAGTAGGCGGCTTTGTGAGCTTCGAGAGCCCAAACTTCCATTTCTCCTAAACGCTGACCTCCCATTTGAGCCTTACCTCCCAGAGGTTGCTGAGTAACCAAGGAATAAGGTCCAATGGAGCGAGCGTGGGTTTTGTCCTCAACCATGTGGTTGAGCTTAATAATGTAGCCAACACCAACCGCCGTTTCCTGAGCAAAAGGTTCTCCGGTACGACCGTCATATAGCTGAGATTTACCGGATACGGGTAAACCGGCTTCTTTGAGAACTTCGGTGATCTGGTCTTCGGACACTTTCTCAAAAACCGGAACGGAGTAGCGTTGATTGAGTTTTTCTCCCGCAAAAGCCAACTGGGCTTCCAAGAGCTGCCCTAGATTCATACGGGCCAGAACGGAAAGCGGAGAAATAATGATATCGACCGGGCGGCCGTCAGCGAGATGAGGCATGTCGGCGTCGGAAACTATCTTGGAGATGACGCCTTTGTTTCCGTGCCGGCCGGCAACTTTATCACCGACAGTAATCTTTCTTAATTGAGCAACTTTTATTTTGATTTGTTTGATGACACCGGCATCGAGCTCGTCTCCGTCTTCACGGCTAAGAGTTCTGACCGAGACCACCACACCTTGTTCACCATGGGGCATGCGGAGAGAAGTGTCCCGGACTTCGCGGGCTTTTTCACCAAAGATAGCTCTTAAAAGTCTCTCTTCGGCAGTGAGCTCGGTTTCGCCTTTGGGGGCAATTTTTCCAACCAGGATGTCATTTGGCCCGACGACCGATCCTATAGCCACGATACCGTCCTCGACCAGATTTTTTAGATCAACTTCGGCGACGTTGGGAATGTCACGAGTCAGTTCTTCGGCACCAAGCTTTGTGTCCATAACATCGCAAGCGTGTTCGTGAATGTGGACCGAAGACAGTAAGTCTTCCCGGACACAACGGTCGGAAACCACGATAGCGTCTTCATAACCCAGACCTTCAAAAGCGGCGTAGGCGATCAGAAGATTCTGACCCAAAGCGAGTTCTCCGTTTTCGGCGGCCGGACCATTGATAATAATGTCTCCTTTTTTGACCTTGTCGCCAACATCCACCATCGGGTGCTGGTTGTAACAGGTATCTTGGGATGAGTTGTGATATTTACGAAGATTGTAGGTAACGGTATTTTTGGAAAATTCGATAAAACCGTAGTCGTAAGGAGAGATCCTTTTGGCCGCGTCCGAATCTTTTTCGGAAAGTTTTAGGGTAATGTGATTACCGTCAACAGAAATAACTTCACCATTGAAGTCCGAGGAAACGACCCAACCCATGCCTCTCGCCGTGATCTCTTCCATGCCGGTTCCCACAATGGGGGCAGTGGGTTTGACCAAGGGTAGAGCTTGAGTCAGATGGTGAGTACCCATGAGGGCACGAGTACCTTCGTCTTGCTGGATGAAGGGGATCAGGGCGGCGGAAGTCCCGACTACCTGTCTTGGGATAACGTCGATGTACTGGACTTTATCGATGTCGGCTTCGATGAATTTACCACCATAGCGGACAGGAACCCATTTCTGAGTAATGATGTCGTCTTTGCGCTCAATACCCGCGTGGGTAATATAGGCATCTTCTTCATCGTCGGCGGCCAGATAAATGACCTCTTCCCCAATTTTGAAAACGGTTTTGCCACCTTTGACAATTTTGTTGACTTTGAGATAGGGTGCTTCGAGGAAGCCGTAAGGATTGATACGGGAGTAAAGGGCCAAGTAGGTAACCAAACCAATGTTCGGGCCTTCGGGAGAACGGACGGGGCAGATCCTGGAGTATTGAGAAGAGTGAATATCACGCATGGAGAAAGAGGCGCGCTCCCGAGTGATACCGCCGGGTCCCATAACCGAAATACGTCGCAGGTTGTCAACTTCGGATAACGGATTTACCTGATCAAGAATGGAAGAGAGTCTGTTTCGGCGGAAAAACTCCGTGATAGCGGAAATGATCGGGCGGGGGTTGACAAAAGCGGCGGGGGTAGGAAGCTCATCGGGCTTGGCAAGAGACATTTTTTCTTTGATAGAGCGCTCTAACCTCAAGAGACCGGCCTTGAAAGAGGTCTGGTTCACCAGCTCACCGACACAGCGAAGGCGACGGTTGGCCAGATGATCGATGTCGTCGATCTTTCCGATGCCGTTTTGAAGACCAATGAGGTATTTGATGGACCCGATAAAGTCGTCGTTATTTAAGGTGATGTGCTGTTTGTCGATCGGGGTATTGATCCCAAGCTTACGATTCATCTTATAGCGGCCAACCAGACCGAGATTGTAGCGGCGGGGATCAAAAAACATCTGGTGAAGAAGGGCTTTGGCGTTTTCCAGGACAGCCGGTTCACCGGGGCGGACTTTTTGATAGAAGTCGAGGATGGCTTCTTCGGTATTGGTGCTGTTGTCTTTTAATAGTGTGGAGGCAATGTAGCGGTGTTCTTTGTCGGTATCGACATCGGCGAAAAGGGCCAAAATATCTTCGTTACTCGAGTAGCCTAAGGCACGAACCAGGGTGGTAGCGGAGACTTTGCGGTGACGGTCAATGCGGACGGAAATATAGTCGTTCCGGGAAACAATGAACTCCAACCAGGAACCGCGCATGGGACGAACTTCCGCTTGGTGCATGGCCCGACCGGAATGGGGATCGAATTCACGAGTAAAATAGGCACCGGGTGAGCGGACGAGCTGGTTGACCACCACACGCTCGACGCCGTTGATGATAAAGGTACCGATAGAGGTCATCATGGGGATATCCCCGAGGAAGATCTCTTGCTGTTGAGTGGCTTTGGTGTGGAGATTGGTCAGCTTGACGGTTGCCCACAGAGGCGACTCAAAAGTAACGCCTTTTTCGATAGCTTGTTTGGGGGAAAACTTGGGAAGACCAACACGGTTGCTTAAAAATTCAAATTCAAAAACCTTACCGGTAAAGTCTTTGATAGGGTTCAGCTCCAGTAACGACTCACGGATGCCGTCTTCGAGAAATTGTTTGTAGGAATCTAGTTGGGTTTGGGCCAAGTTGGACTCTGGTAACTTGGAGGCTATTTTGCCCCAATTCTCGCGTTTTTTTTGTTTAATCATCCGGATTTTTTTGGATTTAGGCAGGGTAAATAACAATGGACAACATACAAAAACCTGACTGGCAAAAAGCCCAGCCAAGTTTAGAGCAGTGTATGTAGTATAAAGGTGAATTGACCGGCTGTCAACACGGAGTTTGGTATAATATTCGAATTCTAATTGGAGGCTACTTTGAAAAAATTTTGGCTTTTGGCAATCGGTTTACTGTTGATCAAGTTGGCTGTCTTAACGATAGTCGTCACGATAATTGATCTATGGGGATTTTGGGCGGTGCCGGTGGCGTATGGACTAGCCGTCCTAACCACAATTGAAAGATATGGTGTGGAGTACTGGGGGATGAGACGCAGTGCGGAAAAATTCGGAGTGGACCTGGAGTTCTTTGCCCGTGTCCGCTATGAACTCAAATGGGATCTGCCTGCGATCCAACTTCATGAAGAAGTCTTTCGGGCGGAACTGGAAAAACGAAAGAAAAAACTTGAGGAGTAACAGTTGGAGAGGTATCGCCTTCGGAGGAGACGACATGAAACATATTTTTAAAATAGCTTTGACCGATATGCTGATCGTTGTAATAATGGTAATGTTTTTCTTTTTTGGGCTTCTATTTATTTCGGTACTTACCGGTGAAGTGACCGAGATCGTGATTTTGTTACTATCGATGAAGTCCGGTTTCATAATCGCAACTTTGTTGGGGTGCCTCATCACCGGCACCGTCTCTATGATCAGAAATATAAGATGGGTAAGGAAGATCGCGGCCGAAAATAAATTAAGTTTTGATGAAGCGGCCGTCTACGTAGTCCACTCCCTGGGCGTTCGAACGTTTGATGATTCCGAATTTTGAACCGATACCGGTGTGCAGAGATGCCACCGGTTTTTTGTTATCTGCAGTCTTTTTTGAGATAGGTGCAGATGTTTTGATTGTGTTGCGGTAAAGTATCGGCGAAATGGATTTTACCGGCGGAGTCGTGAAGGTAATACAAAGCCGAACCCATGACCGGACTAGTGGCGGCTTTCAGAGCGTCTTTGCCGGGGTTGGAAATCGGGGCCGGAGGAAGACCGGGGTTTAAATAGGTGTTATACGGAGAGTTCATCCTGAGATCTTCTGCGGTCAGATCCTTTTTCCACCAATCACAGTCAATTTGTTTACAGCGAACCGAACCCAAGGCGTACTGAACGGTAGCATCTATTTGCAGAGCCATGCCGATCTTCAACCGTTTGGCGATAACTCCGGCCACCGAAGGCATCTCGGCAGAAGAGGCGGCTTCTCTTTCGAGAAGTGAAGCCAGGATCAAGGTTTTGGGAAGACTCTCCTCCGGGATATTCAGATCCGAAATAACTTCATCAAACCGGCCGGTAAGGCGTTTGATAACATCGGAAGCCGACGCCTCGGGGACAAAGTCGTAAGTGTCGGGGAACAGCCGGCCTTCCTTCCCCCGGGAGAGTGAAGTAAACTGCAAAGGATTGTAGTTACTGCCTTCGACATCTTTAAATGTCTTTTCAAAAATAAAGTTGATTTCTTCACTGCGAAGCCCCTCGGGAATGGTCACTCTAACTTGACGGGCATAGGCAAGGGTAAGGGCTTCGGCTACTTCCGTGGCGCTCATGGTGGGCGAGAGCTTAAAGAATCCCGCCTGGATCCGGCTGGCCACACCGAGACGGATGACCGTGATCTTGAAGCCGATACGGGACCGGATAAGACGGGCGCTACTAAGATCGTTGGCTATTCTATCTACTCCGGCACCGGATTTGACTTCAAAATCCACGACGGGAGAGTCCATGCGGGTTACGGGCTGAATTGCCTGAAAATACCAGGCAAAAAACATGATTGCGAGTATGGTTAAGGCTGTAAAAAATCTTTTGAACATACCTTAAATATTATTTTTATATTTCACTCATCAAAGCGCGGCGGTAAGTGTTCGTTTTGGGATTGTACACAAAAACCCGGCCACACTTGCAGGTGACTTGGTCGCAGTCTTTTACTTTTGGCGAGGGTTTGACGGTACCTTCGGTGAGGGCGGTGCCGCAACCGACGCAGACGCCTCTCGAGAGTAGCCATGCTTGAACGGGAGCGATAATATTCTTGAACATATCTAGATTGTATCAAACCTCAACAATCTAAGACGGACAGATTAATAAGCTAGATTGAGTCGAGGTAGTCTTGGAGAATGAGGGCGGCGGCGGTTTGGTGTTCTTCTTTTTTGCGCCTCAATAAAGTTTTCCCTTGGGCTTTCATGATATTTCTGGCCGTATGAGAGCTAAGATCTTCCCGAAAAAAAATACTTTCTTTGGGGAAGGCGGCGTAAAGCTTTTCACTTAAGTCCGTGGCAAACTTGACGATGGGGCCGTGTTCGGGTACTCCGATAACGATCTTGCCGGGATTATATTTATTTAAATAAGGTAATAGCTTGGTGACCAATTGATCGATATCCTTTTCGTAGATAGTGGCAATGGGTGTGGCGAGGATCCCCTCTTCGGAGACGGCGATGCCGGTATGGGCGGTGCCCGGGTCAAGACAGATAATCGTTGGCATGGGCTAGATTATATCGGTTAGTTGTTGATGAGAGTACCTTCGACCACGAGACGACGGAGAGTGGTGCCGGGAGGAACGCAGGTAATGACTTTCAGGGTTTTCTCCGAGTAATCCTGCCTCAGTACCCACAGCTCATTGGGCTTGACCTCGAGAGTCTTGGTAATGCGATAGGTGTACTCGACCCCATCGTAAGTAACAAAAATGTCCGAACCGACTTTAACTTTTGGGAGAGTAGAAAAAATCGTAGTGTATTTTTTGGGGTCGAAAAATTGGGGAAGAGTGGAGTGGCCAAAAATCACCGGTGAGCCGATCTGTCCCGGAAGAGCGGTTTCCGGATATTGAACCAACTGTTTGGTAAGATCTTCGTCCCCCAGAGCCACGACTGCATCGAAGATACCAAGAGAGGGAATGGAAAGAGTGTAAGTATCGGGAGAGTCGTCGTCCGGATTTTTTTTCGAGGTAAAAAATTCATTTTGAACGCTTCCGGGGAACCAACTACTGGCTTTGGTATAGTCCAGTCCATTGATCAGGACCGGGTTATTGTCATCGGCTTTGGATTGATAAAAGACCGGAGAAAGCAAACCGGAGTCACCCGATCCAAACAATTTGACGTCTTTAAGCTGATAGCTAACCACCGGATAAGAAACTCCCGCCAGAATTCCCAGTCCCAGAGCAGAAACCAGGGTGGGGATCGTCTTGAGATAACGGGGAATGCGCCGGCCCGGATGTGGATTTTCCGGAGTGGCCTTGCGATAGCTGTACAGCATTTAATTCCCTACTAGTTCGAACTTAATATTATTTAGAGGGAGAACTTTGGTGATCAGGGGGATCGGGGGGTAAATCTTAATATCGGCCGAAGTGAAACCGTTAATCGGTTCGAAAAAATGACGGATACCGGAAGCGAGGCGCCCCCTAATATACCCGGCGAGCTTGGCTTCATCAATTTCGGGGAAAAGAGGGGCTTCGATATTTATTTTGGCCTGATAATTTCCGTCTACCTTGGTCGGATTTTCGACACGGATAACGGTAGTCTCTTTGGTCGTAGACGATCCGGCCGGAATTTGATCCTTGATCTGCTCGGCCACCAGAAGGTAGAGATCTTCTTCGGAGTAGACCAGAGCGTCGAGAGAGCCCTCGAGGACGAGACTGACGGTGGTCGCTTCTTCATTCAGATTGCGGTCAAATTGTTTTTTGGTGAACTGGACGTCCGATAAGGGTAAGGTTTTATAGCCCGGAGTTTGAGTCTCCGAGTCGGTCTTGACCTGCGACTTGATTTTTTCGGTAGCGGTAGCCAGGAGTTTATCTTGATCGGCTTTGGAAACGGCATTGACCGTTCTGGAAGTCCCCCCGGTAAAGTCGGACTCGGCGATGGCGGCGGCGATGGCCTTGGAAAAGTTATCCACCGAGAAAATGGTATTTTTGGTCAGATTGTATTCGGCACCAATCCGGGAAGCGGTGATCTGGACTCCGGAAGCCTTGCCGGAAATGGGATCGATCGGGTCGGAGCTTGCCGACGCAACGGAGACGGGATTGATAAGGGTGTAGACATATTTACCGGTGTCATTGGTGATCGTCGTACCGGCTTTAAGGACAATGGGGGCGAGAGATTTGTTGGCTATGGTAATCGTACCTGTGGCTTTGTCTCCGACCGTAGCGGTGCCGGTAGTGGAAACCGATTCGGTAGCGGAGCCGGAAAACGTTTTCTTGGTCGCGATTAAAGTCGGAATACCAGACTGTGACGACTCGGAAATGGCGATCCCGATTTGACGACTGATTTTTTGCGGGTCGAAGTGGATGACGATTTGTGCCTGACCGAAAAATAGATAGCCGATGATCCCCAGAAGCAAAATGACGGGAACGATAAGTAAAATCAGCCAGGAAACGTGAAAATGCGGAAGTGAAGGAAGAGAGAACTTGGGGATAGGGGGAAGTTTGACGGTCAAGCGGGGCTTGGGGAGCGGGGCAACTTCGTCGGAGAAAGCATATTCCGGTTCATCTCCGGGAGAGTCTTCCACCGGTTCGCTTTCGGGCTCGACTTCCGGCATGGGAGGCGCCGTGGGAATGGCTACGGGGGCGGAAGTTTCTTCGTAGGAAAAACCCAACTCGTCAATAGACGACGGGGTTTCTACAGGAATAACCAAGTTAGAGTCGTCGGTACTCGGTTTGATGGTGGTGTCCTCATCTATCACTTCCACACCCAAGAACTGAACGGCTTCAATCCCGCCGGTTAGAGCGATCGATTTGATGGAGAAATCGATAGGAAGAACTTCGACTTTGGGAATATGTTTGAAAGGCAGACGATCGGTCCAGGGAAAAGCGGTAATTTGTTGGGATTCTTCTTCGAGGCTATTACCGTTTGTCAAAATGAATCTGGCCGGATAATTGGGGAGATCCATTCTGGTCAAACCCTCTTCCACATCGTGAGCGAGATCTCCGGATCTCGCCGCTTCTTCCGTTTGCTTGACTTCGCCAAGATAGACATAGGAGACGGCTACTTTGGAGGTATAAACCTCAAGAAGAATGACCGTTGGAGGCATACCCTCTCTCTTTTTAAGATAATGAGCAACCGCACGATTGGTGGTGACTACCCCAATCGGATCCAAACCAAGCTCTTTACAGAGATGAGTAATTAACTTGGTTTTGGTGGCATGAATTTTGTCCTGTTCCATCCAAGAATCCGGTAAACCAAAAATGACCCGTTTGGGCTCACCCTTGATGACTTTGATGGCTTGGTCCAGAGAAGAATCGACCCCGTTTATTAGAGATTCTTCATCGGCCCAGGATTCATACGAGCCGACGTTGACGATTTCCGGCTGACCCTCAAGGATTTCCCAGAGAGCCGTTTTGATCAGGGACTCGTGAATTTCGACAGCCAAAAAATATTCCGGTTCGGGGGCTTTTGATTTATTTCCAAATAGGTTGACTAAGTTCACACAATTACCTTGTCAAACAAATTGTAAATAGAGTCGACGTGTCTCCGCTCCAAGAGATTCTTGTTTGACTATATTTATCTTAGCAAGTTCTGCAAGAGTTTCCACATGCGGGCCTCCACACAGCTCTTTGGAAAAGTAATTTTTCCTATCTCCTATCGTATAAACGGTCACCAGGTCGGGATATTTTTGCCCAAAAAAGGCAAGAGCTCCCTGCTCCAGGGCTTTTTCTTTGGGAAGTTCTTCTTTGGTGACGGGTAGTTTTTCGGCTATTTTTTGATTGATCAGGTCCTGAACCGCTCTAATTTGGTCTTCGGTGATTTTATCCGGATGAGAAAAATCAAAACGTAATCTTTCGGAGGTGATATTACTGCCCTTTTGCTGAACGTGGAGCCCAAGTATCTTTCTCAGGGCCGCGTGTAAAAGATGGGTCACGGTGTGATAACCGGTAACGACGCCGGAATGATCGGCGAGACCACCCTTGAACATGCCGACCGAAGCGGACCGGCTGAGTTCTTTGTGCTTTTCGAATTCTTTTTGAAACTCCTGAATGTTGACTTTCTTGCCCATTTGAGACAGTATCTCGGCCGTTATTTCCAAGGGAAATCCATAATTTTGATACAGATCAAAGGCAAACTTTCCGTCAACTTGCGGATTTTTTTGAAGTTCTTTCAGTCCCCGATCCAGAGACTGACTGAACTTGGATATTTCGATGGTGATGGTGTGTTGAATCAGAGGAAAGTCTTCGTGGCTGAAGTAAGGATCCGCATAGTACTCGGTAATCACCCTCACGATGTCCGGAAGCTTGATGATCGAGTCGCGACTGTCGGTCAGGAAATACAGCTTTATCGCGGCGCGGCGGAGAAGACGGCGGAGGACATAACCCTGACCTTTGTTACTGGGGAAAACTCCGTCTTTGATCAAGAAGGAAGCGGCCGTTAGATGGTCGGCAATTACCCGCATGGAAGGGCGGTGTTCCTCAACGGTGTATGAATGCTCGGAAATTTTTTCGATTTCTTTGATGACCGGAGCCAGGGAAGAAATATTAAACATATCCGGATCGTCTCTCATTGCGGCTTCCAAACGGGTAAGACCGCCGCCGAAATCGATGTTTTTTTGAGAAAGTTCTTTGAGGGTGCCGTCTGCCTGTTTTATATACTGCATAAAAACGTTGTTGCCGATCTCCATGTAGCGGCCGCAGTCGCAGTTCGGGTGACAAGCTTCGTTTTTCCAAGGAGAACTCTCGTGAAGCTTTCTCTCTCCGCCGAAATCAAAAAAGACTTCACTATCCGGTCCACCCGGTTCGCCCGTGGGCATCTGATCCGGAGTACCGGCACGTGACCACCAGTTTTTTTTGGCAGGATAAGGAAAAATATGCTGCCCTTCTTTGGCCTGGATGCCGACCTTGGCGAATAAATTTTTCCAGATCATGATGGCTTCTTCATCCTTTTCTACCCCGTCTCCCCCGGCAAAGACCGAGACATACAAACGATGAGGGTCAAGACCAAGGCCGATCTTTTTGTCGGTGAGAAAAGTAAAAAAGAATCCCAGCTGTTCCTTCTTGAAATAGTCTCCGAGGGACCAGTTGCCAAGCATTTCAAAACAAGTGGTGTGGCGGTTATCACCCACCTCATCAATGTCATTTGACCGAAAACATTTTTGAGAGTCGGCAATACGTGTTCCCAGAGGATGTTTCTGGCCGAGAAGATAAGGCATCATCGGTTGCATTCCCGAAGAAGTAAACAGGGTGGTGGCGTCGCCCTCCAAAACCAGCGGACTGGATGGAATTATTTTATGACCCTTCGATTCCATAAAGTCGAAGTATTTTTGTCTGATTTCGTGTATGGTCATATTCAGACAAATTATATCAAGCTCATAATGACTTATGTAATTATGAGCGAAGATATATGAGTACATATATTAGCTATCGCTCAAATATAAGAAGAAGCGGAGTGATTTGGCAGCTACTGCCGAGGAGATAGTAACTTTTGTATTGCGGGATGAGAACCTTTCCCGCAGGGAGAAAGTACCAAAAAAACGCTGGTGCTTTCCGGACAGACAGAAGACTCTCCGGGGTAGATATACCCCGAGCTTCTTACCTGCCCTAAGCAGACTATGCGGATCTCCGAGGATGATATAATTATGGGGTAAGTTAAAAACTAAATTGGAGGCATACATGCGAAAGATTCTACCTTGGGTGACCGGTGTAATTATGGTCTGCTTTCTAGGTTTTCCCTTCCTCATGGCTTGGTTCATGCCAGCCATGGCCATGGTGTGGACAGATTGGACGACGATCGTCGTCTTCGGCATTCTGGGGGCTGTGGCTAGCTTGTACTATCGACTTGTCGGAGACAGCCGGCCAAGCTACGAATATAGGCCAGACCGAGGCTACCTAATCATCGAGCTGGATAGCTCGACCTTGTTGATCGACCGTGGGACAAGGACCGTCGCCATCTCGATCACACCCGATAAAAGACTTTGGATCAGGGACGAGACGCTGAACGGGTCGGACGTTATCACCAGCGCAGAAGGTATGGGAAGAACCATTCACCTCGAGGGTGGTGACTTCCACGTTAGCCGGGAAAAACACGGCTACCGTATTGTCTGGTCGGAAATCGACAAACCGTGGATATTGAGATAAGAAAAGCGCCCCCTTTTGGGGGCGCTATTTGGCGGTCGGGTTACTATTCGGTATTCTTGACAATCACCATGGGTTGCATCTTCAGGACATCGGCGATGGTCAGAGTGCCAGCCTTGTAGAGTTTGAAGACATTGGGCCTGAGGGCACCACCTTTGGGGTGCGCCATCATCTGTTCCTCGGTAATCCCTTGGGATTCGAGGAACGCGGGAGCATCCTTCACAACTTCGGCGAGCAATTCCACGACCTGCGCCATCATGCCCTGCATCATCTCGGCGGCTTCTTTGGCATCAAGCCAGCCGAACGAATCTTCCGGCATTGCGGCGACAACCTTCTTGACATATTCGTTCGCAACACAGTAGCGCAGGAAGGTGATCTTCGCATCCATAAGGGTGGCGAGAGTCACGATCTTGTCGAGGTGATCCTTCAGCACATCGGGAATGGCGAGCATGAACGGGTCGGTGACGGCGAGGACCGAGGCGGGCTGAGTCGAGTATTCAGGTTCATTCATTAGAGCGGACAAAACCTGTTTGCCGGTAATCTTGGGCATGTGTGTCTCCTTGTCAAAGAATGTAGAATCGAGAAGTTACCGGTAGAGTGTACCACCGATGAGGCTAAATGTCAACTATGGGGTGTTTTGCGAGGCTACAATTGGGGTTTGAAGGGTTCGGGGCGGGTGGGGCGAACGTGGGGAGGTGGTGGAGGAGGGGCTTCGCCGAAAGAATCCTCAAAGGGAGACTGGGCGGAAGTTGTGTGGTGAGGTGTTTCTTCGGTAGGGATGATCGGAATACGGACAGGCGGTGTCTTGTATTTGTCCGGAATGGCGTCGATACCTTTCTTGACTAACTTCCGCCCTTCCTCGGTGCCGAAGAGAAGAGCGACCACGACTCCAAAAGCCACTCCCACGGTAAAAGAGGAGAATGTGCCTTCGTGACCGGTTTTTTCAGATGGAGTTGTCATAAGTGTCTTCGCTCACCGTTTTGTCTTTATCGCGGCCTAAAAAGTGGGAAACGGTTTCGATAATCTTGCCACTTTCCTTAAAACCTTCCAAGATGGCAAACAGGCCAATAGCAGGCTGAGATATTTTTTCGATGACATCCGAGGTGGTGTCGATGGTTTGATTGATCCTAGTGAGAGAATAGCGGAGTTCTTTGAGGACTAGTATCAGCTGAACACCAACAATCAGGGCGACGGTAGTCAACAGGACGGTGGAGATCAAAGAGATGATTTGGGGAAGGGTCATAAGTTCATAATACCAGATTTCAGTTATTTCGAGATAATGGTGACGGAAATATTTTGGGATGAGGTTCTGGAGAAACGGTTGACGGATTTGATCTCCAAGATTGTCTGGCCGACGGGCAGATTGATCCTAGCGAGAAAATGGCCGGTAGAGTCCGGCTTGACCTGAGTGTCTTCGTTGACGTAGACGGTGGCGTCGATGGCGGTGTTCCCCTCGATTTCGATGGGAGAGATCAAAACCGAGGCGCTTGCCGGACGAGATATTTCCAGCTTGGGTGGAGTAAGAATAGCTCGGAACTGAAATATCAGATAGATGATAAAAACGATACCGCCAAGAAAAAAAGGCAGGACTTGAGAAGAAATTCCCGGGATAGAAATTTTGGGGTGAGATCTGGTTTTTCTTGTCCGATCCGGTTGGCGATAGTCCCGCCGATAGATAGCTACCAATTCGTCAGGATTCAAGCCCAACCGTTGACTTAAGTTCCGGATGAATCCCTTGGCAAAAGTTTCGGAAGGAAGATCCGCGTAACGGTCAGATTCGAGGGCGTCAATATATTTGGCGTCTATTTTGGTGAGCTGTGATAGCTGTTCAACAGAAAAGCTTCTCTGTTGTCTCGCGGCACGGATAATTTGACCGACGGTCTTCATAGTTTAGGAATTCTCTCCGTCTTCGGGGAAAACTTCACTCAGACTGCCGACGATTACCTCCCGCGGTTTGTTCCCTTCTGCGTGTGCAAGGACACCGGCTTGCTCCAACTGATCGAGAATGCGGGCGGCGCGGGCGTAGCCGATTTCCAAACGACGCTGTAACAGAGAGGCGGAACCCTTTCCCTCCGCGATGCAAAGATGGGCGGCTTCTTCGAATTTTTCGTCCACATCACCCATATTTTGGCCGGCAGTGCCGATAGTGCTTTTGCCTTTGTCTTTGGTAATAGTCTCGTCCAGCTGGGCGGTAACTCCCGAGCTTTTAATAAAATCAATGAGATTTTTAATCTCTTTGTCGGAAACAAAGGCCCCCTGGATGCGTTTTGGCTTGGCGGTGTCCGGAGGAATATAGAGCATGTCGCCCTTGCCAAGAAGTTTTTCGGCACCCGGAGTATCGATAATAACCCGGGAATCGATCATGGAAGTAACCTGAAAGGCAATTCGGGCAGGAATGTTGGCTTTGATCAGACCGGTGAGGACGTTCACCGAAGGACGCTGAGTAGCGAGAACGAGATGAATACCGACCGCGCGGGCCATCTGGGCTATCCGAACAATGCAGTCTTCGACCTCATTAGCGTTTCTGGACATCATTAGATCGGCCATTTCGTCGACGATAATAATGATGTAAGGCATGGCTTGAAAGCCACTGAGTTCGTTGTACCCCGCGATGTTTTTGACCGACATCTCTTCGAAAAGGCGATACCGTCTGTCCATTTCGGCCGTAGCCCACTTTAGAGCATTGACCACTTTGCTGACATCGGTAATAACGGGGGTCAGAAGATGAGGAATGTCGTTATAAGGAGTGAGCTCTACCCGCTTCGGGTCGACCATGATGAACTTAACCTCTTCGGGGGTGGCGCGGAAAAGAATTGAGGAAATAATGGCGTTGATCAATACGGATTTCCCGGAGCCGGTGGTGCCGGCGATGAGAAGGTGGGGCATTTTGCCGATATCGGCCACTACCGATTGACCCGAGACATCAAGACCAAGAGAGATAGCGGTTTTTGACCGACTTTCCTGCATGGTCTTGTCGGTGAGCATTTCTCTAAGCGAAACAAATTCCAAAGACCGATTGGGAATTTCGATACCGACCAAATCCCGGCCGGGGATAGGAGCCTCAATACGGATTTGCCCCTGGGGAGCGGCGAGGGCCAAGGCCAGATCGGACTGAAGGGCGCTTATCTTGGAAAGTTTGGTGCCGGCGGTGATAGTTAAGGCGTACTGGGTGACGGCGGGACCCTGGTGAACTTCGGTAACTTTGGCCTGAATGCCGAAAGAGCCTAAAGTGTTTTGAATAGTTTCGATATTTTTCTTGATGTCGCCTCTGTCGGCTTTGCCTATCTTAAGATCCGAGAGAAGATTGATAGGCGGGAAGTGCCAGACGCCGGAAGAGGCACCTTCGGGAAGCTTTTTGACTTCGACTGCGGTCTGGATTGAGCGGTTGATAGTGTGGTCCTTGCTCGAAATTTTTACCGGGTTTGAAATAATAGGTAAACCAGGAGATACCGTTTTTGATTCGTCGCCACCGGTAATTTTGACGGTGTTGGATTTGGTTAAAAAGTCCGGAGAACCGCCTCTCGCCGAAAGGGACCTTACTTTCCCAAAAGTTCCGGAAATACTTCCGGATACTTTTTGAACCATCACCAATAGATCTTCGATGGAGGTTTCAAAAAGAATAAAGAGACCGATCACCACGCCGACAAAGTAAAAGAGCATGGCACCGGGAAGCGAGATAAGAGAGACCACCGATTCTTTGAGCCCCAGGCCAATACGGCCGGCACCAAATAAACCATTGAGGGAAATCATGGTAATGACACTACCGAGTAAGACATTGGTGGAGGCGATGGGAAGTTTGACGTGGGTGACGATCAAACCACCGACAATAAAAATAAAGGGCAAGAAAAATAAGGGCCAGCCCAAGTACTGCCGACCGATCTCGTTTATCTTCATGAGGACTTCTCCTTGCTGAGAAAAAGAGATGGCAATTAGACAACCAATACCCATCAAGAGAATGGCAAGAATAGAGTTCGTGGTATCTTTTTTGAGATTAAGCTTATATGGTTTGGATCGGCGACCTTTTTTGCGAGCCATAGGTATTATTAGTATAACTCAAACAAAGCTAGACTGAACTTGTGTATTCGGGATTTCGACTTCGTCGAACCCTCATGCCCGCCTCACCAGGTTCGTTACGAAACTGGTTCCGGCACCCTTCGCCAATTGCGATAATATTGTTCACATTCTCCGCAAGGAAGAATATGAACAATTGGCAATTGACTCAGACCTCGATGACGATCGCTATGACCAGTGGCCGGCGCTGGGTGTGTTCGAAGGCGAACTTTTCCAGTTCTCCCTCGATCTTCTTCCTGATGAAGCCCCAGTCGGTGGCTATGCCTTTGACATCTTTGAGACAAGACAAGACGTGTTTTCTAGCATCGCGGATGAGATCCTGAGACTCTTTCTGATAGACGAAGCCACGGGAAATAATTTCAATTTCTCCGGCTACTTGAGAGTTGTCACGTCTAATCGGAACGATGGCGAGAAGAATTCCGTCTTCGGACATTACCTGACGATCACGGAGAACCACGGTACCGACATCGCCAATGCCCAAGCCGTCGACGTAGACGTTTTTGGTTTCGAACTTGGTTCCTTCTTTGACTACATGGTCTTCGAGAATGACCGACTGGCCTTCGGGAAGGACGAAAACTTTGTCCTGGTCGAAGTTCATATCGCCGGCCAGCTTCTTGTAAAGCATCATGTGACGGACATCTCCGCCGATAGGAATGATGTATTTGGGGCGAATTAACTGGGCTAGTAAGGCGATATCACCACGATAGCCATGACCGGAAACGTGGAGATTTTCGGAGGTACCGGAGTAGATAACATCGATACCGTTTTTGTAGAGCGTATCCATGAGGTCAAAGATATCGGCGTCGTTTCCCGTACCCGGGATAGCATTCGAGCTGATGATGACCTTGTCACCTTTTTTAAGACGAGCCAGTCGATGTTCGTTGTTCGCCAGCCTGTGCATGGCGGAGCCGGACTGACCCTGAGAACCGGACACAATAATAGTCACCTGATTGGCCGGAAGATTGGCGATCTGCTGAGGTTTGATGAGGACGCCGGTAGGAATTTTGATAAACCCGGTCTTGATGGCCGCTTCCAGATTTTGTTCGACCGACCGGCCGATTATGGCGACGCGACGGTGATACTTGATACTCGACTCAATTGCCATTTGAAAACGGGAAATGGAAGAAGACATACCCGTAAAAATTAATTTACCTTGGGTGTCACGAATTTCGTTGTCGATCGCCTTCTTCAGAGATCTTTCGGAAGGGCAGAACCCCTCTTTCTCGATACCGAGACAGTCCGTAAGCAGGAGATCGACCCCGTTCCGGCCGGCTATTGCCATAGAGGCCATATCCGGGGGAAGATTGTCGACCGGAGTAAGATCAAACTTAAAATCGGCTCCGTGATACACGGTACCGGCCGGAGTTTTGATCAGTAAATGGAAACAGTTGGGAACGGAGTGGGTAGAATGAATGAATTCAATATGAAAAGGCCCGAGATCCAAGTGCCCTTCGACCGGAGTCATGCGGTTTGGGATACCAAACTCGCGTACCCGGACTTCGGCCATGGCAATAGCCAGTTTGCCACCAAAAACTTCGACATCTTTGAGACGGGGCAGAATATATGGAAGTCCACCGATGTGGTCCATATGAGGGTGAGTGAGGACAATACCGTGAAGGCGTTTACCGGGTTTTTCCAAGTAACTAATATCGGGAATGACGGAGTCAACCCCCAGATCACTGCTTGACGGAAAACCCATACCGCAGTCAACTACGACTTGGTCATCGCCAAATTCGTAGACAT
The DNA here is from genome assembly GCA_964528565.1 of uncultured Pseudomonadales bacterium. GTDB lineage: Bacteria > Patescibacteriota > Microgenomatia > UBA1400 > MFAQ01 > UBA10133. The sequence continues at coordinate 3,486 of CAZGSP010000055.1, read as the reverse complement.
ACATATTTTTGGTAACACCACCAACACCACCGAGAGGAATCAACTTAAGTTGAGACATAATTTTTCTAATTTATTTTCCTAAATAATATTGTAGCTTACCGGGTCCGGTAAGGTCGGCGCGGAAATAACGCCAAATAATTCTAATTTACGGGGTAAGTTTCTCAGATTGACAAATCACTGTTGACAACGTTGCCGTGAACTTGGAGTAGTATACCACAAACGAGCTTTACATATGAGAATGGGCGTGTAAACTGAAAAGGAGGTGAAAAAAACGAGAAAAATAATTAAAGAGGAAAAGCCCGGAGGGAAGAAGCGTGAGAGGGTGGTGAGGATCTTTAACTGTTCGGAGGATGTGTGGCCGTTTATCGAGTCTTACGGAGACAAGAAACTGCAGAAATGGGAGATCAACGAGAATGCCAATTTGTCGGACAAGGATCTCTTTTCGATGGCTGAGGAGTTCGAGTTTACTTTTATTACCCCCAAAAACATTGATCCCCTTTTTGTCGAGTATTACAAAAATCTGTGCCAGGTGCGCGACCTTGAAGTGTTGGTACCGGCAAAACATACCGGCCGGCTGTGTAAAGACGCCATGGAGGATAAGGGAGTGATGAAGAGACTAATTCAATTGGGTAAAGAGTACAAAAGATTGAATCTCACGGCCTACTCGACCACTTCTCATTTTCTGGAAATGGTGGAGACACTAAGGGCAAAAGGGATCGAGGTCAGGACCTCGGAGGCGCCCGAAAAAGCGAATGCTTGGACGGTGAATTTTTACGGTAGCAAATCGGGTATCCGGCAATTAACCCAGATCAATGGCGCCATCAGAGCGGATCTAAAAATGCCGGATGGGGTGGTAAGCTCGGGAATAATCGACACGGCCGGCATTGCCGCCAATAAATATATCAAGGAGGGCGGGGTGGTAATCAAAACCAACAAAGGACATTCCGGGGCAGGAGTGTTGATATTTAAGACCGGAGATTTGCCGAAAAAATTTATTGAATGTGAGAAAAAAATCGTGGAGATCCTCAGGAAAGACGCCTACTGGGAGAAGTTCCCGATCGTAGTCGAGTCTTTGATAAATCCAAACCAGAGAATCGGAGGAGGTTTCCCGAACGCCGAGTTTTTTATCCGGCCAGACGGTGAGGTAGAGTTTTTGTATTACTGCGGAATGAGAGTGAATCTCAAAGGCGAGTTCGGTGGGGTGGAGATAGGCGAAGAGGTGTTACCAAAAAGAGTGGCTTCGAGGGTGACGGATATAGGGTACTTAATTGGAGAGCAATTTTCCCAAGACGGTTACCGTGGTTACTTTGACGTGGACTTTATCGCCGCGAAAGGCGGGAGTATTTTTGTCAGTGAATCTAATGTAAGAGTTACCGGAGGTACTCATGTTTATGAAGCCGGGAAAGAGCTGGTCGGCAGGAACTTTGCCAAGAGGAGTTTCGTATTGTCGAATAATATGTATGGTATTCCTCCGAAAAAGTTTACGTTTAAGAAGTTGTACAAAGAGATGAAACCAATTTTGTTTTCCAGAAAGTCCAAAGAGGGAATGGTTATCTGTTCTTCAAATCTTCTGGCCGACGGCTATCTTTCCTACATCATCTTTGGGAAAAATAAGAAAAGATCTGAGGCGCTGGAGTCTGAGATGAAAAGATTATTGGACTAATGTGGAATGTTATATCTTTTTTCCAACGAGGAAGAACTTATTTTTGGCAATTTTGTCTCCAGCCTTTGAAACAACCAAGTTGAAACCAGACTCTTGAAGACATCTTCTAAAATCGTTCAACCCTAATCGTCTATGATAGTCAAAACAGGCTTGCCAATCGCCATTAAAAAGAGTGTTTAATTCCTTAATTTCTTGCTCACTAATAAATGTTTTTCTAAAGTCTTCCAAGGAGGCTTCAGTAAAATCATAGTCTGTTATTCCGATTATTTCTGGTGAATAGACAGTGAGTTCTTTTATCACCGAATCCAGGTCTCCATTGACATGATGAAGAGAAAAATTGCAGACAATTAAATGAAATTTCTCACCTGTAGGTGCTTGGTTTGTTCGCCTGACCTCTGCGCCAGGTATATTTTTAGAGACCGAAGGGGTGATGTCCGACATTGGATCATAAGCAAGGACCACTTCTTGATCTTTTTGAATCATACCAAATCTGCCTATTACTTGGGAACCTGACCCATAATCAAGAACGCGAAGGTTGTGAATGTGGCGAGTTTGATCTTGTAATGAATGAATAAAATCTAATTGGAGGTAAAAATTTTCCGCAGTTTTGTTGAAATGCTCAAACTGATCCATATTGTGATTATATCTGGGTTGCTCTAGTTCTTGTACGAATTGCGCAATGACAGAATTACCACTTAGGTAAGAATGACTTGATGTTGTCCGGGGTCAGATAGACGGTCTTGGCCTGACCGGTGACGACCATCATAGCTACCTTCCGAACAATTCCTTCGATAGTGCGGTTCAGAGTACGGATACCGGCGTCGTAACCTAAGGGACGGATGATATTGGGCCAAAGGGACGGATCGATCGTGATCGTGGCCGGATCCATGCCGGCGGCTTCGAGAGCCTTGGGGAAAAGATAGTTTTGGGCAATATGCATCTTTTCTTCATCGGTATACGATGGCATCATGATGGGCTCGAGACGATCCATCACGGCGGTGGCCAGATTGCCCGTGTTGTTGGCTGTGGCAATAAACATAACTTCGGAGAGATCGATGGGATAGTCGATGAAGTGATCCAAAAAGCGATTGTTCTGACTCGGATCGAGTAACTCAACCAGGACACCCATGATATCCATGCGAGCTTCTTCGGTGACGCGGTCGATTTCATCGAGGAGAATAATGGGGTTTTTGACCCCGGAATCACAAAGGGCACGGGCGGCGTAGCCCGGCTCGGCTTCGATATGAAGACGGGACTCTCCGCGAAGATCTTTGGCCGAACCCAAGCCTCCGAATGGGATACGGGCGATAGGGCGGCCAAGCGCCTCCGAAAGAGCGTAGGCAAAAGTAGTTTTTCCGGTACCGACAAGACCCACGAGACAGATAATGGGGGCACGGGCGGCTCCCAGATTCCGGCTGGCGCGGAGTTTGAGAACCGACATGTACTCGATAATTCTTTCCTTGACCGAGTCCATACCGTAGTGGCTCTTGTCCATGGTTTCTTTGATGGCGACTAAGTCGATCGGGCGGTCAACTCTTTTGACCCAAGGAACCCGGATGATCCAGTCGATGTAGTGAGAGACTTTTTCAAATTCTTCGGAGTAGAAGCCTTGGGTAAACATGCGTTCAAGGCGGGAGACCATGTCGAGAGCTTTCTCTTTTAGTTCGGGAGGCATTTCCACACCCTCCAATTTCTTATTGAGAAGATCGAGATCGCGTCTGGCGACAGATGCAGTAGACTGGGCAGTATTATCCATCTGAATTCATTATAAGTGGTTGGGTCTAACAATATCAAATAAAACCCCCCCCACCTCAACGGGGAAG
>CAZGSP010000054.1:0-11255 GCA_964528565.1 uncultured Pseudomonadales bacterium | reverse complement strand
CGGGTATTGACCGTCCATGGGGTGGCGTCGGTTTGGGTGCAGGGGGAAGCCAGATCGCAAGAAGTGTCGGCAATAGTGGTTGACCCATTGGTTACCCGGAGCGGGTGATCCTCAAGAGTCTTGACGGTGTAGCCATAGGCACTGCCGGTCGTCACGGTAAGAATATTGGTCAAGAGACTGGGAGTGCCGGGAACCAGACTGCCGTAGTTTAGATCCAGGTTGGAGACCGTAAAAGTAAAAGGAGTCAGGCTGTGTATATATTGGAAACCGGCTTTAATCACATAGCCGGCGGAATCAAATTGTCCTTGGACTGTCTGGCCAACGGTGTCGGAAAGCCTATACGAGGCGGAAGTTTTGTTGCCTCCGGTCATATTGATGGTACTCATGTCGATCTGGAATGAAGGAGAGGAAAGAGTGTCCGCATATACGGAAGTATGAAAAGAATATGTGAAAAAGATTAGTGGTAGAAGATATGATATGGGTCTAATTTTCGTCCAAAAAGATATTTTTGGATGCAGATGCACCGGTTTGATGGTGTTGTCTTGGTTTGTCCTGATATGATCTGATATAGTTTTGGTCGCCGGATAAGACCGAGGTGATACAGTGGGCATTTGTTCTTGAAGGGACCGAGGAAACCCGAACATTAGATTGATCATTTAACTCTATAACTTGTTCTTATCGGATTCCTTGACAATTGATTTTTCCAAGGTGGTGGCCGAAGAATAGAGAGTGATCATGTCGGTTTGAATCGACTTTAATTTTTCGACAATGGCCGGTGGAAGGAGCAGGTCTCTACCTTTGGAGTTGAAGTACATCACCAGGTCGGTGGTGGAGTTCAATACCGAAGCTAGAGAGGGTTTTGCTTGCCTTTCGATCCAAAGAAGGCTCTCCGTCTCGGTTTCGTGCAGGGCGGCTTGGAGAACTCTGATCTTGCCTTTATCTTCCAGGACTTCGAGATAGTTGCGGGAAAAAATAACCGCGATCGGGGTCATGAGAACTAAAGATAGGAGGTTAATTATTTTGTTGGTGTCGAGCGTCGAGTAGTTCTGAGAAATAAAGATAGCGACGATCAAAAACGAGGCCACCGCGGCTTGAATAGGTTCAAAAAGAAGAGCGAGAGCGAAGAACAGCAAGTCCAGAAGAAAGATTAACGGGGAGATAAGACCTCCGGTGGAAAAGACCAGGAGAAGACAGATGGTGTTTAGAATGATGGTAGAAGGGAAGCTAATAGCTTTTTGATTGGTAGACCGTGAGAAAAATTTGAAGCCGAAATAGAGCAAGGTGAGGGCTCCCGTAAGCTGAAGATTGTACCCGGACAGGACAGCGTTTGAGCTCCAAAGCCAGGTAAGAAGCACCGAAAGGGTGATGTATACGGTGTGGAGGCGTGACAGTGGCATAGATTAATAATAATACATTTTGAAGAGAGAAATGATTAATTTTCAATTATCAATGCTCAATGATCAATTATCAGATCAGTAAATTTTCAATTTTCAATTATCAATTATCAAAAGAGAGAATATGGGGTTTCCGGGATGATAAATGTAAGAAATATTACGCGGTAATAAAAATGGCTAAAAATCCAATAAATTGATATATATTGTGCTTGAATTGGCACATGCTAATGAATAGTGATTATGTAATTGAGCCGGCAATGAATTATTTCCGCAAAGAAATACAGGACTATTTGTGGTGAATAAACACCAAATATTTATGCGGAAATAGGGATAAAAGCCTTTTGGGATTGATACGGATATTAATAGTGAGGAATATCTAAGGCCGTTGTATGATTAATTTGGTGACCGGTACTAAATGGAATATTTTTGAAAAACTTACACTCCCGGACCGCTTGTTGATCGGGTTTTTGGCTGTTGGACTACTGATTTCGGGAATAAGCCTTTTTAGGGGCATTTTGGGAGGTAGCCGTGCTACAGTGGAGTATATCGATTCGTCCAACCAGACCACAAATGTCGGTGACGGGCTTAAGGTGAAGAAAGTGGTCATAGACGTCGAAGGAGCGGTAATGTCTCCCGGTGTTTATGAATTACCGGCCGGTTCACGGATTAAAGACCTCCTGGTGACTGCCGGGGGCTATTCCGAGAAGGCGGATAGAGGGTACTGTGAAAAGAACTTGAATTTGGCACAGGAGCTAAAGGATGGTCAAAAGATCTACATCCCTTTTATCACCAATACCCCCACTAGTGCGGGGTATGCCGAAGCTAAAACAGAGAGTGATATGGTCAATTTGAATACTGCCTCTCTTAAGGAATTGGATACCCTTTGGGGGGTGGGCCCGGCAAGAGCAGAGACTATCGTGAAAAACAGACCGTACGGAAGTTTGGATGAGGTGGTTTCCAAGGGAGGAATGACGAAACAGATATTTGATAAAAATGCCGGGCAACTGGTGGTCTATTAAAGGATGAAAACCCGGTTTCCGATTTTGGTGTTTTTGCTCATTTTTCGTTGTATTCTAGGATGGGCGACAACGCTAGATTTTCCTTCGGGACAAGAAATCAGGGTTACCGGATACCCGGACAATATGTATCAAGATATTTCAAAATGCATCATCAAGATTGACAGATTTCTATTTTCGTCGGAAGAAATCTGCGCAAAGTATAGAGATACGGAGATCAGGGCGACTGGCACTCTTGATAAGCCATTGATAGACAGTTTTGTGGGGAATTTGTGGCTTACCAGCGCGGAAATAGAGATAGATGAAAAAACTCAAAAACTCAAAAACTCAAAAACTCAAAACGGGGATATGTTAAATAATTTCCGTGAAAGTTTGGTTTCGGTTTATAAAAAATACGTGCCTGAGCCGGAAGCCGGTTTGGTTTCCGGAGTTGTTTTGGGATATAAAAAAGATATAGGGCAAGAACTATATCGGCAGATGATAAAGAGCGGGTCGATACATATTGCCGTTGCCTCCGGCTACAACATTTTACTGGTAGGCGGAGTGGTTTTGTCTTTGAGTTTTTGGTTCGTGCGCCGCTCTGTTGCGGTTTGGATCGCTCTGGTAGCCATGATCCTTTACGGCCTTTTGGCCGGAGGGGAACCCCCTGTGGTACGAGCTGTTTGGATGGCCGGACTGATGTATCTTGGTCAGGTGCTGGGCAGAGGAACCCGATTCGGTTGGGTGCTGGCGTTTACGGCATGGATAATGCTAATGATTGACCCGACCTTGATGGTGAGCGTCAGCTTTCAACTCTCGGTGGGTGCCAGCTTTGGCCTGATGGTGGTGGAACCCCGACTGTCAAAAAAACTGGCAACTCTTGCCGGGGGCGGACTGGCCGACTTTGCCGGGAGCATGGGGGTGATGACAACAGTGTCGACGATGTTAATTACTATGCCAATTATCTGGTGGCATTTTGGACGAATGAGTCTGATTGGTATAGTAAGTAATATTTTGATACTGCCGTTTGTGCCACCTCTCATGATCTTTGGGGCGGGGATGCTCCTGTTTCCGGGAATATTTTCTTTGCCGGTTTATGCCTTGTCTCACTGGATTGTCCTGATGATCCGTTTCTTTGGATCGTGACGTTCGCATCTTTTTCGTTTCGAAGCCCGCCAAAAACCGTACTCCCGCGTTACTGTCTCGCGTACTCGTCCCGCGGTGCATACCTGGGATTTCGAAAGAATACTTTCTCAACATATACATGGTCCGTGCGGTTTGTTGGCTAGTCTTCTGCAACGATGTGGTTGCTAACCTTGGTAGTGTGGCATGATAAAGTGTGAACCGGAAAAGATGGGGGGCTGTAACTATTTTATTACTGATACTTTGGACTTTCCAACAATGGCCGGACAACAAGCTTCATATCGTGTTTTGTGATGTGGGGCAGGGAGATGCTTCAGTGATCGTTTTGGGGTCATTCCAGGCGGTGGTGGATACCGGTGCCAATGAGAACAAACTTGCCGGATGTCTATCCGAAGCGGTGCCTTTTTGGGACAAGAGAATCGAAGTGGTTTTTTTGAGTCACTCCGATAAGGATCATGTAAAAGCACTGACGGGAATACAGAGTCGATATTCAATCGGGAGGGTGGTCGATAAACCGGCTGCCGGAGATGTTGTTAGATATGGAAGTTTATCTTTTGATATATTGAAGGGGAGTAATTTGGTGGTGGATAAAGTAATGGCCGGTGAGAGTGAGACCAATGAGTCTTCGGTGGTAATGAGACTCGCCTACGGAAATTTTTCCGTGCTTTTCACCGGGGACATTGATATCACTTCCGAACTGGGTCTCGCGGAAAGGTCGGTATTATCAAAAACGGATGTTTTGAAGGTATCACATCACGGGTCCAAGTACGGATCGGCCAGAGAGTTCCTGGAAAAAGTCTCGCCCGGTCTCGCGATCATCTCGGTGGGGGCAAAAAATAGTTACGGTCACCCGGCCGGCGATACCTTGGGGAGGATCCTGGCCGTAGGGGCGAAAATATTGAGAACGGATACCAACGGCTCAATTTTTGTCGAGACGGACGGAAATGAAACGAAGGTGTTTACTCAAAGATAATAACCTGTTGCATTTTTTGAAAAAGATGTTTAGTATGGATATAGATACCTAAAAAGTATCCGGTGTTTGTAAGACGCTTGGAATGATGGAGGATTGTAGACGTACAGTCTAAACCATTATTTATCCCTGATCAGGATCGTCAAGCAGATACTTTGCACCTTGCAGGTTGAAGGTGATTGATTAGGGGCGAGGGTAATACCGAGTCCCTTTTCTTTGGCTAAAAAAGACACCCCGCAGGGTGTCTTGGTTGCCAGCTAGTCAGCTGCGGGGCAGAGCAGGAGAGCCGGATCGGCCGGTGATTTCACCACAGCAAAATCCAAATACCAACCGATCGAGCCATCGGACAATATGACGGAGACGAGGCGGTTGGTGGGCCAGAAGAGGCGCTCCGCTTTGTACCAGATTCTGGAGGCTTCTTTGGAAGTGGGACTAATGAAGCCGGCTTGGTTTTCTTGACATGGTCGACCAGCCTGGATAACAGTTTGGCCGGAGAGAAGGTAGACCGGATCTCCGGGCTTAAGATCAGTAGGTTCAGTGCTGAACTTCCCGAGCAGGCTAAAGCCCGATAGAATGGCTATGGCGAATATTGTGCAAACTATGGCGGCTAGGCTGTTTTTGGTGGAATCGGACATGGGATCTCCTTATGAATGGAATGTGCGTGACTGAAGTTATTATACTATATCTGCTATGGGATATGTTGAGAGAGTTTGGGCACGCCGGAGGCGGATTGCTAGTACGTAAAAAGACCCCGTGGGTACGGGGTCTGAGAGGGCTAGCTTTTGCCGGTGAACATGATGTTGATTATGATGCAGGCAGCCGGTTCTCCTGCGTCCAAAAAGGAAAGCAGATCGCCGAGATCTTTCGCTGACTGTCCAAACTTGTGATCGATGGTGTATTCGATGTTTTTGAAGAGAAATTGGATCGTAGCATTTGACATAAAAGGACAAGCATAGGCGATAAGATAGTTGTACATTCAGATCTCCTTTTGGATTTGAAAGTGCAGGTGGTTACCGGCTGATTATAGCAAGCGGATGGGATAAAATAGTTGGATATGAGATTTTCACCCAAAGTATACAAACTTGGTAAGTTGAGAGTAGTGCTGGTGCCCGAAGAGCGGGAGAGCGTGACCGTGAGAGTAATGATCGGCACCGGGAGTAGAGAGGAAACAGACCAAGAAGCCGGTAGTGCTCATTTTTTGGAACACTTTGTCTTTAAGGGAACTAAGAAGTTCCCCAAGATGTACGACATCAACGAGGCGGTAGAAAAAGTCGGGGGAGCTTTTAATGCCTATACCGGCCAGAACGAGATGGGATTCTGGGTGAAGATGGACAAAGGCAATTTGGGTTTGGCGGCAAAAATTGTGGGCCAAGTAGTGACCGAGCCGGTACTACCCAAGGAACATTTTGATAAGGAGCGGGGCACGATCCTGGAAGAACTACATATGTATGAAGACAGACCAAATTCCAAAGCGGCTGAGGAGTGTGAGAAACTGGTTTTTGGAAAGACGAACATGGGTAGGCCGATCATCGGGACGATTGAGAGTCTGAAGGAGATGACAGTGGAGGAACTGAAAAAATATTTTGATAAATGGTTTGTGGCGGAAAATATGGTGGTAGGGGTAGTAGGGGCTTATGGCAAAGATGAAGAAGTGCTGGAAGTGATCGGAAAAGAGTTTGCCCCGCTGATAACCGATGGTCGAAAGACACCGGAGAAAAATATATTTGCATGGAACGAACAGAAGGAGCCGAGATTGAAGCTGACAAGCCGGAAAGTGGAACAGGCGGCGGTCGTGATGGCTTTCCGGGGTATCGATATGAACGATGAACGCCGTTGGGCACTGGAGCTCACCAATATTGTTCTTGGCGACGGCTGGCTGTCGCGCCTCATGAAAGAGATCAGGGAAGAAAGAGGCTGGGCCTATGGGATCGGGTCGGACGTAGATATGTTTTCAGATGCCGGGTGTGTGTTGATAGGTGCCGGACTGCCAAAAAATAAATTGAACGAGGCGGTGGAACTAATTACCGAAATATCTTTGGGCCTGGCCGGGGGAAACAGGTGGCAAATAACGGCCGGGGAGATAGCTACGGCTAAGGATACTTTCAAAGGACGGCTGGCCTTGTCCTTTGACCGGCCGGAAGAGGTGCTGGGATCGGCTTTGGAGGATACCACTTTCCGAGACAAGATTTACAGTCCCGAGGAAATGATCGAAAAGATCGAGAAAGTCAGCCTGGAAGAGGTTCGGGACATTGCCGGGGAAGTTTTTAAGAGAGAAAACCTGAGTGTGTCGGTGGTGGGAGACTATAAGAAGCTCGACTTTGAGATATAGTCAGTGTAAATTTGATAGAGATGGCAAGTAACAAAACAGGTCCACGGGAGTACAAAACGCTACCGATTGCCAATACGGTAGTGGTTAATCCGATGAAATATTTAAGTAAGCCCGACGGGTGGGTGATGGAAACGGCCGACTTTACCGAACTGTCGTATTTTTTGGGATACAAGTATGAGCCCAGGAGTAGTTATGCTATTTTTTCGGTGGAGAATGTTGGCCGAGGGGGACATCTGGAAAGTAGGTCAAAATTTGTGACTGTTTTGAGTGGTCTTTTATATTATTGTCTGGTGGATATGAGGCCGGGTCCCGATAGAGGGAAAACGTGTGAGTTTTTTCTTGGTGAAGGAGCCGAAGCCATGGGAAAGTCGGTTTTGGTACCGGAAGGGGTGGTCGACTTTTATATTCCCGTCAATGGTCCGGCACTCACTCACTCGGTGGGAGACAAACCTTATAACCGGTTCGACAACCGGAAAACTCTGGATATGTTCGATCCGGAGTTGAAACTCACCAAACTGCCCAAAGAAGCCAAACATCATGTACCGGAAAATGTGGAACTAAATTTATTGAGTTATCAGGAGTTTACGGCATCTCTAAGATGATAAAGATAATTGACGACGCCTGTTATGAAGTATCGGAGATGACGGACTCCGACCGATACTGGTTCCATAGGGAGTTCTGTGATCTGCGTCACGGCAGGACGCGTTATGTCTTGGTTGCTTTGGAAAAAGCCGGTTGGCAAGGTCCCGACTTGATAAGCGGACTGTCGTGGAATATATCGATCGAAGACCGGGGAATTAAACAAACCTGGAGATTGGTACTCATGAAACTAAACGGGGAAGATAAGCTGGTTTTTGAGAGATTTTCCAAAACCCGTGATGGTATTAAAGAGGAAACTTTTGGTCTGGCTTATCTTCCGGCATGGGTAGTTGATGAGATTTCTCAGGTGGCGGTGGAAATGAAGCAGAGACAGATGGATAGCGGTGGCATGAATTTTCTAAACAATCTGGTCACAAAAATTGAACAAGAAAAAACGGTGGCAAGGGCCGGCTTATCAGCCAAAGTTGAAGAGCTGGGGATCGGGGGGTTGTATCACATTTTGTCTCCCACCCGTGGGGATGAAAGGGGTAGTTTTCGGGAAGTAGCCCGGTTTCCGGAGGTGGAACTACTGACCGGTTATGACTTCGTCGGGAAACAGGTAAACCATTCATTTTCCACTTATGGAATATTGAGAGGCTTCCATGTGGAGCCGTGGGCAAAACTGGTGACGGTAGTTTCCGGACTGGCGTTGTCCTATTTGATCGATTGCCGGCCTGGATCGAGAACCTTTGGCAAAATAGCCAAAGTCTATTTGGGATATGGAAGAACCCCGGAGGGGGAGGAAATCAAAGGAGGGGCGCTGTTTATCGAGCCGGGTATCGGGAACTCGGTCCTGACCCTGTCAAATCACATGGACTATAGCTATGTGGTGGATGATCTCTGGCGGCCGGATACGGCTCTTTATGCCGTGAACCCGATGGATCCTAAGCTGGCCGTACCTTGGACGGACTTTGTGCCGGCGGACAAAATAGTAAGATCCGAGAGAGATCAGAAATCACCTACGTTTGAAGAATTCACCCGGAACATGAAGGTGGGGAAGTAAAAAACACGCGAGAAAAAGAAATCCCGGCTATGGTGAGCCGGGATTATTGGTGAGGGTCTTTTTTGGAGGGCGTAATTCCTGCGGAGCAGGATTCAAATCCAAAGTTAGACCCTTTAGCCACAAACATGGCGATTGGGATAAACCCACACACAGGTTAAGTTTAGGTGGTACGCCTCTCACCATTCATCCTCACATATAACCCCTGGTGAGAATATGGGTATTGTATCCTATATTAGTGCAAAAGTCAAGCCTGGTTGGCTTTTTTAGGCTTGGGGGGGTGTTTTTGTTCACTCGCCTTGATAGAGGCGCAAATGGGGCAGTAGATAGCCTCGGCTCGGTTGTTTCTCTTGTCCATAGCCTGTTCGTACTCCGAGTAAACGAAGGGGTTCTTACAATTTTCGCAAGTGAGTATTTTGTCCGGCATAAAGGTATTTTACCCCAGAAAAACCCCGCCTTTCGGCGGGGTAGTACTATTTTGTGAACTGTAGCTTCATGCGTTTGTGAACGGTAACCCGAACGATAGAGTTATTGTACAAAACCGACTGATAGGTGAACTTGATAACTTCTCCGTTGGGATCATATTCCCAGTGTGGACCCAGTCGTCTGGCCGTAACGTAGAGGGCGTCGGGGTAGTCATTGTTCCCGCCGGAACTGCCACCTTCCATCTCGGCTCTTTCGACAACAAACTTGGCCGTTCCCCGTGACGGATCATAGGCACCGTAGTTTACGTCGTGCCACCGGGGTAGGGTCTTACCGGTTTGGGCGGCGTGTCGGACACGCGTTTCTTCGTCGTAAGATTCGGTTACGATATAGTCCTTTTCGACACCTCCAACTATGATAGCAGTCTCTTCATCTTCGCGGCGGAAATCGCGGTGACCAAAAGCAAATTCGGAGGACGAGATAACATCACCGACGTTGAGCGGTTTCTTGGACATACTGGTCTCCTCTTGTGAATGAGCGGGTGAATTTCTAAAACCCCCCGTCTGATGGCGGGGGGAAGGGTGAGAAAATTATTTTACCCAATCCAGGGGTGCCAGTTCCATTTTGGGGAATTTGCCTTCGGTAGCGATATCCAAGGCCAAGAGGGTGCGCAGGCCAATATTGGAGTATTCTTCGACTTCGACAAAACGGTCGGGATAGAGGAGGTCGAGAACGAGGATGTCTTCGTCCGAGAAGGGGCCTTTTTTCCTTGGGTCAAGCCGTTTGACTTGATCGAGTTTGGTTTCCCGGGTTTGTCTGTCACCGAAATAGCCATCGTTGATGTACTTCATCAGACAGTCTTTCCGTCCGGCATGATAGAGGAGGGTGGCCAAACTGATCTTGAGGATGGAGGACCGGGCGTTTTGGAAAGCGGCGAAGAGCGACGGCTGATACATCCTGGGAACGGTAGTCGAGAAAGCCAGAGGCTGAGCCATCATGGCGAGAACTTCTTCTTCGCTAACGAGATCTTTGTTCGGGTCAGGCTCGGTAAGAACCAGCGAAATGAGAGCCGTCGGAGTAGCGTTGCCACCGCAGGCACAAAGTACGGCATAGTGGCGGTGAAGATCGCCGCTCAGTTCGAGGACTTCAATGGCTTGGTTAAAGTTGGTGAACTTCAGTTCACCTACCATGTTGATGGCTGAACTACCGAGAGCCCTTTCGAGACCAAAGTCATTAATCAGCGACTTGGCCAGATTTTTCAGGAATTCCAAGTCCCTTTCCGAATTAACCGGAGTCCTGAGAAAATGTTTGATGCGAGAAAATACTTCTTCGAAATCCGCCATGGTTTACTCCTCAAATGGAATGGATTTTGAACGTACTCGAAGATTATAGCATGGGGTAATTGTGGACCTGATCGGACTCGAACCGACTACCTCTGCAATGCGAATGCAGCGCTCTACCAGGTGAGCTACAGGCCCTCAGGTATATTTTAGCAATAAACCCCGCTTGTGGCGGGGTTGATGAAATTTATTGGCATTGTTTGTAGCCGGCTTGGTCTTCGGCCGAAATATAGATATTGACGATAACCAATGCAGGTCCGGACCAGGATGACATTGACTCGATGAGGATATTCAGGTTCTTTTTGCCGTCTTCCGAGTAAAACGGGCGGTTGGAGTCACTTCTGGGGATTTCTTCGAGCCAGGATTGGAGGAAAACAAATTCAATTTCCGGTCCCGGATGCTCCGGTGTATAGACGACCGTGTTGGTGACGATCTTTGACCGGGGGATGGTCGTGGTGATAGTGACGTTATTTCTTGGAAACCACTCGATCAGGTAGTTGGTAGCCGGGCTGATCTGGCCCGAAACACCACCACCAAAGAGAATGAAGCCCCCATCAAAATTACCCTGATAGCCATTCTCGACGTTCACGCCTTTGATCGGATGGCGACCGAGAAGTCCGGTATCGGCCAACTCTTCGGCTCGAGTGAGGCGCTTGGGTTCCGGAGTGCCGGTGCCGCCACAAGCCGAAAGAAGAAAGATAAATATCAAACTCAGAAAGATAAACGGTTTTATTTTCAAAGTATCCTCCTAATGGGACATGGATTCAGAGCCTATAATAGCATGGTCGTAACTGACTGTCAACAAGCTCCGGGAACGACGGTTTTTATTTGTCCGACGATAAGGTAAAATATAAAGGTAGGTGAGGGCCCGTAGTTCACCGGTAGAATGTATCCATGGCATGGATGAGAAGAGGGTTCGATTCCCTCCGGGTCCACAAGTAAATACTCTGCCCTCGTGGCAGAGTATTTAGTTTGTTGGAGGGGTGAATCGAACAGGCGGAGGCAAACCCGTAACGGTTTTG
>CAZGSP010000053.1:0-7209 GCA_964528565.1 uncultured Pseudomonadales bacterium | reverse complement strand
CTGCCATCCGGTACCACGGCGCGATCGACAGCTTCTTCTACCCCACCGGTAGTCACTTTTACCTGTTCGATGGGAAGCTTCCGAATGCCACAGTCTCTGCGGCCATCCCCGGCCAGCCGGCCATCGAAAACTCCTGGAAGTAGTTCAAACTTCCTCCTTGCCCCCGACACCTAGTCGGGGGCATTTTTATTGACTTTCCCAACCCAATATGATATATTATAAGTTATATGAACCTCACCGATCTTCAGCTTAGAGCTTTCAATCGCCCACACAGTCTTCTGGTCATCTCTACCTATCCCGATCAAAAAACCACCCACACCGGTGGCGGTTTGGCTACCTACACCAAGAATAGTCTACTGGCTATCAAAAAAGCCGACCCCAGCTTAAAAATTATTGTTCTGGCAAACGTCACGGACCAAAAAGAAACCTACCTGGAAAAGGGTATTTTGGTGGTCCGCTGTTGGGACCGTACCGCCTTCAAGCTTTATCCGCAACTAATCCAGGCTTTATCTAAGTTCCATAAAGTCAAAGACATTCTTCTTGGTTTTGAGTTTGCCGCCTACGGCGATCTCTTTACCACCGGACTGTTACCTTTCTTCATGACAGGCCTCAAGTTCTCCGGCAAGAATATTGTGACCGTCATTCATCAGGTAGTTTCCGATCTCCGGGGAGTCGCCATCCACACCGGCATTGATAAAAAAAGAAATCTTGACTTGTTCAACCGGTTTTTGATACTTTACTTCAAGCTCCTCGGCTATGCCTCCAAAAAAGTTGTTACCCTCGAACCAAGCCTGGCCGATCGCTTTAACCTCATGACCTCCAGCCATAAAGCAGTTTCCATCCCTCATGGTTTATTCCCCAAAATATCTATTGATAAAAAAGAGGCTCAAAAAAGACTCAACTTGGACCCCAAACACCTCTACGTCCTCTGTTTTGGTTATTTATCCCACTACAAGGGTTCCGACATTATCGTCAAAGCCTTCAAAAAAACTCTCAGGGTAGGCAATAAACGGGTCAGGCTTATCCTCGCCGGAGGAGAAAACCCAACTCAAGGCCAAAAATATCACTACAAACGTTTTTACAAAAATCTCTACAAAGCTATCGACAACAATCCCAATATCATCCATACCGGTTTTGTTCCGGATACCCGGGTGAAGACCTACTACTCGGCCACGGATCTGGCTATCTTCCCCTACCGCACTTTCATGAGTGCCTCGGGGCCTCTCTCTCTTGCTATTGCCTACAAGAAACCTTTCCTCGTCTCCAAAGAGTTAAGCAACTACTCTCAGTCAACTTTTGAAAACGATACGGACTCAATCCGTCGGGCAATCACCCACGCCTTATCCAACAAGAGAGTCCTTCATAAGTTGGAGGAAAACTCCAAGCTCATGTCCACCGAAAGAAACTTCAACCGTCAGGGCTCGGCCTATCTTCGCTTATTTTCTTAAATCTCCACCGTTTGTGTGTTTGACTCCTGTCCTATAATCTGCTACAATTCCCCCATCAACTTTCGTATCCTATTTCGTACCTTAAATGGAGGTTTATCTTGGAAAATACTGCCCGTTTGGCTACCCGGCCAAACTTTCTTGAAAGTTTCAAGGCATTGCCGGACTCCCGGCTTCGCCTAATCGTCGCAATCGTTTCCGTCTTCTTGGTCGGGACCGGCTGGATCATATTCGACATTATTCCCTGGTTCCCCATGTTTTTGGCGTTAGTCACAGTGATGAACGCACCCAAGATCAAAGACGCCAGCCTCAAGACCAACGGGTGGCTGGTCCTCATCTCGACCATCGTTCTTTTTGGCACCTTGGTCGTTCTCCCGTTGATCCCCCGGTATTTGATCGGGTTTGTGCTCGCAATCGGGAATCTTCCGATATTCCTGGACATGTATGCCGAAAGGCAGACAAAAAACAATAAACGCCTCGGCACCAAAGTCCGGACACCGTCCAAACCAAAGCCTATCAAAGTGGTCAAGGATCCGGCTCTCCGGACGAACACGCAGAAGAAGCGTGACGCCCGGCTTCTCAAACCCAAGAAATAGCTATCCGTTACCCCTAGCCCCGTCGTGCGGGGCTTTTTTGTGTTTAAGCCTCCGCCCTAATGCTAAACTAATTTGTGGCCTCTTCTCATAAAAATATCACCAAAGCAAAACACCGCTTTCCTCTTCGGGAGATCCGCCACCTTCCGCGTTTTTTCCGCCGTTTTTGGCCCATCATCGCCATTACCCTCATCGCCTCGATCCTGGCTTTTTTAAACTACGAGCCCGGAACCTTCCTCATAGGCTGGGACAACTTATCTTCCGAACTCGCTCCGTCGATCAATCTCCGGCGGGCTATATTCTCCGTATGGGAAGAGTATCAGTCCCTCGGACTTCTGGGCGGCATGGCTCATGCGGCCGATCTTCCCCGCGTTTTAATTATCTATCTTTTTTCTCTCCTTCCCGGTCAGCCGATTTCTCTCATCCGTTATGTTTCCACCTTTATTCCCCTAATACTTGGGCCCATCGGCACCTATCTCTTTTTATACCATCGGCTCCTAAAAAATAAGTTGGATTCTAGGACGTCTCAATCGGCTTCAATGTTAGGTGGCTTGTTCTATCTTCTCAATCTTGCCACGATGCAGACATTTTTTACTCCATTTGAACCATTTGTATTCTTTTACGGTACATTTCCCTTCTTGATCTATTTCATAACCGGCTACTTGGAAACACCGAATATTAAGTCTCTTATAGCTATCTTTATATTATCGTTTATTTCCGCCCCCTCTTTCTACATCGAAACCATCTTTGTGGTTTTTTGTCTCTCACTTATCCCCATTTTTACCGAAACTTTTCTATTACAAAAGAACAAAGTCATCCCCCTCAAAAAAATTATCTCGACTCTCTTTTCCGTCATCATTCCCAACCTTTTTTGGCTTCTGCCGGTGATCTTTTTTGTCATCGCCAACGGACACGTAGGTGAACAATCCAAAATCAACCTTATTACTTCCCCCGAAACCTACTTCAGGAATCTCCAGTTCGGCAACCTGGCGGACATTGCTCTCTTAAAGGGTTTTTACTTCAACTTCTTGGATCTTTTTGGGCTTGGCAAATTTGATTTTCTCCTGTCCGTCTGGCGCAATCATCTGGCCATCCCCTTTATCGGGCTCCTCGGCTATCTCTTTTTTGCCCTTATCCTTACCGGCGTTTACTACTCATTTACCAAAAAATTTTCCTGGACCAAAAGCCTATTCGGTATTCTGTTGATCTGCCTTTTCTTTCTTCTCGGTGGAGGACTCCTTCTAAACTCCAACCTTCCTTTTGTCGGCGAACTTTTCCGCTCTCCTTTTACCAAATTTTCCACTCCCCTTAGCTTCGTTTACACCTGCTTCTTCTCGATTGGTTGCGTCTTTCTCCTGGATCTTTTTACTTTCCTGCACAGCCGCCTTACTTATCCGCTCACCCTCTTCACTGTGTCTCTTTCCCTGATCCTTTTTATGTCCCCGGCTTTCTCCGGCAACCTCATCGATTCCCACATGCGTCTCAAATTACCGGCAGAGTACACCGAACTTTTTACCTATCTTGCGACCCAAGACCCCGCCACTCGCATTGCCAATTTTCCTCAATATACTTTTTGGGGGTGGAACTACTATGACTGGGGCTACCGGGGTTCCGGCTTCCTTTGGTACGGGATCAAACAGCCCATACTTGACCGCGCCTTTGATGTTTGGGACAGATCGTCGGAGAGGTACTACGAAGACATCTCTTCCGCCATTTTCGGGAACGATCAACCGGAATTTGAAAAGCTCATCGATAAGTATTCCATCAACTGGATCCTCTTGGACAAACACGTCATCTCTCCGGACGGCAAAACCGATCTGGGTAATGACAACTTAGAAAAGTTCTTAACTACTTCCACCAAATTTTCTTTGACAAAGAGCTTTAACGACCAAATATTCTTATACCAAACCACTCTCTCAAAACCAACCCAAAACTTTCTCTCCATTGAAAACTTGCCCGCCGAACAGGAGGGTTCGAAAATTGAAAATTCCCTGTATCCCTTTGCCGATCTCTCTCTCCGCCCAAATCAAGACTGGGTCGAAAAAGCCGGCTATCTCTCTATTTCCCACCCCCTTCCGACATCCGAAAACCGGCAAATCACCATCCCCTCTCTGACGGACTCGGAGAAACTTATCCCCGTAAAAGTTGAGTACCAAAAACTTCCGGGGTTTCTCACCATCCGGCTTACACCGGTCAGCCCGATTCTCTTCTTGGACGACCAGCAAATAAATCTGGATACACAAGCCACCATCGTCAACATTCCTCTCGACCGACCGACCGACGCTTTCATTCTCCAGGTCGATCACAGTTTCTGGCCTATTCAAATTCCGGCGGAAATCCCGAATGTCGATGATTTTATGTCTCTTTCTACCTCTTATCTTCCTACCAACAGCGGTTTCCCGGTCAATCTTTATACTGCCACAGCCACCAACCTTATTGATCTAAAAAATAGTTTTTCCGTGGCCGATCCAACCCAATGCTACATCGAAAAACCCAACCGGAAAACCGAAAAGATCGTTACCGCCGACAGTGTTTCACTTTTGGGCACCGATGTCGTCGGCTGTCTCTCCGCCCCTCTTCCGTTCGTACCCACCGGTTCGCTGATCTCTCTTTCTTTCATCTACTCTTCGCCCACTCTGACGCCGGCGAACGGCAACATCTCCGATAAAGACTTTGGTTCTTCGGAAATTCCTCAACCCTTGGAACCCAGATCGGAGCCAAAACCGGCTCAGATCTTCGCCAACTCGACCGGCAAATTCCAACAAGTCAACTTGATTTTGGAAGCCTTGGACACCAAAGCGGTTCAGGAAATTGTCTACCAAGACATCAAGGTTTCCGTTCACCAACAGCTTTTCTCTTCCACCGGCCGGATCAAAGACATCCCCGCTCAAGAGATCGCCGTTGATGACCGGACGGACAAACTGCAGATCTCTTTGCCTATTACCGACACCGCCTTTGATATTAGACAAATACCGGAAAGCAACGGCCTCTTCCCCGAAAACCGCAACTGCGACCAATACAACAAGGGAAAAACAGTCAAACTGATTTCGGAAGCCGGCTTTCTCTACCAAAGTCAAAACGCTATTCAATGCGACTACTTAAATCTTCGTCACCTGCCCCACTCTCTAAACTATTTGTTCTCTTTCAACGCCGATTTTCAAAAGGGTCTCCCCCTGACTGTTTGTCTTGAAAATCAATCCACCTACCGTTGCGATATTCACGAACGGCTGATCAAGACGAACGTCTTTCAATCTCTCATCCAGCCGATAGCCAATCCGGACGAACCCACCGGAT
This sequence comes from uncultured Pseudomonadales bacterium, assembly GCA_964528565.1. Classification (GTDB taxonomy): domain Bacteria; phylum Patescibacteriota; class Microgenomatia; order UBA1400; family MFAQ01; genus UBA10133. The sequence continues at coordinate 1,877 of CAZGSP010000053.1, read as the reverse complement.
ACACCTTACATCTTTTTAATCAGTCTATCGGTAACCGCATCACTACCAATCTTCTCAGGTCGATCACTATCCGCCCCATTCCTCTAAACTTTCTAAAATCCATCTCCGTCTCCCCTGTCAAGGGGAGAAGCCCCACCACAGGCGGCGGGGAGAGGGGGTTTGAAATCCTCTCTTCTACCCACCCCGCCGAGTTTCTCTATACCCTTTCCGTCACCAACAAAAATCAAACCATTGAAAATTCGAAAATTGAAAATTTCTCTCAGTTGTCCCTCTACCAAGTCAAGTCCCCCTACTGGAAAGCCTTCAAGGTATCGTCCGATGACTTGGAGCTACCATCCTGGCTCCTTACCGCCAAAATATTCTTCCGGCTCCCTTATCTGACTCAGCTGGACCACAACGATACAGGTCTCTGGCACAACTCCTGGACACTTCCGGCCAACACCGCTACTTCTTTGGCCATCATCTACCTTCCCCAGTATCTCGAATTTATTGGCTTGGCCGCGATCCCGATATCACTACCACTCCTCTTTATTTTCCGCCGGCTTTTCGGTCCAAAAAAATGCCCCCGCCTTGGCGGGGTCAATATTTCTTGATTACAACAACCGTTCAAACGCCCAGTTGATTCTGGGATGCTCGCCATTCCCCACTTGCTCTTGGGATATTAAATAATATCGCTTCAGTCCCAGATCTTTCATGAACTTTGCTGCTCCTCCCTCATTGGTTGCAGGGTGGTTGCCAACCAGCACTTCTCCGTTTACGGAAATCACTTTCGATCCATATTGATCGGTCTGGAAAAAGATCACTTCATATTGTTGGGTTCTATCCGTCATTGATCAAATCCTTGAACCGGACGCTTGAAGTAGTAAAACGTCATTCCGGAACCGATATAGACACTCACCAGTTCCCACCCCATTGATCCATACTCATTAAGTACTTTTTCCGACAAACCCACCATTCCTGAAAACGTGACAAAATACTCCCACTTCTGCATTATTCCTCCTTAAAATCCAAAAACCTCACGGGGATCAAGCCGGCGCCTTAGGGAATGCTGGATCCTTGTCGCTCCATGTTCATCCTTGACGACCGATGTGGCGTAATCCTCCCAACACTCCTTGCCAAGCTGATTAAGGGTGTCAATGATATTTTTTGCCACCCCGCTATCATCAATTACATATCCCTTTACGGAACAAACCACCATCATGTACTCCCAATACTCTCTCTCCATGACACTCTCCTTTCGGTCGTGAATTATTTCCGGAAATTTACAAAAAGCCCCACAGTTGGGGTGACGACCTGCCTGCCCGACTGGTCATCACTCCCAACTCTGAGGCCCTTTGTTACAGTTGACAGTTATTTTTGACAGTGTTAATCTGTAATTGGTTAAAGACTTCTGTCCAGTCAATAGCCGGAAAAAGAAAAGCAATGTCATTCGAGTTAGGCTACGGTGATATTGCTTTTTTTCTGCACAAAAAATATCCTTTTTCAAAGATCCTTCCCCATATTTCCCAAAAACTATTTACTCATTATCACCAAGCTTTGGCCGAGCCGGCCCATCTTGGAGATCTGAGTGGAATTAATGTTCCTGGCTATGGTACGCGATAAGCGGATAGTTTTTTTACGTCTATTCACCCATCGGTTGAGCAGATTTTTCATAGATTTGTAAGGAATTTCTCTATCTACGAGAAAATATATCACACCTTGTCAAGTTTCTCAACCTATAAACAAAAAGTGTCTAGGCCCATAAAAAATTCAGCTTCATTTTTTCCTAAATATACCCCCCACCACTCCCTCCTCCCATGTCAAACCCACCTGCCCTGTCAAGGGAAGGTAACCACCCCTCTCTGGCGGCAACTTACGCGTTTTTTGAACAAAAACGC
>CAZGSP010000052.1:0-10420 GCA_964528565.1 uncultured Pseudomonadales bacterium | reverse complement strand
GCAGCCCGAGCCCGACCCCGGCCCCCCCCGCCACGCCTCCGGCAATCTGGACCGCTGGGCCAAACAAGGCGTGCTTCTTCTCAATGCCACCCTTACCGTCCGTGCCAATCAGGCCGGGTCTCACCAGAACAAAGGCTGGGAGACTTTCACCGACGCCGTCATTCATGAACTGGCCAACCAAAAAGACCATCTGGTCTTCATCCTGTGGGGGAACTATGCCCAAAAAAAGGGTGCCTTTATTGATTCAAACAAACATCTGGTTCTGAAAGCACCGCACCCTTCACCCTTTTCCGCTCACTCGGGTTTTTTTGGCAGCCGACCCTTCTCCCAAACCAATCAATACCTGGAAGAACACGACCTTACTCCCATCGACTGGTAAGACCTCCTACTTATAGTAGCTCTTCACCTGGAACAGAATGTATAAGGAGATCAGAGTGCCTACGATCATGCCGAACAGCTGATAGCTAAGGAGTGAATAGACCGCGTTCACCAACACGGAATAGAATACGTAATTCCAGCCCATCTTTGATCTCTTGAACAGTCCGGGGATGGCAAGAAGCATCAACACCAGACCGGCAAAGAGGAAAAGTGTGGAGATCGAAAAACCATATCCGGCTCTGGCTGTCACGTAACTTCCGTAAGGAGTGCCATACATCATCGCGTTGAAACCAAACAAAGCAAATATCGCCGGTAAAGTAAAGATGGCTCCGATAACCTCGAGCCAGGGAGCTACCATCACGATAAATTCTTTAACCCCCTTCGGTAGAGCCGGTGCTTTCTTCACAAGATACAAATCTAAAGTGCTCGTCAAACCGTCCATATTGTTTAAATAATTACTAATTAATTTCATTCTACCAGCATTTGGAGAATGAAGTCGGCCCTGGCTCCGTGTTGACACCTTCTGAAAGAGTCCGGGTGTTATAGTAGGCCAATGGAAAAAATTCATCGGGGTGGACCTGAGAGATTTACCTTTTCCGGACAGGGCACTGTCTACTCTTTTACGGTTATCTACGAAGCCCCGGCCGGCTTCGAGCAGTTTGTTCCCTATGTCGTTGCTTTGATAAAGCTTGAGGAAGGTCCCATGATCACTGCTCAGATTACCGACACCGATCTCGACAAGATCTATATCGGCATGCCGGTAGAAATGGTGACACGGCTCTTGAGTGAAGAAGGTGACCGTGGGCTCAGGCACTACGGTTACAAATTCCGTTCACCGATTATCCGACAATAAGGTGTGGTAAAACACACAGTTGGGTGGTACCATCGAAGAATGGCCAAGATAAAAAGTTTACAGGGGAAATGTAGCAATCATTGCAAAGGCGGTTTCTCTCTTTTTGTGGACGAAAAAACCTGTGCGTGTCTTGTCAAAGATTTTCCGTTTTTAAAAGTGGTCAGTGTCGGTTCCGAAGTCGTGGGAAGAAAAAAGAAAGAATTCCGGATCGTAAAATGTGATCGTCTGAGTGAAGATGGTCGTTGTTCCGGACGTCCCGAAAATGCCCCTGCCTGGTGCAAAATAAAGGACTAGAGCCACTTGAAGTAACTGCCCGGAAAACTAACCAACTCCCCGCCAAAACGCCTTTTGAACTCGGTGAAACCCCGCCATCTTTTTTGCGGCCACCGCTCGTCAAAAATACCTTCCAGGTCAAAATATTTGAGTCCGAGTGATTTCGCTCTCAAGATCTCTTCCCAGACCAATTTGTAATGAGCCCCCGACAATCGCCCCGCCTCACTTGTCCATGTCTGGTAGTAATTGGCACAGTCGGCACTATAGATAATTAAGAGTCCCGAGTGATAAACCTCCCCGTCCCGGCCCACCACCAGCCTCGCCTTTCCCTTGAAGCGCTTGATCATACTCAAAAGCTCCTTTTTTTTCATGGTCCACACTTTGCTGTTTTTCTTCCATAGCCCCCAAAAAATATTTCTGTCACAATCCTCGATCGAAACCCCTTTATTTTTGTTTATTTGCCTTCTCGCGTTCTCCGACAGACCTTTCCAAAGAGTCTCTTTGTCCAGTGTCAAATCCACGATGTAAGTTTTTGTAGCCAAGTATGGGAACTTACCCAGTTTGTATCCGGCCATGGCAAACCCCGACCTGTCCTGCACCCTCAGCGGCTCGATGACCGAAGATACCACTTTGTACTTTCTTTTGACCTTCCCCAGCTCTTTCCAGTTTGGGTCATAGAGCGATCTCTGCAGTTTCATCATCGTGAGCCCCAGTAGTCCCAAGGGAATAATAAAGGCGTTCATCTTGTGCTGTTTATCCTCGGACAATACCGAAGTCACCTTCCACCCCTTATCTTCAAGGTATTTTCCCCACCCGGCCGTCTGTCTGATGTCCTCCATTATTTCCTAATGCCGGCCACTAACTTCAGTCCTATCCATCTGAGCTTCTCCGCCATCATATAAATTTGGTAAAGAGTCGGTCTGACGACGAGATCGTAGGTGCCGACAAACTCGGTGAGCTCTCCGCCATAACCTTGTTTGAACCGGTGGAAACCATACCAAGGGTCTTTACTGTCCGGGACCGGTCCAAGGCTACCCCACATATCAAACATCTTGCAGCCGTGTTTTTTCCCGAGCCGGATCGCTTCCCACATCATCAGATTGCTGGCCATCACTTCGCGGTTTTTCTCGGTCGACGCCCCGTACGGGTAATAGAGCACTCCGTTCAACTCAAACAATACCCAAGTCGTCAGTACTTTTCCTTCATAGATCGCTTTCAATAGATGTCCCGATCCGTCCCTGATCATCGTCTGCCACATTTTTTGGTGATAGCTCTTGGTATGGGCAAAAAATTTCTGCCGCTTGGTGGTTTCCTCGGTCAGTTTCCAGTACTCTTCAAAACCCTGTTCCGAGTTATCTTCCACGATCCTAACCCCTCTTTTCTCGGCGAGACGTATGTTGTATCTCGTTTTCTGGTGCATATTTTTGAGGAGTTCTTCTTCGCTTTTGGATATATCAAGCTGAAAGGTATACTTCGTAAACAGAGGCTTGCCTTCTTTGAAAGAAAAATCTTTCTTCAGGACTTCGATTTTCTTGATCTCTTTTTCCCGGTTTCTTTCGTTCGGCTCAAACTTAACCAGAACTGCCCCCTTCTTCTCTGCCTCTTTCTTGATCGCCTCCAAGGCTTCTTTGTCGGGGATCGCCGACTTGGGACAGTACCCGATGAAGAACTTTGTCTTGGGAATCTTGTGCCAGGTGATCTGATAAACCTCTCCGGCCTCTTTTTCGGCATCCATCAGCCGCCAAACCCCCACCCCCGTTTGTTTCCGGAACTCTCCCCACGCCCATGACTGCAACGGGTGTCTTGCCGCTTTATCAAAAATCTTTTTATCCTTTTCGGTTGCTTCTCTGATCACCCTTCTATTCTACCCTCAATTCTTCTTTCTACCAATTATCGATATCGGCAAAATCGTCTTTGGTTGCCTCTTCCACCTCCCAATCCTGAACAATAATTCTCTTTTTCTCCCCAAACTCGTCAAAGATATCCTTCTTGGACACTTCTTTTTCAAAAACCCTATTTGGCCGGACCTTCTCCGTCAGTTCGTCCGGAATTTCGGCTAAAAATCTTGAAGGAATTGAGGTGTGTCTACCCCCATAAGTCAGCCGCGATCTGGCAAAAGATAGGGTCAGATCTTCTTTAGCTCTCGTCATTGCCACATACATCAACCTTCTTTCCTCTTCAATTTCTTCCTTTCCGCCCTCAAAGATCGACCGGGAGTGGGGGAAAAGTCCTTCTTCCAAACCAACCACGAATACGTGAAGAAACTCGAGCCCTTTGGCGGCATGGACGGTCATCAGTGTGATCTTGGCATTTGATTTTTTTTGCTTTATTTCCGCTTCGGACAGAGCCGCGCTTTCCAAAAACTGAGATACATTTTCATACTCACCGGCTACCGCCAGAAGCTCGTTGATGTTATCGATCCGGGCCGCATCCTCTTCATCCCTCTCGTCAAATTTGTCCAGATAATTGGTCACATTGATGATCTCTTCCAGTAGTTGCCCCGGTCTGCTTTCGGTTTTTGTTTTTTCTGAGAGTTTCCCAAGCCACTCGTCAAAAGCACCCGCCTTTCTTTTCCCGATCTTCTCGATCCTCGTCCGGCTGATCTCTTCTTTTGGGTTATAAAGCAGCCGCAAATAAGCTACCAAGTCTTTTACCTCCGCCCGGTTGTAGAACCTGAGGCCTCCGATAAGTTTGTACGGGATATCTCGTCTCAACAGTTCGTCCTCAAATGCCCGGGACTGGGCGTTTGTCCGGTACAGTATCGCCGATTCTTCATTCCGGTCGCCGATCTTCTTGGCAGTATCCACTATGTACTTGGCCTCGTCCCGTTCATCCATCGCTTCAAACAGGCTGACCTTTTTCCCCATCTCTCTCTCGGCCGACAGTTTTAGCGTCGGATGATTGACGTTGTTACTCACCACACTGTAGGCCGCATCCAAAATAAATTGAGTACTTCGATAGTTCTTGGGTAGACCGATGGTGGTTAGCTCCGGATAGGTTTCCTCAAAAAGTTTTAAGTTCCGGTAGTCGGCTCCCCGGAAAGAATAGATGGCCTGAGCGGCATCTCCCACCGCGGTGATATTTCTTTTCTCACCGGCCAGATATTTGGTGAGTTCGAACTGTGCTTTGTTCGTATCCTGGTACTCGTCGACCAGTATCCACTCAAGTTGCGCATTGACTTCTTTTCTGACCCTTTCGATTTTTAGTACCTCCACCGCCTTGACCAGTAGGTCGTCAAAGTCCACTGCGTTGTTTCGTTTCAATTTTTCCTGATAAGTCCTCCAAACTTTTGTCAGCTGACGAAAAAAGTAATCTCTTGCTTTCTCCTCGGCCTCTTTTTCCGGGACCAGGTCGTTTTTCATTTTACTGATAATGGCAAGAAACATTCCCGGTTTATTCTGCTTAGGGTCGATCGACATAGACTTCAGGACCTCTTTCATGGCCGACTCGGAATCATCACTATCAAATATCACGAAATTTGGATTTACTCCGACGTTCGTACCGAAGTTTCTGAGTAGCTTGGCACACAATGTGTGGAATGTTCCGGAGAATCCCAGCTCAATTTTCCTGCCCGCCGGACCGGACAGTCCTGTTCCCATTCTCTTGATTCTTTCTTTCATTTCTCCGGCCGCTTTGTTCGTAAATGTTAGCAAAGCAATTTTTTCCGGAGCCACCCCCTTTTCTTTTATGAGCCAAGCCGCTCTGTGTGTCAGCACCCTCGTTTTTCCCGAACCCGCTCCGGCGAGCACCAAAAGCGGTCCCTCTTTGTGAGTCACCGCCCTGAGCTGTTCTTTATTTAATGAGTTATCTTTCACTCAAATATTGTATTTCATTTACCAAGCTACGTGGTGCAGAAGTCTAGTAAATAACCGCACGGACTATGTACATACGAGCTGAAGGGAACCCCGCCTCGGCGGGGCGAGATAGTAACGCGGGAGTACGATTTTTACGGACTTCGAACCACGATCGACTGCTATAATTGCCTTAGTGAAATACGTTATCGGCAACTGGAAAAGTAATCAAAACATCACCGAATCTCTTATCTGGCTCGACAGCATCTCGGCTCTTCGTCTCAAGTATTCTCCGGACACGTCCGTCATCCTTTGCCTTCCTTTTACCGATATAGCCTCCTTCAATCAGCACTTGTCCGACCTCGCCTTACCCATCATTACCGGCTCCCAAAACGTCTCTCATCTTCCTCCCGGCAAACACACGGGAGAGATCACCGCGAACATGCTGGCCGAGCTCGTCAACTACTGTCTCGTCGGCCACTCCGAACGCCGCCATGAATTCAAAGAAACTTCGGAGGTCGTCGCCCAAAAAGCCCGTCTTCTTCTCGAAAACTCCATCACGCCCATTGTCTGTCTTGATACCCCTTATATGGATGAACAGATCAAGGCCTTATTCAACGCCGATATTGATGTCTCACGTTGTTTCTTCGTTTATGAGCCCATTTCGGCCATCGGTACCGGGAAACCCATCGATCCGGTCGATGCCAATCATGTGGCAGGGCAAATTGCCTTTCTTACGGACAACTCGGCCCCTATTCTTTATGGCGGCTCGGTTTCCCAGGACAACGTGGCCTCCTTTGTCAGCCAAAGTAAAATTGACGGTGTTCTTGTCGGCACCGACAGTCTCGAGCCGACTCTTTTTGCCGGCATTATCAATAGTCTCTCGTAAGCTTTATGAAACTTCGTCACATCCGGCCATTCCGTTATGCACTCAAACTTTTTTCCCTTATCCGTGAGCACCTCTGGCTTATTGCCATTTCTTTACTCCTCTTGGCTCTTACGGGCTTGGGGATTTTTGGCTACCGTTTTCTTCTCCGTCACAACGTTAATCCTCAGGATCTCTTAAGTTTTTTTGGCTCTCCCGTCGAAAGTCTGGATAGTACCGGCGGAGTCACGAACTTCCTCGTACTGGGCATTCGCGGCGAGGGTGGAGACTCACCGAACCTCTCCGATACGATCATCATTCTCTCTTACAATCACGAAAACAAAACCCCCACCATTATTAGCGTTCCCCGTGACCTTTGGGTTCCTTCATTAAAGGCCAAAATGAATACCGCTTATCATTACGGCGAAGAGGCGAGTCCCGGTGCCGGTATCAAGATGGCTCAAGCGGCTATTCTTGAGGACTTGGGACTGCCCATCAACTATACGGCCGTCATCAACTTCTCCCTTTTCCAGCAAGCTGTCGACTTGGTTGGCGGAGTGGATGTGGATGTCAACCCCGGTTTCACCGACACGGAGTTCCCACTTCCCGGGCGCGAAAAAGCTTTACCCATCTCTTCCCGCTACGAAACGATCTCTTTCAAACAAGGCGCCAATCATTTTGACGGCGCCACTGCCCTGAAGTTTGTCCGCTCCCGGCACTCGGATGGAGATGAGGGCACGGATTTTTCGCGCTCCCGGCGACAGCAACAGGTGATCTCGGCTCTCAGGCAAAAAATTCTCACTCCTTCCTTTCTCCTGGACCAAAAAAAAGTTGACGGTCTTTTGCGTATTGTGGCTTCAAACCTGATCACCAACATTCCCTCAAAACTTTATCCGACTCTGGCCAAGGTAGCTCTGGACACAAAAGATAAACCTGTCCGGTCGATACAGGTGACGAGCACCCCCGACGTGGACGGCGTCACCATTCTCTACACCCCCCCGGTGGCAAAGTACGGCGGCGAGTGGGTCCTGATCCCCAAAGACAACAACTGGAGCGCCCTCAAGCAGTACGTCAAGAATCATCTCTCTACCTTACCCTGATGAGATACGTCTCTCCGTTTTGAAAAACTTTTTTACCGAAAGTCAACAAACCCTCCTCGTTTATTTGGTACATACTTCTTTCGTCTTCTCCGACTATTATCCACCCCACATTATATTTTTTAAGGAGACCGGCTACTTTTGCCGGGTCCCTGCTCTCATATATTTCTCTCACCTCGATCTCTCTCAGGGCAACCGGTTCATAGCCTCCCCTCCACAGCCATTCATGTACCCGCCAACCCTGGATGGTCGGCACTCCGGAAAACACCGAGACCGCGTTAAAGTTTGTATAGCTGTCTCCCACTGCCTCCACCATATTTTTGTCGTCCGGATTATTTCTCAGGTAACTGATGGCCTCGTATCTCTCCGGCATCGATATTTGTAGCCATTTTTCTCCGTCCAGTCCTTGATAGGTTTTAAAATTCGCGTAATAGTTGGGGAAAGAAACCGTCGGGAAAATCATCGTACCGATGAAAATCACGCTCGCGATTAATATAGCCGGCCACCTCCACCACCAAAACAGTTTTCTTTCCCGGTCAAATAACTTTCCCAAGACTGCTCCGGTAAGTAGCCCGGTCATTATGGAAGCTTGATAAGTGAGCTTGAACATCGTGTTCGCTCTGGGATGATCCGGATAAATATCTTTGGCGTAAACCAGCTCGGGAATAATAATTAGCATCACCATACATAGAGCCAGGGTCCAAATCGGCAGACTTAATTTGCCCCTTTTCTCGGTGAGAACCGCTATCAGACTGACGAGGATCCCTCCCGTCCAGAGAACAGCGAGCTGCCATAGTGGCGACCTTTCCTGGACTATCTTGATGCCACTGGATATCGATTGAAAGCTCATAAACCAGGGCAAGGCGGTTAGCACCATAAAGAGAAACATCACCCCGGCTGTTTTTAAGAGACGTATCAAATTGGTGGGACTCTTGAAGGTCATCAGTACGCCGGCGATAGTCAACAGGAGTCCATAGACGGCCACGTCCCAGGTATTCGTCATCATCATCACCCCAAAAAGTATCCCCATCATTATCTCGTCCAGTAGTTTCCTGGAGTTGAGCCAGTGCAGAAAGATAAAGATGAAAGCCAGTACCATCGGCAGATCGGCCAGATGGCCGTGTAGATCGGCCACGACAAAGCTATACCCCGGGAATTCATGGATCGTGTGGTGAATGAATCTTGTCGCGTCCGCATACCAATAGCCGGACAGTCCCCGGTGAGTAATAAAGTACCAGATCACGTGTGTATTGCCCGCCATTACCGTGGCAAAAGCTCCGGCCAGTCCCCCTATAATTCCCGCCACGTGTCTCCGGGCTCCGGCAAGATAGTACGAAATGGAAAAAGCCATCGAAAGCGACAAACCGGCGATAAAGGCTAAGACCAAATTGTATCCCACCGTCGCCGATGTGCCAAAATAGCGGATCAGGGTACTGCTCCAAAAGTGCCCGAAAGAATAGTAATTTATCGATTTTCCCGCTTGCCACATATCCGTGGCCGGTAAAGTCGAGGACAGGAGATAGCGGTTCACAAACCCAAAATCCATAAATTTTTCCAAACTATCGATATTGGGTAAAAATCCTCTGATCAGAGCTACTCCCAGTAAACCGACGAGGAACAGATACTCTTCGATCACGACGATTTTCAGGGTTTCTTTTGAGATCTTGATACTACCCCAACCGTTTCTAAAAATAAGCCCTAAGTTTAAAAGTATGAGTCCCACCGTTGTCACCCAAAGACCCTCGTTTGTATTGGTGGGTAGACCCAGATTGGCTGTTTCCCAGATAATAAGTGAGGCCATTAAGGTGGTGAACAAACGGGAAAAGGGGTAACCTACGTCGGGTTGTCCGGCAAAGATTTTTTTCGTCAGGGGAAAACTGATAATCTGAAGAAGGAAACTAATTAAATAAACCCGTAAAATAATCAGTAAGTCGGAAGTAAACATTTATTGATTTAGATCGGTCTTGACTAATTGAGCCACCTCTTGCCCGAGTTTGACGGCATAATTTGTTCCCCGGTCAAAGGGATACACCATACTCATATTAGCTAAATATACACGGGGGAACACCCGAGGGTGGGGGATCGCTCCGGAATAGTTGACCGGGAAAACCGGCTGAGCAAAGGGCTCTCTAAAAAGAAATGATTCTTTGATATATTTCTTGCGGAAACGTTTATTTATTTTTCTCAAAAAGGGGAGATATAAATTAACTAGTCTTTCTTTCGTCATTTTCAATTGTTTATGGCCCTCCGGTAAGTAATTGCCCAAGTAGATCAGCCGGTTGCCGGCATATCTTTTCTTATCGATCATATTGGTATGCTCTACCACTACAAGGAACGGATAGTCTTTTTCCAGTACATTCATCCAATATCCCTTGATTAGTTTTCCCGATACCGCAAGAATCAATGTTTGTCCCCATAAATAATTAATTTCCGGGATCTTTACTTCTTTAATTATTTTTTTGGCTACCGGCGCCGGCACTGTCACTATTACCGCGTCAAATCTTTCTCCATTCACCTCCACTCCGCTATCTTCACTTTTTATGGATTTCATCTCCACTCCGGTCCTGATCTTTCCTCCGTGTTTTTTGACATATTCCTCGGTTTTTCCGGATAGTCCCGTGAATCCTTCCTCAAAGTATCCGAGTTTCTTGGTTCTTTTGGCTACCCGGCTCCAAAACCAGGCCAAATTCACTTCGCCGACATAAGGGCCAAACTTCGCCTTTAGTAGTTTTTCCCAAATTAATCGGTAACCCTTTTCTCCCAGAAGCCCGGGCAGTACCTCTGTCGCCCTGTACCTTTCCAAAAATAGACCATTGGGAATTATCTTCAACATCAAGAGTCCAAACCCCATTCGCAGTCTGGACCATAGATCAAGACCGGAAAATTTTAATAGTGACAAAGGCGAATCCAGCTCGATCTCTTCGGCTCGGAAAAAACTTGTCGTCAATGGTTTTTTGATTTCCAACTTGCATCCGACTTTAGTCGCTAGTGCGCTAATTTCCCGGTCGTTGGTAAAGATATGATGATAGAAATGCTCCAAACTCCATTGCCAATTTTCCTTGGAGAATCCCCGTGCCAAACCCCCACAAAACTCATTCGCTTCAAAAATTATCGGAGTGATTCCTCTATCGGCTAGATAAACTGCGCTACTCAAGCCCGTAAA
>CAZGSP010000051.1:0-2997 GCA_964528565.1 uncultured Pseudomonadales bacterium | reverse complement strand
GGGGGGGGGGGGGGGGGGGGGGGGAGAGATATTTAAGGAGTCGGAGGAATAGCCAGGTCGTCGAAGGTACTCACCGACGCCATGCCATTCTCCGCCAGCTTGTAGGTAAAACTGACCGGATCACCGTTCTGAGCGAACCGAAGCTCAGCAGTCGCCAGGTCGGCGATGCCGAAGAATACGATGGGTGAAGTCACTCCTGCAGTATCCGTGGCATAGAAGAAATAATACGTTGTGCCATTTTGGACTTCGGACCGGATAATCATGATGGTTCCGGAAAAGATCAGATCCTCGGCGGAACCGGACACGTCGGTCGTATTGGAGGGACGGTTCGTTACCCATTGGTGATAACGTGCCAGGGCTTCCTCTTTCGAGGTGGCCATGATCACGTTATTAGGACCGGTATACTCGGCGTCCATCAGACCAACGCCCACAAACATGGCCGTGTCCGAAGAATCCGCCACATAAACCGTGAACCAAGTCAAACGATCAAAGATCTTGACCAGGATCGGGTTGGTATGCGGATACTGGTATACCTTGTTACCAGGGGTATCATTGAAAGCTTTGGAAACCTGTGAACCAACTGCAATTCCAAAGATCGGATATCGTGTCGCCCGAAGTTCATTGGTGTCCACCAGCAAGATGCCGGTAGATGCAAAATCGGAGGTATTCTGAGAGGTCATCTCGAACTGAGCTACCGGAGACTGGTCAAGTGAGCTCCAAGCAATCGGCGCAGTATCATTGGCAGACATCTCGCGATTCTTTCCGGACCAGTTCCACCAGAAGTTGGCGTTCGCCCAGTTGCCGTACCAATCAACGTATTCTTGTATGGCGGCCAGGGGAATTACACGGTCAACCCAGGCGGGTTTGTCTACAAAGGTATACGGGGTTATCTCACCGGTCTCGGCATTGATCACCAGAACCTTTTCTACGTAAGTACCGGTGAACCCGGCTACGAAATGACTGGCATCGAGAGTGAAGAAACAGTTCCATTCATCGTCACACTCAAGCGTCGGATCCATCAGCCGGTAGCCCGAATATCCGTTGAGGTAAGCATGCCGAACCACATCCTGGTTGAACAGGGCCTCGGGCATGTAATGGATCGGGTGATCGGTCTTGAGGACCGCGTCGGCATCGGGATTTTCCGCGTCGACGACCACGTACCCGGGGGTAACTTGATTTGCCAGGTTGGCGAAAACGTTTTGGTACAAGAGAGGTGCCACCCAGTACAGATGGTTGGCGACGTTCTGCAAAGAGTAAGTGCCGGGCCTGTAGATCGAGCCCAGGTTCTGCCCGCTTTGGGTCAGTGCCCGGCTGCCTTTGGCCATAGCGTGCGACAAAGGCACCATGGGTAAGTGTTCCGTGTCGGTCGAAGGAAATGTATCCGCTAACGCGGGTGTCACAGGCATAATGTTTGCCTTGTACTTGCCGGCTGCATTAGTCCAGTTCGTTGCCCAGGTGATAAAAAACATCACCACAAGAAGCAAACAAATAGCCGCCGTGGAACCAACTGTTTCACCTTGTCTCGGGGTAGTTTCCGAGTCATATGAAGTTGATGATTTAATCAGCCATATCATGCCTGCAAAGCAGGCGTTGATAATGAGCGGAATCAATAAATACTGATATCCGCCCAAGGGGCCGGTAAGCGCCGGCATGATTAAGTAAACCAGAATGAGGTTTAGGGCAAAGTTCCCTAATAGGCTGAAGCCCAGCCACTTCATCATCTTGCCGGGGTCACGATCGAAAAAGAACTGGCCGACAAGACCGACCAAAGTACATATTATCGTACTGACAATCACTAACCCAAACATACTTCCTCCTTGTGAGATAGGGTTTTCAACGTACAGCCCATAGGATACTACATAAATGCCAAAGATTCAAGCTTTTGCCCCTTCGCAGAGGACTTTGTTTTGATATATTTTAGTGATATGGGTATTCGTATATTGACTTTTATCGAAAAATAAATGGAGCTAGACAAGGAAAAATGGAGCGTGAGTTTGAAAGGAGTAAAGCTGGAGATAAAGAGCTTGTATTACAAGGGGAAGATCGACCTGCTTTTGGACGACAGTCCGAAGCTGGCTATCGTCGGGTCCAGACGGATGACGGATTATGGAGCCCGGGTGATCGAGAAATGGATGCCCTTACTGGTCGAGCGGGGAGTGACCATTGTATCCGGCTTTATGTATGGGGTGGATCAGACGGCGCACCGGGCGTGTATCGAGAATGGAGGGAAAACAATTGCTGTTTTGGGCTGGGGAATCGATTGGCCGGTAGCCCGGGAAGATGAAGATTTGTACCGGAAAATACTAGAAGTTGATAGTTTGATAGTGTCGGAATATGAGGGGGAGACGACTCCCTTGCTGTGGTACTTTCCTCAAAGAAACAGGATCGTGGCCGGGATTTCGGATGCCGTGCTGGTGATAGAAGGCTCGGCCAAGTCCGGAAGCATGATCACGGCCAGGCTGGCAACCGGGTTTGGGAAGAAATTGCTGGCTGTCCCCGGTCCGGTGACGAGCCGGGTGGCGGAGGGGACCAATGGGCTCATAAGGGATGGGAAGGCCAAGGCGGTGACGAGCGCGGAAGAGATTCTGAAAGAGATGGGATTACTGCCGGGCCAAATGAAGCTGGAAGTTAACCAAATTGACGATCCGGTGCTATCTCTTTTGGCTGACGGGGAAAGATCGGTAGATGAGCTGACGAGACTGTTGAAGATGAGCGTGGCGCAGGTGCTGGGGAAGCTGACGGAGCTGACCCTCTGTGGCATGATCACCGAGTCCGGCGGAAAGTACCGATTGGTATAATACGGAAATACTTTAACTGACGGAGGATTGGAGGAAATATGGCCTATTTGGGTGCAGTTTTGGTAATTTCGGGAGTCGTGTACTCGTTTGTGAGGATCGTGGTACTGGTCCATAGGAATGTTGAAATGGTTCTAAGATCCATATTTGGGATGTAGATGCCGACCAGGTATGAAAAAGCCCCCCGGAAGCGGGGGGGTTT
>CAZGSP010000050.1:0-4163 GCA_964528565.1 uncultured Pseudomonadales bacterium | reverse complement strand
GACTACTCCTGGGAGGAGTACCGTTTTTGCTCCTCGTATATCGGGGAGTACCTGCGGGCACTCGGATGGTCCGTGAACGGACCGTTCAATCCTGGAGCGGAGTCTGTAAATCCGTTCCCCTGGACCAGTGTGGTTGCTCAGGTGGATTGGCTCAAAGCCAACTACCCGAGCCGCATTTGGTCCGCTCCCCTCATTGATTTCCTGAACGGAAATCTCTGGGGACGGATTGAACCCGGAAGTATCATCTACTTCCAGACCGCAATTAGCCACAATGGCTATAACACCTATAGCCATGTGGTAGTTCTAGTCGGCTACCATGCCGATGGCACTCCGCAGTTCGCAGAGCTCGCCGGCGACATGAAGAATGCCGCCGTCGACAGGACGTTCGAAAAAACCACCGGTTTTTACCAGGTGGACCAGTTCGGGTGGAAGGTAACCCCCTATGGGGGGAGCAGTGACCCTCTGGTGGTCACGATCTTCAACCCCCTCTCCGTACGTTAGTTTTAGGAGCCCTCCGGGGCTCCTTTTTTGTGCCCAAATCGGCTTTCTGTGATACAATATCAAAGCAATGAAACAGAATATTCATCCTATTTACGAAGAAATGAGCGTTACCTGTGCCTGTGGTAACTCCTTTACCGTGGGCGGATCCCGGAAGACCCTCCACATTGACGTTTGTGACAAATGTCACCCCTTTATCACCGGCACCCAGAAGTTTATCGACGCTATGGGTAGAGTGGATAAGTTCATCGCCAAACGCAAGGCCGCTTCGGGCTATGTACCGAAGAATAAAAAGACGGAAGCCGTTGACAGAACCCCCAAGTCCCTCAAAGAGATGCTCGAAGTCAAAAAGAAGTCCGAAGTCAAAGATGCTCCGGTAGCCTCCGTATAGATCAAAGCTCCCTGGCCTTATTCATTTGCTAATTGGAAATTGTTAACTGATAATTGATTTGTCATGGATAACCCGTATTTACAGGCCGAAATCGCCCGCATCGAGTCCCAGATCAAGGAAAATGAGGCTCTGGTCTCGGATCCGGAACTGGGCTCCCTGGCTACAGGGGAGGTGGCCCGCCTCAAAGCCCAGCTGGACAATCTCCTTTCGAGCCAGATCACCGAGTCTCCCGAAGAAGAGACTGCCGAAAACTTCGACAACTCCCCCGCCATCATCGAGATCCGAGGCGCCGCCGGAGGAGACGAGTCAAAGATCTTTGCCGGAGATCTGCTCCGTATGTACTCCCGTTTCTGTCAGGAACACGGTTTTTCAATCGAAAATATCGACGAAGGAGTCCTGAGGGTCAGCCGACCGGACCGTTCTTTATGGGATCATGGAGCCTTTGAGACTTTTCAGTACGAATCCGGGGTTCACCGGGTTCAAAGAGTTCCGGAAACGGAGTCTTCCGGCCGGATACATACCAGCACCGCTACGGTGGCCGTCCTACCCGAAATCAAGTCCAACCAGCTCGAAGTTAAGGAACAAGACCTGGAGTGGCAATTTACCCGTGCAGGCGGGCCGGGAGGCCAAAACGTCAACAAGGTAAACACCGCCGTGCGCCTCACTCACAAACCCACCGGCCTCACCGTCTTTGTTCACGAGGAAAGGTATCAAGCTAGGAATAAGGAGATTGCCCTCAACATGATCCGTTCCAAGATCTGGCAACAGGAGGAAGAGAGGCGCCTCAGCGCCCAGTCGGACAAACGGTCTCAAGCGGTAGGCTCAGGCATGCGTGCCGAAAAGGTTAAAACGTACAACTTCCCCCAGAACCGCCTCACCGATCACCGGCTGGACAAATCCTGGCACAATCTCAAAGAGATCATGGAGGGTGACCTGGAAGAAGTTCTTGAGTTCACCATCTCCGGCTTCAAATCCCTCACTTAATCCCCAAAAATCTTGTACCATCCGGCCACAAATGTGGTAATATATAGGCTGCTAACCTAGCTCGTTTACATCTTCAAAGGAGGTTATCTTGGAAAGCAAGACCACCCCTGCCGTCAACACGGCAAATTTCTACATTAGCTTGGCTATTAGCTTTGTTTTTTTGATCGTCATCATGCACTTCTTCCCCGCAGTCGTCCCGTTCAAACTGGGAGAGCTTTTCTTTTTTCGCTTCAGTTGGGAAGCGTTTTCCAACCTACCCTGGACCCTGCTGTTGCTTGGACCGGCCCTAACTCTCATCGCCACGCTTCTAACCCGGAACGGTCATAAGGAAAATCGAGAAATCAAGACTCAACTTGGGTACAACTTGTGGACCAGTATCAAGGCCGGCATTTTTGAAGAAGCCGCCTTTCGCTGGCTCATCTTTTTCTCTCTT
This sequence comes from uncultured Pseudomonadales bacterium, assembly GCA_964528565.1. Lineage (GTDB taxonomy): Bacteria > Patescibacteriota > Microgenomatia > UBA1400 > MFAQ01 > UBA10133. Next base: position 1,857 of record CAZGSP010000050.1, on the reverse strand, counting down.
ATCATTGGGTTCACGCTTGATAACTGGCTTATTGGATGGCTATCCTCAATTGGCTGGATTGGTTCATTACTATCCTTACCGTGGTTCTCTCTGATATTGGCCGTGGTCGGCATCAATGTTCTCGGACTGGTGGCATACGCTGTCATCGAAAGCAAATCCACCGGCCTGTTTATCAGTACGATCTGTCTGGTCATCTTGGTGATTGTTGGAATTTTTGACTTTACCGCCCTGCTCATCTTCACCAAATTTTGGTATGTAAAGGTCATGATCCCCGCCATCAACTGGCTAACCCTGGGAAAGCTTTCCGGTCAACTATTTGGTTATTCGTGGATGGTTGGAGCCGCTCTGATCTCCGCCAATGGTAAGTTTCAGGACGGACACTCATATCAAGGCTGTATCGGCTGGGTCAATTCATGGGTGATCGGTATGCTGATGTTCTGTTTTGTTTTTAGCTTTGGCCTACCCTTCGCTATGCTTATACATGCTTTATACGATATCCTGATCAAAGTTATTGTCTATGTCGACGCAATGATCGAGTCGTTATAATTCGAAATAGGAGGTACTTTAAATGCCGATTCCTACGCGTGGTTTTCCTCAAGACTATTCGGACGATTTTCTGGACCACAACTCAAGAAACAAACCACCCTTCAAACCGGAGGACTTCCAGCCCGAAAAATCGATCGAGAAAGAGCCGACTCCCGAGACGCTACCGGAAAAACCGCCTCGTTTTACCGTTCAGGGAGTTCTTTTCTTTCTTCTGGTCGTCGCCGGCCTGCTGGTACTCGGCCAGTTCATCCTTCCTCTGTTCCCAGAGGAATACATCGAGATCCTCATCTACGCCTATCTGTACTTCGCCATGGGCTTTGATCCCACCAAGTGGTTTGGTAGACTCTTCAAAAAGAAGAAGTGACCACCCCTCACCGCCCCGCCATCCCCCCCCCCCCCCGGGGGGGGGTTTTTTTTTGGCAATTTGGTACAATATGGGACAAGAACTTTTAAATCTTTCTACGGGAGGTTGCCCTGGACGCCAATCTTCGGTCCTATCTATTTTTTCGGAATCTGTACTCCCTCTTTTCGATACTGGTTTCCGTCGTCGTCCTACTTGGACTGGCCTTTTACGTATATTCATTTATCGCAGAAATGTTCGGACTCGGCCTATCTGCTCTTCTGGTCTTTGCACCCTTTGTCCTCCTTGGCGTGGAAGTAATTAAAGAACTTAGAACGTACTTTAGGCCGTCAAATTATGGCATAAAACCTCTGGCAGAACCACAGCTAAGTAGGGTCAAGCACTTGGCAGAACCGATCTTGCGCCTATGTAACCTTAACCGTCATCCTACCCATTATCTTCCGGCCGAAGAAGACTACAGCACCGGGGTCGTTACCCGGCACGACTCAGCCTATCTCATACTTGAGGATGGGATACTGGACAGACCGGACCATGAGCTTCAGTCGGTCTTGGCCCACGAAATTATCCACGTTCGCTTCTCGGACGGATTAAGGGACATTTTTTTATCCAATATTATCAAATTGATATACGTCTACACCGTCACAATGGCTCCAATCTTGCTATTTATCTATCCCCAAATCCCCGGATACATAATCATCTTTGGTCTAGCCATCTCGGTTCGCCTTTTTACCTCCTGGCCGAAAAGAATAGGCGAGATCACCGCCGATACCGGCGCCACCCTACTTGGTTATGGTCCCGGTCTGCACGACTTCTTCACCAATTCATCTTATAACCGAGGATTCTTTACTTGGCTACATGACAACCATGAATCGCGACCAAAACGAATATCCCGTATATCAAGACTCATGAAACACCTTCGATAGAGACTTCCCCCCCCCCCCCCCGGGGGG